>JAPOTO010000089.1 GCA_026709135.1 Gammaproteobacteria bacterium | reverse complement strand
CGGCCAGACGGCGACTAACGCTGTGCCTGCATTGACCCCCGCACTTGCCCATACACTGGATTCGCCGGATAATGTCCGGGAACTCGGAGCGAATCTGGACATGCCCTATTGGCTTTGGATCGCCGCCGGCTTGGCGCTGATGATTGTTGAGGTCTTCCTCGGCAGCTTCTTTGTGTTCTGGGTTGGCCTTGCCGCGGTGCTCGTGGGCTTCGTGGTGCTGGTCGTTCCCGAACTCGCCACGGCGGCGCAGATCACGATCTGGGCGCTGCTGTCCGGCGCGCTCGGGCTGGCTTGGTTCAAGTACATCAAACCCCTGTCCCGGGACCGCACCAAGGCCGGGCTTTCCCGGGAAGCGCTGATCGGGCAGGTCGGCCAGGTATTGCGGCCGCCCACTGGCGCGGCCCGCGGCGCGATTCGGTTTCCGGCGCCGATTCTCGGCGCCGACGAATGGCAGATCCTCTCCGAGGATCCGCTCGCCATCGGCGACCGGGCCCATGTGACCGATCTTTCCGGCAACGCGCTGATTGTCAGGAAGATGTGAACCGCCAGCGGCACACGCCGCAAACGCGGCAATAGATAGAAAGGAGCTTTGCAAATGATTGGAATTTCACCCGGATTGATTCTGTCGATCGTCGTGCTGCTGTTCCTGCTCGTCACCCTCGCCCAGGGTGTGCGGCAGGTGCCCCAGGGCTACAAATGGGTCGTGCAGCGGCTCGGCAAGTACCATACTTCGCTGACCCCGGGCCTGAATTTCATCATTCCGTATATCGACACGGTCGCCTACCGCGTCACCACCAAGGACATCGTCCTCGACATTCCCTCCCAGGAAGTCATCACCAAGGACAACGCCGTGCTCGTCACCAACGCGGTGGCCTACATCAACATCGTCAACCCGGAAAAGGCGGTCTACGGCGTCGAGAACTACGAGATCGCGATCCAGACCCTCGTGCAGACCTCGCTGCGTTCGATCATCGGCGAAATGTCCCTCGATGACGCGCTGTCGTCGCGGGACCACATCAAGGCCAAGCTCAAGGCGGCGATCTCCGACGACATCGCCGACTGGGGCATCACCCTGAAAACCGTCGAAATCCAAGACATCAACCCCTCGCCGACGATGCAGCAGGCGATGGAGGAGCAAGCCGCGGCCGAGCGAGCCAGAAGGGCGACGGTGACCCGGGCCGATGGCGAGAAGCAAGCCGCCATCCTCCAGGCCGAGGGCGAACTCGAAGCCTCTAAGCGCGAAGCCGAAGCCCAGGTGATTCTCGCCGAGGCGAGCAAGCGGTCGATCACCCTCGTCACCGAGGCCATCGGCGAGAAGGAGATGCCCGTGGTCTACCTGCTCGGCGAGCGCTACATCAATTCGCTGCAGCAGCTTTCCAACTCCGAGAACGCCAAGTTCCTCGTCTTCCCGGCGGATGTGCCGAATGCCCTGCGCGGTTTGATGGGCAATGCGAAACCGGGCGCGTCCTGATCTGGAGCGCAATCCTGAGCCAAGGGCGCCGATGAGAGCGGATTTGCGGCCGTGAATTCCTATGGCGCAGGCTCCGAGGCCACCGCAGCAGAACGATCCTTCGCTTCCCGGCTGCTCGCCGGGGAGTATGGCCTCGCCATCACCTACTGGGCGCTGTACTTCCTCGGCGCGGGCCTGTTCTTCAGCTTCGGCAGCCGCGCAGTGGACCGGGGCCAGTGGTTCACCTACTTCATCGAACTATTCGCCCAGCTCGGCTACACCGTCATCCTCATCATCGCCATCCGCGCCGCCTACAAGGGCCCGCAGTTGTGGAAGGTGGTCTCCCGCACCTCCTCGGTATTCATGATCATCAACATCCTGGTGGGCATCTGCACTTTGGGCTTCATTTACTGATGCGCTCTTGAAACCATTCTGCGACAATCGTTTGAGCGCAATCTATTCTGGGAGCGGATTTTGACCGCACGCCATGCGCTCGTCGTCAAGAAGGACTGCCCCACCTGCGCGCTGATCGCGCCGGTGATTCCCGTGCTGGCCGAAAGGCTCGACGGCGGGCTCGCGGTGTATGTGCAGGACGATCCGGCGTTCCCAGAGAATGTCGCGGCGATTGACGACCGGGAGCTTGCGTTCTCCTGGCGCAACGAAATCGAAGTCGTGCCGACCCTGCTGCGCGGCGGCGAAGACGATGCGGGCAATGCGCGCGTCATCGGCTGGGACCGGGCGCAGTGGCGCGAGTTCACCGGCATAGCCGACCTCGGCGAAGGGCTGGCGCCGTTCCGCCCGGGCTGCGGCTCGCGCACACTCGAGCCGGGAATGGCTGAGCGGCTCGCCGCGCGCCATGCCGCCTTCGGGGCGCGCAGAATCGAACTCGCCGTGGCCGAGGACGAGCTTGAAGCCTGCTTCGAGCGCGGCTGGACCGATGGGCTGCCGGTGGTGCCGCCGACCCCCGAGCGCGTCATCCGCATGTTGGCGGGGAGCGAACGCGATGCCGGCGAGATCATCGGCGAAATTCCGCCGGACCGGGTGCCCTGCACCATCGAAAAACTCGCCATCAACGCGGTGATGGCGGGCTGCAAGCCCGAATACTTCCCACTCGTGACCGCCGCGGTGGAAGCGGCGCTCGACGACCGCTTCTGCATGCACGGCCTGCTGTGCACGACGTATTTTTCTTCTCCGGTGGTGATCGTCAACGGGCCAGCCGCGCAGCGGGCGGGCATGAATTCCGGCGTCAACGCCCTCGGCCAGGGCAACCGCGCCAACGCCACCATCGGCCGCGCCCTGCAATTGCTCATCCGCAATGTCGGCGGCGGCGTTCCCGGCGGCATCGACCGGGCCACCCTGGGCAATCCCGGCAAATACACCTATTGCTTCGCCGAAGACGAATCGGACCCGGACTGGCCGAGCCTGGCCATGGACCGGGGTTTCAAACGGGAAGACTCGGTGGTGAGCCTGTTCGCCGGCGAAGGCCTGCAGGCGATTGTCGATCAGCAATCGCGCACACCAGAATCCCTCGCCGGCAGTTTTACCGCGAGCCTGCGCGCGGTGGCGCATTACAAGTGGTTCGGCGCCTGCGACGCGATTCTCGTGGTCAGCCCGGAACACCGCCGGGTCTTGCGCGGGGCGGGCTGGTCCAAATCCGATTTGCGGCGGGCGCTGCATGAGCGGCTGCGGGTTCCGGCCGAGGCGGTTTTGCGCGGCGCCGACGGCGTCGCCGAGGGGATGCCGGAAGCGCTGCGCGGCAAAACACTGCGAAAATTCCGCGATGGTGGCCTGCATGTCGTCAGCCTCGGCGGGACCGCCGGCATGTTTTCCGCCATAATCGGCGGCTGGGTCGCCGCCGGCGAACGCGGCAGCCAGATGGTTTCCCGGGCGGTCCGTGACCATGGCACCTAAGTAATCGCGCGGCCCGCTGCGCGGCTTTTTGCGCGGTTCTTCGCGTCTTCGCGCAAACCGACGAATCGGCAGATAGGCATCAACCAGACACAAATTGCGACAGGAGAAACAGCATGACCAGCACCAGCTTGCTTGACCCGACGGCTGAATTGCGGCCAGTCGCCCGGCAGTTGACACCGCGGCTTGAGCGCCTCGCCGGCGCCACCGTCGGCCTGCTCGACATTTCCAAGCCGCGGGGCAGGGAATTCCTCGATGAAGTAGAATCGCTGCTTGCCGAGGCCGGAGCGGCGGTCAAACGCTACAGCAAGCCGACCTTCACCCGGGTCGCGCCGATCGCGCTGATGCAGCAAATCGGCGCCGAATGCGACGCTGTGGTTGAAGCGCTGGCCGACTGAGGCTCGTGCACGTCGTGCAGTTTGCATGACATGTTGGACCTCGAAAGCCGGGGCCTGCCCGCGGGCTTCGTCGCCTCCAGCGAGTTCCGCGACGCGGCCGCGGCCCAGGGCGGCTCGCTCGGCATCGCGCCGAAAAGCCTGTTTGTGCCGCACCCGATCCAAGACCGCACCGACGCGGAAATGGCCGAACTCGCCCGGGACGCGATCGACGGCATCAAACGTCTGATCGTAAAGTCCTGACGCGGGCAATCAAAACCCAAATCCTGATCGAAACAGCAACCAGAAGGAAACACCATGACCACCGAAGCAGTAATCGTATCCACCGCCAGAACCCCCATCGGCAAGGCCTACCGGGGCGCCTTCAACGACACCGACGCGCCGACCATGGCGGGCCACGCCATCGCCGCCGCGGTGGCCCGGGCGGGCATCGAGGCCGGCGAAGTCGACGATGTGGTCATGGGCTGCGCCATGCAGCAGGGCTCGACTGGCCAGAACATCGGCCGCACCGCCGGGGTCGCGGCGGGCCTGCCCGCCTCGGTCGCCGGCATGAGCATCGACCGCCAGTGCGCCTCGGGCATGATGGCCATCGCCACCGCCGCCAAGCAAATCGTCCACGACGGCATGCCCATCGTCGTCGGCGGCGGGGTCGAGTCGATCAGCCTCGTGCAAAACGAGCACCGCAATGGCCACCGCGCCCAAGACCCGAAGGTCATCGCCAACTCGGAACACGCCTACATGTCGATGCTCGAAACCGCCGAAGTCGTCTCCAAGCGCTACGGCGTCAGCCGCGAACAACAGGACGAGTACGCCCTGCAAAGCCAGCGCCGCACCGCCGCGGCCCAGCAAGCCGGCAGGTTCGACGACGAAATCGCGCCCCTGCCCACCACCATGATCTTCACCGACAAAGCCAGCGGCAAGCAAAGCCGGCACGAAGTCACCCTCGACAAGGACGAGGGCAACCGCCCCAGCACCACGGCGGAGGGCCTCGCCGGACTGCGCACGGTGTTCGAGGGCGGCGTCATCACCGCCGGCAACGCCAGCCAGTTGTCCGATGGCGCCTCGGCCTCGGTGCTGATGGATGCCAAAGTCGCCGAGCGCAAGGGGCTTGAGCCGCTCGGCGCCTACCGCGGCATGGCCGCCGCCGGACTCGAACCCGACGAAATGGGCATCGGCCCAATCCACGCCGTGCCCAAGCTGCTGAGGCGCTTCAATCTAACGATGGACGACATCGACCTGTGGGAACTCAATGAAGCCTTCGCCGTGCAAGTCGTATACTGCCGCGACCACCTGGGCATCCCCAACGACAAGCTCAACGTCAACGGCGGCGCCATCTCCATCGGCCACCCCTACGGCATGAGCGGCGCCCGCATGGTCGGCCACGCCCTAATCGAAGGCAAACGCCGCGGCGCCCGCCACATAATCTGCACCATGTGCGTAGGCGGCGGCATGGGCGCCGCGGGCTTGTTCGAGGT
>JAPOTO010000078.1 GCA_026709135.1 Gammaproteobacteria bacterium | reverse complement strand
GAATCCATCCTTGGAGGCTTCGGGCTCGACATCCTGTCTCGCACGCCCGCTGAACCCCAGGGCCAGACGGCGACTAACGCTGTGCCTGCTGCGAAGCCCGGATACTTTGCGCCGAGCGAACCGCGGCTTCGGCCAGAACCCCCTCGCCGCTTCGCGCCACTCCCCCTTGACAGGGGGAGAGTTGGCCTCGCCGGCTCGGTCGACTCGACTCCCCTCCTTTTCAAGGAGGGGTGCCCCGAAGGGGCGGGGTGGTTGCTCCCGCGCCAACCTCTTCGAGCATGTGGTTTACATAGAGTTGGCGCAGCCTGCGGCTGAGGGGGCCGGGTTTGCCGTTGCCGACGGGTTTGCCGTCGATGCTCACCACGGGGTGGAGGATGGTGGTGGCGCTGCTGATGAAGGCTTCGTCGGCGGCGAGGGCTTCTTCTAGGTTGAAGCGCCGCTCTTCGCAGGCGATGCCCGCGGCCTCGGCGAGTTCGAGCAGCCGGCGGCGGCGGATTCCCGGCAGGATGCGGTTCGACAGCGGCCGGGTGATGACGGTGCTGTCCTTGACGATGTAAGCCGATGACGAGGCGCCCTCGGTGACGAAGCCGTCCTCGATCATCCAGGCTTCGCCGGCGCCTTTATCGGCGGCGTGTTGCTTGGCGAGCACCTGGGCGAGCAGGTTGAGCGACTTGATGTCCCGCCGCAGCCAGCGGATTTCGCCCGTGGTGACAACCGAAACGCCATTGGCCGCCGCCGGATTGTCGAGCAGGGGCATCACCTGGGTGAACGCGGTCATGGTGGCGGGCGTGTCCGGCGGAAAAGTGAATTGGCGGTCCGCCGTGCCCCGGGTGACTTGGGTGTAGACGATGCCCTCTTCCAAGGCGTTGCGCGCCACGAGCTGTTCGAGCGCTTGCCGGTAATTCTGCTTGGAGCAGGGCCAGGCGATGCCGAGTTCATCGAGGCTGCGGCTCAGGCGCTGAAGAAAATAGTCCCGGTCCGCAAGCCGCCCGCGAATCACCGGGACGACTTCATACACGCCATCGCCGAAAACGAAGCCGCGATCAAAGATCGAGATTGTGGCTTCGGCTTCGGGGAGGAAATTCCCGTTCACATAGACGATTCGGCTCATTATGGGCTCTCCTGGAACATCGCGGCGACGGAATCGAGGGTCTTTCCCGCCAGCCGCTGCGCGGTCCACTCGTCCATGGCAACCGCGCCGAGTGACTGGTAAAACTCGATCGACGGCGCGTTCCAGTCGAGCACCGACCATTCCATCCGCGCGCATTTGCGCGCAACCGCCAGCTTCGCCACATAGGTCAGCAGGCATTTGCCATAACCGCGGCCGCGCATCGCCGGCTTGACATAAATGTCTTCGAGATAGATTCCCGGCCGCCCGGTAAAGGTGGAAAAATTATGGAAAAAGATGGCGTAGGCCACCGCCGCCCCGCGGTGCTCGCCGATGACCACCTCGGCGGCGGGCCGCTCGCCGAACAGCGTCTCGCGCAGCGTCTCCTCGCTGGCGACGACTTCATGGGCGAGTTTTTCGTACTCGGCGAGCTCGCGGATCAGGCCCAGAATCAGCCCGCAGTCATTCGGCTCGGCGAAACGCAGGCTGAAGTCCGGCAAGGCGGTCGAGATTGCGTCGGCGATTGTCGTAACTCCCTTCCGGCACAGCAAGCCGCGGCAAGGCGGGCTGCTATAATACGCGACTTTTTGGCCGGGGAAGCTTCGATTTATTCGAAGCTTCCCTGCGGCACACGGATGTGCCGCCGAATTCGATGACGCAAGTCATTGAATTCGTGAACAAAACAGAACCGCGTTTTGTTTTGTTCAAGAGAAAAATTCCAGGGAGGGAATTTTTTGGAAAATCAGGAACCCAAGATGTCAGAATCCGCGTCAGAAGCCGCCACGATCATTTACACCAAAACCGACGAAGCACCGGCGCTCGCCACCCACTCCCTGCTGCCAATCATCGAGGCCTTTTGTTCGGTCGGCGGCGTTGCAGTCGAACTGCGCGATATTTCGCTTGCGGGCCGCATCCTCGCCGCCTTCCCCGAGCACCTGAAACCCGAACAACGCCAAGCCGACGCCCTCGCCGAACTCGGCCGCAAAACCCGGGACCCCCTCGCCAACATCATCAAATTGCCCAATATCTCCGCCTCGGTGCCGCAGATGAAGGCGGCGATCAGCGAGTTGCGGGGAAAAGGCTACGACTTGCCAGATTATCCCGACGAACCCGCGGACGAGCGGGAAGCCGAGATCAAGGCGCGCTACGACCGGGTGAAGGGCAGCGCGGTCAATCCGGTTTTGCGGGAGGGCAATTCCGACCGCCGCGCCCCGGCCTCGGTCAAGGACTATGCCCGCAAGCATCCCCACGCCATGGGAGACTGGTCGGCGGATTCGGCTTCCCATGTTTCCTCCATGGCCGGGGGCGATTTCTTCGGCAACGAACAGTCCGCAACCATGAACCGCGACTGCGAATTGCGCGTTGAACACCGCGCCGCCGATGGCGCGGTCACCGTGCTGAAGGAGGGCGTTCCGGCGCTGGCCGGCGAAGTGGTGGATGCTTCGTTCATGAGCCGGCGGGCGCTGCGGGCGTTTCTGGCTGAAGCGGTCGCCGATGCCAAGGCCCGCAAGGTGCTGTTTTCGCTGCACCTGAAAGCCACGATGATGAAAGTGTCCGACCCGATCCTCTTCGGCCACGCGGTCGAGACGTACTTCGCCGAGCTGTTCGACAAACACCAGGCGCTGTTCGACGAGCTTGGCGTCGATGTCAACAACGGCTTCGGCGATCTGCTCGCCCGCATCGCCGGATTGCCCGCCGGAGAGCGGCAAGAGATCGAAGCCGATATCGAAAAAGTCTACGCCGAACAGCCGCCGCTGGCGATGGTCGATTCCGACCGCGGCATCACCAATCTGCATGTGCCGAGCGACATCATCATCGACGCCTCGATGCCGGCGGCGCTGCGCGCCTCGGGCCGGATGTGGGGGCCCGATGGCAAGCTCCACGACATGAAAGCCGTCATTCCCGACCGCAGCTACGCCCCGGTCTATCAGCAGGTGATCGAATTCTGCAAGGCCAACGGCGCCTTCGACCCGGCCACCATGGGCAGTGTGCCCAATGTCGGCCTGATGGCGCAGAAAGCCGAGGAATACGGCTCCCACGACAAGACCTTCGAGATTGCGGCTGCCGGCGAAGTCGCCGTCATTGACGATGCCGGCGCGGTGCTGTTCCGCCACCAGGTCGAGAAGGGCGACATCTGGCGCATGTGCCAAGTGCGTGATGCGGCGATTCGCGATTGGGTCAAACTCGCGGTGGGCCGGGCCCGGGCCAGCGGCGCCCCCGCGGTGTTCTGGCTCAACGAGGACCGGCCCCACGATGCCCAGGTGCTGGCCAAGGTGCGCAACTATCTGCCCGAACACGATACCGGCGGCCTCGAAATCCATGTCATGGCCCCCGCCGAGGCCACGCGCTTCTCGCTCATCCGCCTGAAGCAGGGCAAGGATACGATCTCGGTCACCGGCAATGTGCTGCGGGACTATCTCACCGACTTGTTTCCGATTCTCGAACTCGGCACCAGCGCCAAGATGCTCTCCATCGTGCCGCTGATGAACGGCGGCGGCCTGTTTGAAACCGGCGCCGGCGGCTCGGCGCCCAAACATGTGCAGCAATTCGAGAAGGAAAACCACCTGCGCTGGGATTCGCTGGGTGAATTCCTCGCTCTCGCGGCTTCGCTGGAACATTTGTCCGGGACGGCGCAGAACGGCCGCGCCGGCGTGCTTGCCCAAGCGCTCGACCGCGCCACCGGAGTCTTCCTCGCCAACAACAAGTCGCCGTCGCGCAAGGTCAATGAACTCGACAACCGCGGCAGCCATTTCTACCTGGCGATGTACTGGGCCCGGGAACTCGCCGCCCAGAGCGAGGACCCCGACACCGCCGACCGCTTCCGCCCACTCGCCGAAGCCCTGCTCGAAGCCGAAGACCAAATCATCGACGAACTGAACGCCGCCCAAGGCGCCCCCGCCGACATCGGCGGCTACTACGCCCCCGACCCAAACCTAGCCACCACCGCCATGCGCCCCAGCGCCACCTTCAACCGGATTCTGGAAAGCCTGTGATCTAGGAGCCTGCGCCGTAGGAATTCGCGAAAGCGAAAATTCGATATCGCCGCGCCCTTGGCTGATCGATTGAGGCGAATATTGGCTGATATTCAACGAAATTGATCAGCCAAGGGCGCGGATGAGAGCGGATTTGCAGCCGTGAATTCCTACGGCGCAGGCTCCTAGCTTTATCGGGCGATTCTCTCCAGCCGGTCTACGTTTTGGAAGCCGCGGGGGAGTTTTAGGCCGCGGCGGCCGCGGGGGGCGGTGTAGACCTCGAATTCGCTTGGGCGCATTTTGCGGTAGCGGGCGCCGGAGTGGATGACGAGGATGTCGTTGGGGGAGAGGATGGCGGTGGCGGCGACGAATTCCTGGCGCTGTTTGGCCCGCGCCGAGGGGATGCCGATGATGCGGTTGCCCTTGCCCCGTGCCATGCGCGGAAGCTCGGCGAGGGGGAAGACGAGCATGCGGCCTTCGTTGGTCACACTGACGATGAGTTGCTGGTCGTAGTCGTCGATTGGCAGGGCGGGCAGCACTTGCGCGCCCTGCGGCAGGCGCAGGGCGGCCTTGCCGTTGCGGTTCTTGCCAATGAGGTCTTCCATGCGGGCGACGAAGCCGTAGCCGGCGTCGCTGGCGAGCAGCACGCCAAGGCTTGGCTCGCCGATGACGATGCCCTCGAAAGTGGCGCCGGAGGGCGGGTTGAGCTTGCCGGAAAGCGGCTCGCCCTGGCCCCGGGCCGAAGGCAGCCCATGTGCCGGCAGCGAATAGGCGCGGCCGATGGAATCGAGGAACACCACGGCCTGGTTGCTCTTGCCCCGGGCCGCGAGCTTGAAGCTGTCGCCGGATTTGTATTGCAGGCCCGCCGGGTCGATGTCGTGGCCCCGGGCGGCGCGGACCCAGCCCCCTTCGGACAAGATAACCGTCACCGGCTCGGTGGGGAGCAATTCGGTTTCGCTGAAAGCCCGGGCCTCTTTGGCTTCGGTGATGGGCGTCCTGCGCCCGTCGCCGTATTTTTCCCGGTCTTCGCGGATTTCCTGTTTGATGAAGTCGGTGAGTTTGCGCTTGGAATCGAGCAGTTGTTCGATGCGGTCGCGTTCTTCGCCGAGTTCGCCCTGCTCGGCCTTGATGCGGATTTCCTCGAGTTTGGCGA
>JAPOTO010000095.1:25763-40996 GCA_026709135.1 Gammaproteobacteria bacterium | reverse complement strand
CAGCGAAGCGGGAAATCCCATTTCCCCACAGTTTGCCGGCCTTGGCAAATGCGGCCCTCGGCCAAGTAGGTTTTTCGCCGGAAACTTGGCGCGATTTGGAATTTTCGCCTATGCCTTTAGGGCGGGCGGGGAATGGCTGTAAGCGCGGATTCGCGATGACCCGCCTAGAAATCCGCCGCGAAGGTTTTCCAAGATGTCGCGTCAAGAGTTCGTCCGAGATTCCACACCAAGATTCCACAACAGGAGCGCAACCATGAAACGCTTGAACCCATTCCGCCTGATTTTGACTGTGCTGGCCGCCGTGTCCGCCGCCGGATGGCCAGCCGCCGCGCCGGTTGCCGGCTCGAAATCCAGCGATGGCGGATACCCGCCACATCAACAAGAACATCGCGGGGCGCTATGGTTGTCCGCCGGCGCCGCGGAGCTGGAGATTTGCCGCCACCGCTCCCGCCTCGGCAACTGCTTCCGCCTGATGCGGGGGGCGGGAATCCCCAGCCGCGGCGCAATCGCCATTCCAGTGGAAAGCGAAAGCCGTTTCCGGCAGTTCACCAGCGAACTCCTGCTGCATGCGGACGACCTGGCGATTTGCGAAATCTCCGAGCGCTGGAGCCCATGGATGGCCGCGCCCGGCCCGCTGGCGAATCATGCTGGCGAGCCAGTCGAACAACGTTTCTGCCGCCCCGGCCCAGTATCCGACGCCCCCGCCTGCCCCTGCCGCATTACCCGCGAAACCCGGCGTTAGCCGGGAAGGAATCCGATTGCCGACGGGAAGCGACCGGTGCCCGGACGAAGAGATTCTGGGACTTTTCTTCGCTTCGCGCGGAATGACGGGGTGGGCCGCTTGAAATTGCCGCCTTTCCGCACCATGCTAGCGGCTTGAGGGGGAATTCACGATGTTCAAATACGCAGGGCCGACACTGCTGCTCGCCGCCTGCCTCGCGCCCGGCAGCGCCGCCGCCTTTGAGTTGAGCTACCTCGTCGGCTTGCGCAACAACAGCCACAACTACTACGCGCATCTGCCCGGCAATCTGCCCGATGGCGGCAGTTTCTTCGAAGGTTTTGTGCGCGCCCTCGGCGTGTGGATGGACGCCTCCGGCAATCTCAGGCTGACGGCGGTCGAAGAGGCGCGCGAGGTATGCCGTGCCAATCAAACCGGCAGCACCCAGAACGGCGTCAACACCGCTTCCTTTTCCGACACTTTCTGCGGCGATGACAGCTACTTCAGTGCCGCGCCCGTTGCCGAAGCCGTTACCCAGACCTCTTGGAACCCCGCCGCGATCATCGAAAGCGACATCATCTTCAACGAAGGCCGCAAATCGCAATTCGCGTCCATCGGCCACCATTTCCATCATGTGGCGGTGCATGAAATCGGGCACAGCTTGGGTTTCGGGCACAGCGCGGTGCGCTCGGCGGTCATGCGGGCGCGGCTGCCATATGGCCGGCGCGACCCGGTGCTTTCCATTGACGACCGCTGCGCCCTCGCCATGCGCTACGGCAAGCCGGAGGAATGCCCCATCCTGCTCGGCGGTGGCCTCGCCACCAACGGCCTGCCCACGGATTCGAAATTCGTCGGCGGCGCCACCGACAACGGCGGCAGAAGCTACCGAAACCAGTTCAAACCCTCGGACCAGATCACCGTATACGGCACCGTGGTCAAGGACCGGACCCACGGCCACCGCCCCGGCGACCTGCATGTGGTCGCCGCCGCCGAAGACGGCACTTTGTTCGCCCGCCACGCCGACGGCAACTTCCATCCACTCGAGGACGCCGCGAAAATCCCCTCGGCGGGACCGCTCAAACCCGGGCTCTACGCCCAGGACCTGGTCATCATGGGTGCCCGGCATTACCAGCGGGAGCCATCGGTGGGGCCATTGATCGGCTCGGTGTACCAGTTGCAAGGCCAGACGATCCACTTCTATCTCGCCTACTCGCTCGATGAAACCCCCGGCGTCTACTACTACGGCAGCGAGGCGATCTCGATAAGCTGGAGCGAGTAGTAAAACCCGTCAACATTCCATCAAGGCGGGGCAATCGCCAAGCGGAAGCCGATCACGGCGCTGCGCGCGCCGGGGTCCACCGCCCCGCGCACCGCGGCGCGCACATTGTTGGCGCCGTCGAGATGGGAGCCGCCACGCATGACGAACAGGGCGTCCGCGCCGATCGCAGGCGCATCGCCGGCAGGATCAAAAGGATAATCCCGCAGCGGGCTGCTCGTCATCTCCCAGACATTCCCCGCCATGTCCGCTAGCCCATGGCTGCATTGCGGGCAGTCGCCCCCGGTCACGGCGCGCAGCGCGCCACCACCGAAGTTCGCGTTGCCCGCCGCCGGGTCCAGCCCCCAAGGGAAGACGCGGCCGCCGACGCCCCGGGCGGCCTTTTCCCACTGCGCCTCAGAAGGCAGGCTGATCCGCCAGCCCGCCTCCAGCGCTTGCCGGAGCACTGCCGGCGTTGCGGGCGACAGGCGCATTTGCCCGTCGAGCCAGCGCGCATAGGCCAGGGCTTCGGGCCAAGTCACGCCGGTTGCCGGATGTGCCGCCTCGCCAGCAATGCGCGATACTCGGCCGGACGAGCCCGCGAACCGGTTGAACTGCGCCACGGTAACCTCGTACCTGCCGATGTAGAACCCCGGCAAGTGCGGATTGCCCTGGCGGCTTTGCGCCGACCAGCGCTCGTTCGCGTAAGCCATGGGGTCGCGCCGCGGATCGCTGCCCATGATGAACGCGCCGGCGGGAATCTCGACAAAGCCGAGCAAAGCTTCATCGGGCAGCAGCCAGGCATCGGCGCGGAAACCAGCGCTGGAATCATCGTCTAAACCGCCGACACGGGCGATATCCGCGGTTGCGGCGGGTGGCAAGTCGCCGGGCGCGTTGCGATCAAGCCAAAAGAACACGAAAGCGACGATTGCCGCCAGCAGGAGATAACCGCTTCGGCCAGCCGCGGCGCCATCCGCGCTCATGCCCGGTTTTCCGCGCAGGCGAATGCCCAGCCGTGCTCGCAGGCGCGGCGGCGCAGCTCGGCCGGGTGCGCCTCCAGCAGATTGGCCCCGCCTTCGCGCAGCAGCAGGCGCAGGTCAAGATCGCCCGGCGGCGAGCGCAGCAGGGCATCGCCGCGCAGCAGATTCTGGCAGGCCGCCATCGACTTCAATTCGCAGGCGCGGGAAAAGTAGGCGAGCGCAAGCTCGGCATCGGCTTCAACCAGACGGCCTTCGCGGTAATGCGCCCCGAGTTCATTGCAGGCCCAGGCGGAATTGTCGCCGCAGTAGGTCGCTTGCAGTTGCAGCAGGCGGCCGCAGGCGTTGAGCCGGGACTCCGCGCAGGCTTGCTGCCAGAAGGGCACGCTGTCGCCGGTGTGCCGGCTGTCGGTATGGCCCGCCAGGGAAACCCCGGCAAACACGGCGACCCACAGCGCCATATGGGCGGGATTCGCCCTTGCCGGGTTCCAGCCAGCCTTCCACATCATCGCCCAGGACTGCGATGGAATCCGCTTTACCGCGCGGTCGATGGCGATCACGCTGAGGTTCAGCAGCGGCACGCAAAGCAGCTTGTCGTAAAACGTCGGCGCGCCCAGCGCCCCGAGTAGGGTGTACAGAGCGAACACCCCAAGCCCATACAAAACACCGAACAGCGCCTTGCCGAGCGGAGTGCGCGGCGAAGTCGAAGGGTCGGTGACCAGCAGATGCAGGCCAAGGAACACCGCGGCGGGAATTTCGGAATCGATGAAATACGGCACGCCGGTGATGGCGAAATACATCCCGCTCAAGGCGAACAGCGAAACCGCGGCCATACCCGCCACCAGGGTGATCGAAAAAACCGACATCACCACCAGCCCGGCGAAGAAAAGAAAAGTGTAGATGTTCGGCGCCAGGGTCAGCGTGGAGGCGATTTCCCGGCCCCAGGTCAGCCCAGTGGCTCCAGTGGCGATCAAGGCCAGCGAAAACAGGCCGAGGGCGAAAGCCGAGGGGTTGAAGATGTGGACGCTGCGCCCGTCGCGCATCCAGCGGACGTATTCCTTGCCCATGAAGCCGGCGGCGATCATGAGGAATTGCAGATAGAACCAGTCGTCCCGAAACCACAGGAACAGGTTGATGCTGAAGATGATCGGAAACGGCCCAAAGCCAAGCAGGTACTCGCGCTGGCGCGAGAAGGCAAGCAGCGCGTCGAAGCCGTAGGCGAACAGCAACTGCGCCGCGAGCAGCCAGAAATGGTCGTAGACTGGGCTCCAGTAATAGCCCCAATACAGCAAAACGCTGCCCTGGACCAGCGCCTGGATGTAATGTTGCCGCCGCGCCACGAGGCGAATCGCCGGGCAAGCCCCGGCGCGCCGCATCCCGAGCCACTGCCAGCCAAGCCACAGCAGCAGCGCCGTCGCCGCGCCAAGCGTCGAGGCCAGCAGCGCCGGATTCTCCTGCACCCTCGATTGCAGGCTGACCAGCAACAGCCCCAGCGCGGCGGCCACCGGCAAGGCCAGGACTTTCTCCCCGGAAAAGGCCAGCGCGCGCCCCTCGCCGGAGTCCTGCCGGGGCTGGCGTTTACTCGCTATAGCTGGCACAGCAATTGCCCGAAAGACGCCAAACGCGGGGCAATCAAGAATAAACCACGCCCCGCGGCAACACAAAAACCACGCTTTCGGGCCAGCACTTTTCGTCGTTTTCTGGAAAAAACCGCATTTCGGGGGGAATACTGCGAGCCCAAGGGCGGGCTCCCGGGCCGTGTTTTCAGTCTCGGCGCTCGAGGAACAGGTTGCCGGAGCCGTCGCGCCTGGCTTGCCAGGAACGGGCGATGTGGGTGGTTGAGGCATATTCGGGGAGCGTGGCCGGGCCGGTGATGGTTGCTCCGGCGGCAAGGCAGGCCGCGGCATCGGCTTGCGGGCCGCTGCTTGGCGGGATTCCGCCAGCGTTTCCGGTGGATTGCCCCGCCCCGCGCACTTTGGGCAAATCGAAGCCGCGCTGGGGGAACCAGGCCCGGAGGCGCACATTCACCGCCTCGACCGGAGTCTCCAGCGCGTAGCCGTAGCGGCGGCGGTGCAATGCGTGGAATTGCGCCTGGGAGTCACTCCAGTCCGTCCAGGCGATGTTCAGCGCGGAAGACTGGCCCGTGTAGCGCAGGTCGATGCTGAAGCGCGTCCGCATGGATGCCGAATCGAGGCCTTCCCCGGCGTATTCGTCCCGCGCGAGGCGAAGCAAGCGCGCGAATTCGCGCTCAAGCATGGCGGTTGGGTCGACCGCCCTAGAGCGCCGCAGGCTGCGCGAGAACTGCCGGCCCCGGTCCGCCACCGCCATGCCGAGGGCGGACAAGACGCCGGCGTAGACCGGAACGACGGCCCGGCGCATGCCGAGGGCGTCGGCGAGGGCGCAGACGTGCAGACCGCCGGCGCCGCCGAAGCTCACCAGCAGGAAATCCTTCGGGTCGTAGCCGCGATTCACCGAGATGCGGCGGATGGCTTCGACCATGTGCTCGTTGGCGATGCTGACGATGCCGCGCGCGGTGGCTTCCACGTCAAGGCCGACCTTCTCCGCGAGATGGCCCACCGCGACTTGGGCGCGTTCCCTGTCGAGCGCAAGCCCGCCCGCCAGCGGCGAGTCTGCCGGCAGGCGGCCGAGCAGCAGGTTGGCGTCGGTTACCGTTGCCCGGGTTCCGCCTTTGCCATAGCAGGCCGGGCCCGGGTCGGCGCCCGCCGACTCCGGCCCGACCTGGAGCATGCCGCCGCTGTCGACAAAGGCGATCGAGCCGCCACCGGCGCCGATGGTGTGCATGTCCACCATGGGCACCGAGATTGGGAACGCCCCGAGCCGGCCCTCGCTGGTGACGCTGATGGGGCCGTCGAGCAGGGCGACATCGGTGGAGGTGCCGCCCATGTCGAAACTGATCAGCCGCCGCTCGCCAAGCTGGCGGCCGAGGTACTCCACCGCCGCGAGGCCTCCCGCGGGGCCGGACAGCAGCAGACGGACCGCCGAATCCGCCGCCTGCTCCGCGCTGATCGTTTCGCCGCTGGATTGCATCACTTGCAGCGAGCCGCCGCTGGGCAGATGGGCGAGTCCGCCCCCCAGTCGGCGCAGATAACCACCCACCAGCGGCCCAAGCGAGGCGTTGAGCCAAGTGGCGATGCCCCGCTCGTATTCCTTGTATTCCGGCAACACCCGGGACGAGCGGGAGACGAAAACGCCGGGCAGGGCGGCCCGCAGCGCCGCCTCGATGGCTTCCTCGTGGCTTGGGTCGAGAAACGAAAACAGCAAATTGACCGCGACGGATTGCGCGCCGCTTTCGCGCACCCGCCCGACGAGTTCGGCAAGGTCTTTGTCGCCGAGCGGATCGATGGTGGCGCCATCCGCAGCCACCCGGCCGCCGGTTTCCAGGCAAAGCTCCGCCGGGACCGGCGGCGGCACCGGCTCGAATTCAAGCGCGTACAGCTGCGGGCGGGTTTGCCGCGCCAAGGTGAGCAGGTCGCCGAAACCCCGGTTGGCAACGAATGCGGTGCGGGCGCCTTTGCGCTCAAGCAAGGCGTTGGTCGCCACGGTGCTGCCATGGATGATTTGCGGCGCGGCGCCGCCCGCAGTGCCGCCCACAGTGCCACCAATGCCGAGATCATTCAGGCCCTTGAGCACCGCCCGCTCGGGCGCCTCCGGGGTCGAGGGAATCTTGTGCACCGACAAGGCGACTTCACCGCCGGCCAAGGTGCGGACGCAGAGAAAATCGGTAAAAGTGCCGCCGACATCGATGCCGATTCGCAGGGAAGGATTTGCCATGGACATGGGGCGGGATTATAACTGCCGCTTGCGATCTGCCGCCCCGCGGCTGGAGCCCGGCTTGCCTGAACTGCCCGAAGTGGAAACCACCCGCCGCGGCGTGGCGCCCCATGTGGCCGGCCGGAAAATCCTCCGCGTCGAAGTGCGCGAGCCGCGCCTGCGCTGGCCGGTTCCCGATGCGCTCGTGGCGGAACTGCCGGGCCAGCGCTTTTCCGCTGTCGAGCGGCGCGCCAAGTACCTGTTGTTCCGATGTTCCAGCGGCACATTGCTTGTTCATCTCGGCATGTCGGGCAGCCTGCGGATTGTTGATGCCGGCGAGCCTCCCGGCAAGCATGCCCATGCCGATATCGTCTTCGACTCCGGCAAGGCACTGCGCTACACCGACCCGCGCAAGTTCGGCTGCCTGCTTTGGCAGGCCGCGGCGGCCGGCGAGCATCCGCTGCTCGCCGGGCTCGGCCCGGAGCCGCTTGGCGGGGGCTTCGACGGCGCCCTGCTGCACCGCGCGGGCCGTGGCCGCAAGACCGCGGTGAAGAACCTGATCATGGATTCGCGAACAGTCGTCGGCGTGGGCAACATCTACGCCTGCGAGGCGCTGTTTCTGGCGGGAATCCATCCAGCGCGGGCCTGCGGCCGGATCTCCCTGGCGCGCTACGAGGCGCTTGCCGCGGCCATCCGCAAGGTGCTTGCCAGGGCCATCCGCGCCGGCGGCACCACCCTGCGCGATTTCAGCGGCGGCGACGGCAGGCCCGGCTATTTCAAGCAGCGCCTGCATGTGTACGGCCGCGGCGGCGAAAGCTGCGTAAGCTGCGGCGCGAGCCTGCGCGAGCTGCGCCTGGGTCAGCGGGCCACGGTTTTCTGCCCGGCGTGCCAGCGCTGAGGCGGCGCGGGCGCCTGCTTAAGTATGCTCTGAAAATTCCAGTCCGGCCACCGAGCATAGCTCGGTGGCGCTCGGGACTGCGCACGAAGCTGAGCTTCGTAAACGCTTGCCCTCGCCCATGGAATTTTTCATTGTGGCAAAACAAAAGCGGGGAAGCTCTGACTTAATCAGAGCTTCCCTTAATCGGGACGGGCCGAACCGCCGCGGATTGCCTGCGCCACCGCGGGATGGACGAAATTGGAGATGTCGCCGCCGTAGGATGCGATTTCCCGCACGAGCGTCGAGGAGATATAGGACAGATGCTCCGCCGGGGCGAGAAAAACAGTCTCGATTCGCGGGGCAAGCACCCGGTTCATGCCCACCAGCTGAAATTCGTATTCAAAGTCCGCCACGGTGCGCAGCCCGCGCAGGATGATGTTGGCACCGCATTGCTCGACGAATTGCGTCAGCAGATTGTCGAAGCCGCGCACCTCGACGTTGTCGAGATGGCCGAGCACTTCCCGGGCGAGGCCGAGCCGGGTTTCGACCGGCAGCGAATTGGCGGTTTTCAGGTTGGCGTCCACCACCGCGACGATGATCCGGTCGAACAGGCGCGCGGCCCGCTCGACCAGGTCGCTGTGGCCATTGGTGATCGGATTGAAAGTGCCCGGATAGACAGCGGTTTTCATGGCGGCGGCCCGGCCTCGGTCAGGCTGGCATTCTAGCCAATCGCCCAAGTGCTGCCAAACCGCGGGGCGCTCATTCGCGCTCGGCGAGGAAGTAGTGGACTTCGCCGGCGGTTGCGGATTTGCGGATATGCCAGTTGTCGGGCAGCCGGCGGGGGTCCAGGGTGGTTTCGGATTCGAGGTAGACCCGCGCCCCGGCGGCGAGCAGGCCGCTATGCTCGAGGGTTTCGCAGGCCCGGGGCAGCAGGCCGCCGGCGAAGGGCGGGTCGAGGAAAACGATGTCGATGCTTGCCGGCGGCTGGCGGGTCTGCCGCAGCCAGTCCCAGGCCGAGGTTTGGTGGATTTCGGCGTTTGCGGCTTGCAGCATGCGGGCGTTCTCCGCCAGCGACCGGCAGGCTGTCGCATCGCGTTCGATGAGGATGGCCCGGGCCGCGCCCCGGGACAGTGCCTCGAAGCCAAGCGCGCCGCTGCCGGCGAACAGGTCGAGGCAGGTCGCGCCGCCGATTGGCTCGCGCAACCAGTTGAACAAGGTTTCCCGGATGCGGTTCGGCGTCGGCCGCAGCCCCTCCACCGCGGCGAAGCGCAGCACGCGGCTGCGCCACTGGCCGCCGATGATGCGCAAGGTCTGTTTGCCGCCGTGGTTATTGCCGGCCATTCGCTGCCCCCGTGCCGCCATCGCTTCGCGTGGGAATCGCTTTTCCGCAGCGTTTTCTGGTGTCACGCCGAGTTGGTGATAGCATAGCCCACCGCCGAATTCGAGACACGCCATGAAGCCATCCGCCGCATCTTCGCGCTCCGGGGAAGCAGAACCAGCCGGCTTGTTCGCGCGCCTGCGGCGGGGATTGAACAAGACAGGTTCGCGGCTGCGCGAGGGGCTGGCTGCGCTGACGGCGGGCGGCGGGCGGATCGACGCCGAATTGCTCGACGACATTGAAACCCGGCTGCTTTCCGCCGATGTCGGGATTGAGGCCACCGACGCGGTGATCGAGGGCCTGCGCGGGAAGCTCGACCGCCGTCAGCTTGGCGACCCCGAGGCCTTCATCAAAGCGCTCAAGGACGAACTCGCGAAAATTCTCCTGCCCTGCGAAAAACCGCTGGCGGCAAGCGCGGACGGGCGGCCTTTCGTGATTCTGTTGGTGGGGGTGAACGGCGCCGGCAAAACCACCACCATCGGCAAGCTCGCCCGGCGCCTGCAAGGCGAGGGCCGCTCGGTGATGCTGGCCGCGGGGGATACTTTCCGCGCCGCCGCGGTGGAGCAATTGCAGGCCTGGGGCGAGCGCAACCGGGTTCCCGTGGTCGCCCAAGCCCCGGGGGCCGACAGCGCGGCGGTGATTTTCGACGCCTGGCAGTCGGCCCGGGCGAAAGGCGTTGATGTGCTCATCGCCGACACCGCCGGCCGCCTCCACACCAGCGACAACCTCATGCGCGAGCTGGAAAAGATCGTCCGCGTGCTGCGCAAGCAGGACGCCGGCATCCCCGATGAGATTCTGCTCGTGCTCGACGCCACCACCGGCCAGAACGCGGTCAACCAGGCGGAGAGTTTCCACCGCAGCACATCGCTCACCGGCATCGTGCTGACCAAGCTCGACGGCACCGCCAAGGGCGGCGTGGCTTTCGCCATCGCCAGACGCTTTGGCATCCCGCTGCGCTTCATCGGCATCGGCGAACAGGCGGAAGACCTGCGCCCCTTCGTCGCCCGGGATTTCGTCGAAGCGCTGCTCGGCGACTGAAAAAATCCGCCAACAGCGGAACTTGAAATTTTTCTGTTTGTCCATATATACCCGCGAGCGCCGCGAATTTCCGCGATTTGCGTGTAATGGGCCGATTCTGCACTGCGTGAGTCGCCGACGGCGACGGTTCGAAGCCACCGAAAATGCGCAACGTCTTGACAGGATTGCGGAAAACGCGCAAAATACGCGCCGGTTTTGAGAGTCGATAGAGAACAGGCAACATGAGCGTCAGCGCTTCCACAGCATTGCAGGCGGCATGGCCGGTCAGTCCCGGACGGGATCTGACCGCCTATATCGCCAGCGTGAACAATGTCGCCGTGCTCACTCCCGAGCAGGAAGTCGAGCTCGCCAAGGAGTATTTCTACGAGGACAACGTGGAGGCGGCGCGCCAGCTCGTACTCGCCCATCTGCGCTTTGTGGTGCATATCGCCAGAACGTACTCCGGCTATGGCCTGTCCCAAGCCGATTTGATCCAAGAAGGCAATGTGGGGCTGATGAAGGCGGTCAAGCGCTTCGACCCGAATGTCGGCGTGCGGCTGGTTTCTTTCGCGGTGCACTGGATCCGGGCGGAGATGCACGAGTTCATTCTGCGCAACTGGCGCATCGTCAAGATCGCCACCACCAAGGCCCAGCGCAAACTGTTCTTCAACCTGCGCTCGTCCAAGAAGCGGCTCGGCTGGCTCAACAACGACGAGGCCCAAGCGCTCGCCGACGACCTTGGCGTGGACGCCAAGGTGGTGCGGCAGATGGAGGGCCGCATGAGCGCCTACGACCGCTCCTTCGACGCCGACCCGGAAAGCTCCGACGACGACGATTACCGCGCCCCGGCCAACTATCTTGAGGACCAGAAGGCCGACCCGGCGATTCAACTCGAAGAGTCCCAATGGGAGGAAGTCTCCGGCGCCTCTTTGCGCAAAGCCATCGCCGGGCTCGACGCGCGCAGCCGCGACATTCTGCAAAAACGCTGGTTCTTTGAAGACGCCAAGGCGACGCTGCATGAACTCGCCGCGGAGTATGGCATTTCCGCCGAGCGGGTGCGGCAGATCGAAAGGGACGCCATGAACAAGATCAAGGCGCAGATGTCCGCCGCCTGATTCGGACTCCCCCCGCCACGGGCGACGGATACCGATTCGCCCCAGCCGCGCCGGATGCGCCAACCCATGAGCAAACCACTGCTGCTATTCGCCGCCGGCAACGGATTCCTCGCTGTCGCCCTCGGCGCTTTCGGCGCCCACGCTTTGCAGGCCCGGCTCGGCGCGGAGCTTATGGCGACCTACCAAACCGCGGTGCAATACCACTTTTATCACGCCCTGGCGCTGTTTGGCGCCGCCCTGCTGAGCCAGCAATTCCCCGCTGAAATTTTGCCGAGAGCGGGCGGCTACCTGTTCTTCGCCGGTATCGTGCTGTTTTCCGGCAGCCTTTACGTGCTGGCCCTGACCGGCGCGCGCTGGCTTGGGGCGATTACGCCAATCGGCGGCCTCGCCTTCCTCGCCGGCTGGCTTTGCCTTGGGCTGTTCGCGCTGCAGCTGAACCGCTAGTCGCGCGCCACTGTGTCCGCCGGCATGGAACTCATTGTGAATGGCGAACCGCGCTCCCTGCCGGCGCCGCTTTCGGTGGCTGGTCTGCTGGGCGAACTCGGCATGACCGGACGGCGGATCGCGCTGGAATTGAACGGGGAGATACTGCCCCGGAGCGAATTCGGCCAAACCATGCTGAGCGGCGGTGATACACTCGAAATCGTGCAGGCGATCGGTGGAGGCTGACATCAACACCAGTACGCAAGCCAACACCCGGGCCGCAACCGGGGCCGTGGCGGACCCGCTGCGCATCGCCGGCCGGGACTACCGCTCTCGGCTCATCATCGGCAGCGGCAAGTACCGTGATTTCGCCGAAAACCGCGCCGCGCTCGAGGCCAGCGGCGCGGAGATTCTCACCGTCGCCATCCGCCGCGTCAATCTCGGCCAGCACAGCGGTGAGCCGAGCCTGCTCGAGGTCATTTCACCCGACAAATACACGATTCTCCCCAACACCGCCGGCTGCTACAGCGCCGACGACGCCGTGCGCACCTGCAAGATGGCCCGGGAACTGCTCGATGGCCACAAACTCGTCAAGCTCGAAGTGCTTGGAGATCAAAAGACGCTCTTCCCGAATGTCACCGAAACGCTGAAAGCCGCGCGAACACTCGTCGCGGACGGCTTCGACGTCATGGTTTACACCAGCGACGACCCCCTCGTGGCCAGGGAGCTTGAGGAAATCGGCTGCGTTTCGGTGATGCCGCTTGGCGCCCCCATCGGCTCCGGTCTCGGCATCCGCAACCCTTACAACATCCGCATGATCCTCGAAAACGCGACCACGCCGATCATCGTCGACGCCGGCGTGGGCACCGCTTCCGACGCCAGCATCGCCATGGAGCTTGGCTGCGCCGGGGTGCTGATGAACACCGCCATCGCCGAAGCGGAAAATCCGGTGTTGATGGCGGCGGCGATGAACAAGGCGGTCGCGGCGGGAAGGGAAGCCTTCCTCGCCGGGCGGATGCCCCGCAGGCTGTACGCCAGCGCCTCGTCGCCGACAAGCGGAACGTTCTTTCCGCCCCTGTGAGCGAATCCCGGCAAGCACCGGCATCGCGGCTGGTTCGCAGCTACGTCATCCGCTCCGGGCGGATCACCGGCGGCCAGCGCCGGGCGCTCGAACAACACGCCGGCGACTACATGCTCGACTTCCGGCCCGAACCGCTCGCCCTCGATGGCTTGTTCCCCAGAAAACAGCCGCTGACGGTGGAAATCGGCTTTGGCGCCGGCGAGTCCCTGCTGCAAATGGCGCGGGAGCGGCCCGAAGGCAATTTTCTCGGCATCGATGTCTACAGGCCCGGCGCTGGCCGGGTCTTGCAGGGCATCGTCGAGCATGGGCTGGTCAATATCCGGCTGATCTGCCACGACGCGGTGGAGGTGTTCCGGGACAATTTCACCACCGGCAGCATCGACCGCGTGCTCATCCTCTTTCCCGACCCCTGGCCCCGCAAACGCCACCACAAGCGCCGCCTAGTGCAAACCGGCTTCATGGAACTCGTGCTCGACCGGCTCAAGCCCGGCGGCGAGGCGCACCTGGCCACCGACTGGCCGCCCTACCTCGAACAGATGATCGAAGTCCTTGAACAGATCCCCGGTTTCCGCAACCGCTGCGGCGAAGGCTGCTGGGAAAACCCCGCGCGCCCGCCGACCCGCTTCGAGAAGCGCGGCTTGCGCCTCGGCCACGAAGTCCGCGATTTGCTCTATTTCAAGGCGATGGAATGAACCTGCCCCCTAGAGACCGCCTCTACGCCGGCAACATGATGCCCGGCGATTTCGTCTTCGACGAGAAAGTCGCGCAAGTCTTCGACGACATGATCCACCGCTCGGTGCCCGGCTACACGACCATCATCGCCACCACCGCATCGCTGGCGGAAAAGCACCACCAGCCCGGAACGCGGATTTACGACCTCGGTTGCAGCCTCGGCGCCGCGAGCCTCGCCATCGCCAAGCGCTTGGGGGACCGGCCATGCGAGATCGTCGCGGTGGACAGCTCCCGGCCGATGCTCGATGGCCTGGCGCAGCGGCTGGCCAAACTCGGCGGCGGGCCGGTGCGCCGCGAGCACGGGGACATCCGCGATTGCGCGGTGGCAAACGCTTCGGTGGTCATCCTCAATTTCACCCTGCAATTCATCGCCCCCGGCGACCGCGACCGCCTGCTGCGGGCGGTGTATGACGGCATGAGCGAAGGCGGGGTGCTGATCCTGTCGGAGAAGATCGTCGTCGACGACCCGGATCTCGATGCGCTGTACATCGACCTCTACCACGAGTTCAAACAGCAAATGGGCTACAGCGAGTTGGAGATCAGCCGCAAACGCGCGGCGCTGGAAAAAGTGTTGCTGCCGGAAAGTCTCGCGGCCCACCGCGCCCGCCTCGCCGCCGCCGGATTCGCCCCGGTGGAGCAATGGTTCCAGTGCCTCAATTTCGCTTCCCTGCTGGCGTTCAAGCGCGGCGCGGGATCCAAGTGATGAATTTCGCCCCGCTGATCGAGCGGATCGGCGGCACCTCGCTCGCGGGCCTGGCGGAACCACTCTCCCCGCGAAGCCTCGGGCGGATTCGCCACGGCGATTTCCGCCGCTGGCGCGCCCTGGTCGGGCAACTGCCGCGAATCCAACCCGCGAGCGTCGACTTCAGCATGGGCGTGCGCATCGGCGGCCCGGAAGACTGCGACGCCGCCACCCAAGATGAATTGCGCCGCCGCCTGCTCGAATTCCGGCCTTGGCGCAAAGGGCCGTTTTCGGTCTTCGGCATCGAGATCGACAGCGAATGGCGCAGCGGGATGAAATGGGCCCGGCTCGACGGCAAAATCGAGCCCCTGGCCGGGCGCAAGCTGCTCGATGTGGGCTGCGGCAATGGCTATTACGGCCTGCGGATGCTCGGCGCGGGGGCGGCCGAGGTCATCGGGATCGATCAACACATCCCCTATGTCATGCAGTTCGAGGCGCTGAAATCCTTCGCGCCCGATGTCCATTGCTGGGTTTTGCCGATGCCCTTCGAGCATTTTCCTGCCCAAAGCGAATACTTCGACACGGCGTTTTCGATGGGGGTGCTGTATCACCTACGCTCGCCGCTCGACCACCTGCTGCGACTGCGCGAAAGTCTGCGCCCCGGTGGCGAGCTGGTGCTTGAGACGCTGTATATGGAGGGGGGCGAAGGCTACGCCCTGACCCCGGCGGGCCGCTACGCCCGCATGGGCAAGGTCTGGTTTGTTCCCTCGCCGGGAACACTCGAGCGCTGGCTGCAACGCTGTGGCTTCGTGGAAATCGCGATTCTCGACCGCGGCGCGACCACGGTGGACGAGCAGCGCAAAACGCAATGGATGCCTTTCGAATCGCTGGCGGATGCGCTGGACGGGAACGATTCGTCGCGGACGGTGGAGGGCTATCCGGCCCCGGCGCGGATGCTGTTCAGCGCGAAGCGGCCCGCTTGATCCTCGCGCTACTTGATCTTGGCTTCCTTGTAGATCACATGCTTGCGCGCGACCGGGTCGAACTTGCGGATTTCGATCTTGTCGGGGGTGGTGCGCTTGTTCTTGTCGGTGGTGTAGTAGTGGCCGGTGCCGGCGCTCGAAACGAGCTTGATCTTCTCTCTCATGGCCGCGCTTCCTCTCTCGCTTATTTCACTTGTCACTAAACCCGCAGATTAAACCCGCAG
>JAPOTO010000095.1:0-25748 GCA_026709135.1 Gammaproteobacteria bacterium | reverse complement strand
TAAACCCGCAGATTAAACCCGCAGGCTAAACTTTCAAGCTAAACCTTCAAACCCCGGGCGCGGACATCTGCGAGCACCTTGTCGATGCCGTTCTTGTCGATGATGCGCATGCCCTTGGTGGACACCCGCAGCTTGACGAAGCGCTTTTCCGATTCGACCCAGAAGCGGTGGCTCTGGATATTCGGCAGAAAGCGGCGCTTGGTTTTGTTCTGCGCGTGGGAAACATTGTTCCCCACCACCGGCCGCTTGCCGGTGACCATGCATACCCGTGCCATCGTTCTCGCCCCGATTGCGCCCGGCCCAAGGCCGGACGGCTCCAAAGAGGCGCGATTTATACCAGAACACCCCCAACCAGGGCAAGCCGCTGCCGCGCAAAATCAGAATGGCGCGCCCGGACTGGTTCCGGGTTGCGGAACCGCTCTGCCCGCCTCCCGTGCCGCGGCGATCCAAAGGTACATGGCCTCCCTGATCTGTTCCAGCGCGGATTGATGATCGGCGCCGTGAGCCATGCAGCCGGGCAACTCGGGAACTCTGGCGATAAACACCTGATCCTCCTCGCTCCAACGCAAATCAATTCCGTACTTAAGCATCGTCTTTTCCTGTTCCCGGATTCAAACGGGAAATCAAGTTGCGAACCTGCCTGACCTGATAAGGTTTAGCTTTTCCGCCGTCTTTTTGCAAGTTTATGTGCAAATTCAGATCGGGCCGGCGGTACAGGTGGTGGCTGCCACGGATATGCTCCTCGAAGCCCAGATGCTTCAGCGACGTGCGAAGATCGGTAAAGCGAACATTGGTTGTGGACTTGCCGCGAAGCAACTTCAGCAGTATCCATTTTTGGCGGTTCATCGGACAAGCCGAACGATTACAACAATCCGCGTTCGGCGAGGGAGACCACCGTGCTGCTGCCGACGATGATGTGGTCGAGGACGCGGACATCGATGGTTTCGAGCGCCACCCGCAGCTTGCGGGTGATGACGATGTCGGCCTGGCTCGGCTCGGGAACTCCCGATGGGTGGTTGTGGGCCAGAATCACCGCCGCGGCGTTGTAGGCGAGGCAGCGCTCGACGATTTCCCGCGGGTAGACCACGGTGGCGTCGATGGTGCCTTGGAACATCTCGTCGAGTTTGAGAATGTGGTGCTGGTTGGTCAGGAAGATGCAGCTGAATATCTCGCTCTTGCAATGGTGGAAGCGCGCCCGCAAGTACTCGCGGGTCGCCTCGGAGCAACTCAGCACATCGCGGTTTTTCACCTCGGCGTACAGCCGCCGGTGGCCGAGTTCGCCTATCGCCGTGAGCATCGCCGCCTTGGCCGGGCCGATTCCGGGCACTTGGGAAATCTGCCGCAGGTCGCTGGCGAGCACGCCAGCCAGGCCGTTGAAGCGGTACAGCAGATCCCGCGCCAGATCGATGGCGGACCGGCCCGCGCCGCCGCTGCCGAGCAAGAGCGCCAGAAGCTCGGCATCGCTCAGATTCTTGGCGCCGTGTTCAAACAGCTTTTCCCGGGGCCGCTCCAGTGTCGGCCAGTTCTTGATCGTCATCGCCTTCCCCGATTCCCCGCACGCGAAGCGCTTGTCGCGAGCCTGCCGGGAAAAGCATAGTCAGCTTTCTCCACAAGACCGCTTTTTCGGCTGAAATCGGGCTTGGAGCCGGCCTTGGAATCGGTTTGCCTCGTGATCGATCATGTGCTAACTTACTTTGCAAAACGCAAAGTACATTATTAAATTGCACCGACAAACGATGGATTACTCGTCTACAATTTTGCTGGTCAGCGCATCGCCCGAGGATTTTCGTGCGGTCGCGGACTCGCTGACCGCGATGCCCGATTACCGGACGCTTGTCGCGACATCCAGCGAAGCCGCCTTTGAGTTGCTCGAAACGATCGAAGTCGATCTTGCGCTTTGCGACGCCGACAGCGGTGGACTCGACGCCCCCAACGTGCTGAACCGTCTCCGGGGATCGCATCCCTACGTCATCAGAATTCCGGTTTTCGGCAATCAAGACGCCCATACCATCAGCGAAGTGGTTTCCCGCGCGGCGGCCTACCAATACCTCATCAAGCCGCTTCAGGCCGATCAGGCGAATCTGCTCGTCAAGCGGGCGCTTGAAACCCGGGAACTCGCCCGTCGGCACCGCCTCATCAGCCGGGAATTGAAAATCGACGAAGACTCGGCCCTGTACAGCGCGAAGCAGCGCGAGGTGCCGCGGCCGCAAAGCTTCCAGTTTGAAAAACTGGTTTATGTCAGCGAGAAAATGGCGGAGTTGTGCAATTCCGCGCGGCAGGCGGCCAAAACCGCGCTGCCGATTCTGATTCAGGGAGAAACCGGCACCGGCAAGGAATTGCTCGCCAGGGCGGTGCATTTCAACAGTGACCGCAGCGCTTCTCCATTGATGATGCAGAACTGCGGCGGAATGCCCGACGATTTGCTCGGCTCGGAACTTTTCGGACACAAGCGGGGCGCTTTCACCGGCGCCATCGGCGACCGGCTCGGCTTGTTCCGGGCTTCCGACGGCGGCACGGTCTTCCTTGATGAAATCTCCGAAATCACCCCCTCTTTCCAAGTCAGTTTACTGCGGTTTCTGCAGGAAGGTGAGGTAAAGGCGCTTGGCAGCGACAAACTGGAATGGTGCGATGTGCGGATTATCGCGGCATCCAACCGGAATTTGGCCGAACTGGTTGCCCAGGGAAAGTTCCGCCAAGACCTCTATTTCCGCTTGAAAGGATTCAAGCTCGAGGTTCCGCCATTGCGGGAACGGAAAGAGGATGTTCCCGTCCTCGCCGAGTTTTTTCTGCGCAAGCACTCCGCCCAGATGGCGCGCAAATTGCTGGGCATTTCCCAAGATGTGATCGACAAACTCGCCAATTATTCCTTTCCCGGCAATGTGCGGGAACTCGAAAACGAAATCCGCCGCATGGTCGCCTGCGCGCAGGATGGCGAATACCTCGCCATCCGCCATCTGTCCGCCGAACTTGCCGAGTTGCCGGAAGCACAGCCGCACGATGAAGACGGCTTGGCGATCACTCCACGGGGCGCCTCCCTGAAGGAAATGGTCGAATCACTCGAATTGCAGCTTGTGGCCCGGGTGTTGCAAAAGCACCGCTGGAACCAGAGCCGCGCCGCCGCGGAATTGGGCATTTCCCGGGTCGGGCTCGCCAACAAGATCAAGCGCTACGAGCTGGCGAACCTGGGCGCCTGACAATGCGGAGCCCGCCACAGTGACCAAGCTGGAATCGGAAAAGAAGGCGCCGGCTCCCATTGCGCGCTTTCCCCATTCTCGGGTGAAACCCGCCACCGCCGGTGGCTTCCGCGAACTTGGAATGGGCAAGCTCGCACGCGGAATTGGCGCGGACAAGGGCCAGATCGTGGGGCACTGGTGCGGCCGCTGCCGGGGAATCTGGTACGGTCTGGCGTTTGAAGTCGAATGCCCGGCCTGCGGCAACCGCAATGGCTAGTGTGCTTTCCGGTGGGCATCTACGGCGGTGGATGCCGCTGTAAATCCGCTTTGCAGAATGCCGTGCAAAGTTTCTTTTCAGTTGCTGCCCAAGCATCGCTTGGAATCTAATGGTGATTAAAATAAGGTAAATAAAAACAATAATATAGCGGATTTATTGCAGTTGGCCCACAAGTTGCATCGTTGCATCATGGTGTATGTGGATCACTCGCCGCAGGCGCGTGGGGCAAGAGCAACTTTCAGGAGTTCAATCCATGGCAAATCTGCTTTGGCTGCAGGGTGGGGCGTGTTCCGGCAATACCATGTCGTTCTTGAATGCCGAGGAACCAAGCGCCTGCGATTTGGTAACCGACTTTGGCATCAATGTACTGTGGCATCCTTCGCTGGGTATCGAACTTGGCGACAATGTCCACAAGATGATGCGGGATTGTGTGTCGGGTGAGATTCCGCTGGATGTCTTCGTATTTGAAGGCACGGTGGTGAACGCGCCCGATGGGAGCGGCAACTGGAACCGCTTCGCCGGCAGGCCGATGAAGGAGTGGGTTCGGGAGCTGTCCGGGGTGGCGCAATTCGTGGTTGCCATTGGCGACTGCGCAACTTGGGGCGGCATTCCCGCCACGGCGCCCAACCCCTCCGAATCCGAAGGCTTGCAATTCCTCAAGCGGGACAAGGGCGGCGCCCTCGGCGGCGGATTTGTTTCCAAGGCCGGACTTCCCGTAATCAACATCCCTGGCTGTCCAGCCCACCCGGACTGGGTGACGCAGATTCTCGTGGCCGTGGCCACCGGCAGGGCTGGCGACTTGAAGCTCGACGAGTTTCAGCGCCCGGCGACTTTTTTCACCAGCTTCACCCAGACCGGCTGCACCCGGAACATGCATTTCGCCTACAAGGTGTCCGCCACCGAGTTCGGCCAGCGCAAGGGCTGCCTGTTCTACGATCTTGGTTGCCGTGGACCAATGACCCACAGCCCCTGCAACCGGATCCTGTGGAACCGGCAATCTTCCAAGACCCGCGCTGGCATGCCGTGCCTTGGCTGCACCGAACCGGAGTTTCCGTTCTTCGATCTGGCGCCGGGCACGGTGTTCAAGACGCAGACGATGATGGGCGTGCCCAAAGACATGCCCTCGGGCGTGGACAAAACCGGCTACATCAAACTCACCGCCGCAGCCAAGGCCGCCGCTCCGGCCTGGGCCGAGCAAGACATATTCGTGGTTTAAGCGAGGATTATCAAAATGGCCGAACCCGCAGTGCAAACCCTGGACATATCGCCGGTGGGCCGCGTCGAGGGGGACCTTGACGTGCGCGTCGATATTGAAAACGGCGTGGTCGTCAACGCCTGGACGTCAGCCGAACTGTTCCGCGGCTTTGAAATCATCCTTCGCGACAAGGATCCGCAGGCGGGGCTGGTCGTTACACCGCGCGCCTGCGGCATCTGCGGCGCCTCGCATTTGACCTGCGCCGCTTGGGCCCTGGACACCGCGTGGGGAACCACCGTGCCCCGCAACGCGATTCTGGCGCGCAATCTCGGGCAGTTGACCGAAAGCCTGCAATCCCTGCCCAGGCACCACTATGGCCTCTTCATGATCGACTACACCAACAAAAATTATTCGGGCAGCGCGTACTTTGAAGAGGCGGTCAGGCGCTGGTCGCCCTTCACCGGCGCCAATTATGAACTCGGCGTGACGATTTCCGGCCGGCCGGTGGAAATCTACGCCCTGCTGGGCGGTCAGTGGCCACATTCGAGTTACATGGTTCCCGGCGGCGTGATGTGTTCGCCGACCCTGACCGATCTGACCCGCGCCTGGTCCATACTCGAACACTTTCGCACCAACTGGTTCGAACCGGTTTGGCTGGGCTGTTCCCTCGAACGCTACGAGGAAATCCGCTCCTACGGGGATTTTCTGTCTTGGCTCGATGAAAAGCCGGAGCATGCCAACTCCGATCTCGGGCTCTACTGGCGCATGTCCCAGGATATTGGCCTGGACAAGTATGGCGCTGGCCACGGCAAATACATCAGTTGGGGCTATCTGCCACACGAAGACCGCTACAACAAGCCGACGATAGAAAGCCGCAACGCCGCGGTGATCATGAAAAGCGGTGTCTACGACGGCGCCGGCGACAATCACAAACTGATGAACCAGGTTCATACCCGGGAAGACGTGACCCGGGCTTGGTACGACGAGCCCGGCGGCCTGCATCCGTTCAAGCGGACCACCTCGGCGATCAGCAAGAACGATCATGATCACGACGGCAAGTATTCCTGGTGCACGGCGGTGCGACATGAGGACAATGGCAGGCTGGAAGCGGGCCCGCTCGCGCGGCAACTCATCGCCGGCGGCGATCATGGCGAAAGCTGGCAGCACAGCGACCCGCTGGTCCTCGACATGTACCGGAAGCTCGGCGGCGCCAGCGTGGCATTGCGGCATTTCGCCCGAATGCACGAAGGCGTGAAGATCTACCGCCAGATCGAGCGCTGCCTGCGCGAACTCAGGCTGGATGACGAATGGTATGTCAAACCAACCGAAACCGACGGCCAGGGCTGGGGCGCAACCGAAGCGATCCGCGGGGCGCTCTGCCATTGGATCGATGTCAAGGGTGGCAAGATCAGGAACTATCAGATCATCGCGCCCACAACCTGGAACGTGGGCCCCCGTGCCGATGACGGCGAGCGTGGACCAATCGAGCAATCCCTGATTGGAACGCCGATAGCGGACCCGTCGGATCCGGTCGAGGTGGGGCATGTGTGCCGCTCTTATGATTCCTGTCTGGTATGCACGGTACATGCCCATGACGCCAAGACGGGCAGGGAGCTGGCTCGATTCCGAACGGCCTGAAGGCCTTCTCCACCTTTCCGCCCGCCATCGCCGGCGGGTGGAGAGGCGGATAAAGTTCCCATAGCGGCAGTTGTTCGGAGACCAATCAAACACCAGTCTGGGATCAGCGCAATGTCGGAGAATGAACAAGACAAGGTTCTGATCGAGATCACCGACTTGCTGGCGGATGGATTGGAAACGCGGACCGAGCCGTTTCCCGAGGACGCCCGGCAGTTTTCCGAGATACTTGACGACTTGCGCAAGCTGGACCCGGACGACCTCAAGGGCAAACTGGTCATCGGTGGATTCGTCGACCACCCCTACGGCGAGGACCAGCAGCGATGCCTCGAATGCATGTACTACCTGGTGCACAGAAAGTGGTGCGACTTGCCCGAACTCTCGGTGCCGGTTGAACCGGAATGGTGGTGCCGGCTGTGGCGAATCTAAAAGTTTGCCCGCCATGAGCGATCCGGCGCACATGCTGGCAGGCGACGACAAGCGGCGGTCCGCGATAGGGGACCTGCTTGACGCTGGACTCGAAACCGAAGCCTTTCCCCGCTGCGACACCGATGCGCAAGTGCGGGAGATTGTGAACCGTCTCCAACTTCTGCCACTCGATGATATGCGGGGCCGGCTCGTGGTAGCCGGCGTTACCGGCCACACGGTGGCGCACCCGGAAGCGGAAATCGACCAGCCCTGCGAAACCTGCATGTACTATCTGGTTCATCGCAAGTACTGTGAGTTGCCCGAACTCGACATACCCGTCGAACCCCATTGGTCCTGCCGACTTTGGCGGATATAGGAATAGGAGCGGCCTCTTGGCGTGCTGACCATAATCGGTTGCGGCAATCTCAATCGAAGCGACGACGGCGTTGGATCGATCATCGCCAGCCGTTTAATGGCATTGCCGAACCTGCCATCCGGGGCGAGGATTTTCGATGCCGGCACGGGTGGCATGGAGGTCATGTTCCAGGCCAGGGGCGCCAGCCGCTTGATCATTATCGACGCCAGCCAGTCCGGCTCCAAACCGGGCTCGATTTTCGAGGTGCCCGGGAGCGAACTTGAGGGCGAGCCGCCAGCGGGGTTCAATCTGCACGAATTTCGCTGGGACCATGCTCTTTACGCTGGCCGGCGGATGTTCCGTGACGAGTTTCCCGAAGATGTCACCGTGTTTCTTATAGAGGCGGCCAATCTTAACCTGGGAACCGCGCTCAGCCCCGCAGTTGCCGCGGCGGCGGACAAGCTGTTCGCCACCTTGCGCTCGCGTCTCGGCCTGTCGCGGGGTGGAGTGGATTGAACAACGGCGCCGATACCGGTCGAATGCGTTTGCGCCGGGGCAACCTGTACTTCACGGCAGCTCTGCATGGGCGGTACTTCGGTGGCGTCGAGGCCGTGATTTTATTGCGTGAAGACGCAGACTTGCTGATTATGCCGGTCGCCCACGCGGCCGCCGGCGGTTATCTGATCAAACTCCGCAACCGCGCTGGCGACCGGGTCATTCATGGCGCCGACTTTTTCCGCAACCATGGACTCGGTGATGAACAGGAATTCAGTTTCACGCCGCGCTGGTGCCAGACCCGATCAGCGCTCGTTGCCGATGGGCTGTTCCATAACAATATGTAAACTAAGTTTTCATATTGAAAACAGTATAGACATCAAAAATTTCCACTGCTAGACTGCTCGTTCGTTCTTTCGGGAGACCAAAGTGGACTCGCGAACCGATGCTGAAGTCCGCGCCGCCCTTGCCGCGATCGAGGCCGAGGACATCGACTGTGGCGACAAGGTCGACATGCTCGTGGAAATCGCCATGGGCATGCAGCGACGGCCAAAGTCCGTCCACCAGCTGCGTCAGGCCATCGGCCTGTACGAAAAAGCACTTGCGCTTTGCCCGCCGGAAGACCGCCTCGCCGCCGCGAGAATTCGCGCCAGAATGGGGACCGCCTTGCAGGCGGTGCCGTCCGCGGATGCCGAGTATCTGCTCCGGGCCAAGGCAGCGTTTGAAGACGCGGGCGGGATTCTTCGCGAGGAAGGCGCCCCGGAGGAAATCGCCGAACTCGAAATGAACCTCGGTCTCGCCCTGCAGGCCCTCGCGAGTATGAACCAAGCCAAGCCGAGCGAGGCGATTTCGGCCTACCAGCGGTCGCTGCGCACTTTCGACGCGGTCCGCTTTCCGCGGGAATTCGCCATTTTGCAAAACAATCTGGCGACGCTGTTCCTGTCGATTCCCTTTTCCGACCAAAGCGGGAAAATGCGCGAAGCGCTCGCGGTGCAGTCCTTCGAGAAAGGCTTGGAGGTCGTCAATCTCATCGACCATCCCAGCGAGTACGCGATGTTGCAGAACAATCTCGGCAACGCCCTCCAATACGCTTCAAGCAGCCATGCCTTTGAAAACAATCTGCGCGCGCTCGACGCCTACGACGAAGCGCTGAAGGTGCGAACGCGCCGGGATGCGCCGCTGGAATACGCGAACACGATCTGCAACCGGGCGAACTGCCTGCTGAATCTCCCGGACGAAGCGGAGCGCCCCGAATTGGGCAATCCGGCGAATCGGGCGCGGGCGCTTGCGGCCTACGGGGAGGCGCTGGAGATTTTCGCGCAGGTGGGCGAGATCGATAAACAGCGCACGGTCGCCGAGCTGATCGCCAATCTGGAAAGCGAGATGATCCCAAGCGGCGCCGGCCCCGCGGCGGGAAAAGCTGATTCCAACCGAGCTATCGCGCCAAGTGTGGCAACCAGACATTGAGGAGGAAAATCCATGGATCCAACAGTCGGATCGATTCTGCTGGCGATTCTGCTCGGCGCGGCGGCATCAACAGTCGGCGGCGCGCTCGGCGGCCTTGCCGCGGGAGCGAAAGTAATCGGCAGGGAGCTGGCGATGATCATGGGCGCGTTCTACGGCCCACTCGCCGGAACCACCGGCGTCATCGTCGGCGTGCTCGCGGCGGCATGGCTTTTCTGAGGAGGCGCAGCTAATGTGGGAAATGGCGAAAAGTTCGATCATGTTGTTTTTCCGGGGAAAGCTGTTCCAGAACCCGGCCTTGGTTTACCGGCAACTGGCGATCGGCATCCTGATCGCCAGCGCTTGCCTGCTGGCGCTCGCCGCCGCGGGCCTGCCGCTTTGGTTCTGCGCGATAGCCGGCGGATTCCTCGGTGGACTTGTCCAGCCTTGGCTGTTCAAGGATCTCAAGTATCAATAAAGCCATGAATCAACCACTAACCGATCAGCCGGAGCGTGCGCCGCCCCATCATCTGGAGCGGCTACTGGGCGATGTTTCCCGGCTTGAGGAAATCGTGGCGGGTTGGACCAGCGAGCAGCGCAACACGGTGCGGGCATACCGGCAGACCATCGACGAATTGAACAAGGAAGCGTTCCGCCGCCTGATCGCGCGACTCAAGGCGGAACCTGCCGCGCTGGAGGCACTAAAGACTGTTGTGCGGGATCCGTTGGTCTACGGCGTGCTGCGGCGGCACGGCCTGCTCAAGGCAAGCTTGCAGGAACGCATCGAGCAGGCGCTGGATTCCATCCGCCCGATGCTGGCCTCCCACGGTGGCGATGTGGATGTGGTCAAGGTCATCCCGCCCGACGCGGTGGAAGTGCGCTTCACCGGAAATTGCGATGGCTGTCCCGCATCTGCGATGACATTCGTCGGAGGTGTCAAAGCGGCGATTGAGGAGCACTGCCCGGAAATCGTCGAGGTCAGGCAAAGCAGGGGTGGTGCGGTGGAGAATGGTGGCGGCGTCCATTTCGTCAGCCCCTTCGCGCAGACAGCAACCACGGGCTGGTGGTTCGCCGCCAATCTAGATGAGATTCCCGAACAGGGCATTCTCACGCGGCAAGTGGAAGGCGAGCCGGTGATACTCAGCAGGCAGGGCCCTGTCGTGAGTTGCTTCCAGGATTTCTGCGCCCACATGGGTTTGCCCATCAGCGCCGGCCCAGTCCATGGCGGCAAGATCACCTGCCCTCATCATGGATTTGAGTATTTGCTCGTTTCCGGCGAATGCCTGACGGCGCCGGAAGTGCAGCTTCGCACCCACGCTGTGCGCGTGGCGGGGGACCGCGTGGAAGTGCGGTTGGCGAAATAGCATGGGCCAGGCGTTGCGAGTCAGTTTGTCAACGCGGGCGCGACCCCGGTGCGCGCCAGCGGAACAAATCCGCCCAGCTCTGGATCCGGTTGGTCCTGTCCGCATCTTGGGTTGCGGCACCCGCGACCCCGGCGCCGCTGAGTCAGTCGCGGCGCGGCGGGACACGCTCTTTGGCCCCCGGGGCGCATGTCTGGCGCAACCGGAAGGACCGCTTTATGTGGCCGACACCGGGCATCACCGCCTGATGATCTGGGACCAAGTCCATGGCGGCGATTTCAGCGATGCGGATTGGCAAATCGGCCAGCGCGATTTTCATGGCGAAGGCCGCAACGGAAAGTCCAGGGTCAGCGCGTGTTCGCTGAACGTGCCCACCGGAATCGCCGCCAGCAACGGTCGCGTGGCGGTTGCCGATGCCTGGAACCACCGGGTGCTGATCTGGCTTGAACCGCCGCGGGGAAACAACATCCCGGCGGATCTGGTGCTGGGCCAGCCCGATTTTGGCGCCAACCAGGCGAATCAGGGTGGCTCGGTGTCGGCCGCGAGCCTGAACTGGTGTTATGGCGTGGCTTTCATCGGCGGTCGCTTGCTGGTGGCCGACACCGGCAACCGCAGGGTGCTGATATGGAACAAGCTTCCCTCGCGCAACGCCCAGCCAGCGGATCGGGTGCTGGGCCAGAAGGATTTTGCTAGCCGCGACGAAAACGGTGGCGCGGCGGTGGGCGGGTCCGGCATGCGGTGGCCCCATGCCATGACGGCCTTCGGGTGCGGCCTGTGTGTCGCCGACGCCGGCAACAACCGCCTCATGTGCTGGCGCGACTGGCCCCGGGACAATGGCGCCTCCTGCGATTTCGTCCTGGGCCAGCACTCATTTGCGGCCTGCGAACACAACGGCGGCAAGTACTGGCCCGATTCGACCGTGTTGAACATGCCTTATGGGGTTTCGGCCCGGGAAGATATGCTCTTGACCGCCGATACCGCAAATTCGCGCATTCTTGGCTGGCCGGTCGAAGATCTCCCAACAGGGGCGGACGCCGAATCGCTGGCGGGACAGCCGGATTTCCACGCCAAGGGCGACAACCGCTGGGAGATGCCTGGCCGCGACAGCCTGTGCTGGCCCTACGCGATTCAAGTCCGCGGGGATGTGGCGGCAATTGCCGATTCCGGCAACAACCGGATCCTGCTATGGAGGCTGGCGGCATGACCGCGGCGGCGCTGGATGGGCGGAAGGCGCTATCCACCTGGAATATCCGGGTGACGGGCCGGGTGCAGGGAGTGGGATTCAGGCCTTTCGTCTGGAAAATCGCCCGGAAAACCAACCTCCGCGGCCAAGTTCGCAATGACGCTGGCGGGGTCTCCATCGAGCTGAATGCCGACCGCGGGGGAATTGACGGTTTTCTCGCCCTGTTGCAGAGCGAAGCGCCGCCGCTGGCGAGAATCGACCGGGTGGAAGTGGTGGAAGCAAGCCAGCCGCAGCCTTTCATGAATTTTGCCATTCGCTCCAGCCAAGGCGGGGCCATGCGCACCGAGATCAGCCCCGATGCCGCGGTTTGCCCAGATTGTGTCGCGGAAGTGACCAGCCCTTTTGAGCGCCGGTTCCGTTATCCCTTCGCGAATTGCGTGAACTGCGGTCCCCGCCTCAGCATCATCGACCATGCTCCCTGGGACCGCGCCAACACTGCCATGGCGCAGTTCGCGCTATGCCCGGAATGCGCCGGCGAGTACGAAAACCCAACGGACCGGCGCTTTCACGCCCAACCCATCGCCTGCCACCGGTGTGGGCCGAAAGCGTCGCTCTCGCGCATGGACGGGCACCCCGTGGCATTCGACAGCTATTCGATGCTTGATGAGGTCGATGCCGTGGCCGGTCTGATCCTGCGGGGTGAAATCGTCGCCATAAAGGGTCTTGGCGGCTACCACTTGGCCTGCGACGCATTGAACGAAGATGCCGTAACCGCGTTGCGCGCCCGCAAGCGCCGGTCGGAAAAGGCTTTCGCGCTGATGGCGCGGGATCTGGATGTCGTGCGTGGGTACGCCTCGCTCGGTGAAGCCGAATCGCGCTGGCTGGCTTCGACCGAGGCACCCATTGTTTTGCTCGATTCGCGGTCGGCGCCGGGGCGCGTCGCGGCGAATGTGGCGCCGGGCATGTCCACCCTCGGTTTCATGCTGCCCTACACGCCATTGCATCACCTGATGATGCGCCGGCTCGACCGTCCCGTGGTGATGACCAGCGGCAATCTGTCCGACGAACCCCAGGTCACCCGCGAACAGGAAGCCAAATCGCAACTCGGCGGGGTTGCCAATTTCCTGCTTACCCACGACCGCCATATTTCGGTCCGGCTCGATGACTCGGTGGTGCGGCGGATGGATGGCAAGCCGGCGCTGCTGCGCAGAGCGAGGGGGTACGCGCCCGCGCCGCTGCCGCTGCCGGAGGGTTTTGACGGCGCGCCGGAACTGCTCGCCCTTGGCGGGGAACTGAAATCGACCTTCGCCCTGCTGCGGGATGGCGAGGTCATCCTGTCCCAGCATATGGGCGATCTCGAACACGAAGGCGCGTATGACGATTACTGCGCCGGTTTGCGGCTGTACCGGGATTTGTTCGAACACCAGCCCCGGGCCATCGCCGTCGACCGCCACCCGGATTACCTTTCCACCAAGCTTGGCCGCGCCATGGCCGAGTCGGAATCGCTGCCAGTGGTTGATGTCCAGCATCATCACGCCCACATCGCCGCCTGCATGGCGGAGAACGGGTTTCCGCGCGATGCGGCGGCCGTGCTCGGCATCGCCCTTGACGGACTCGGCTATGGTGACGATGGCGCGCTCTGGGGTGGTGAGTTCCTGCTCGCCGATTATCATTCCTGCACCCGGCTTGGCAGTTTCAAGCCGGTGCCGATGCCCGGCGGCGCGAAGGCCATCGAAGAGCCTTGGCGCAATACCTATGCGCATATTCTGGCGGAGATGGGATGGCCGGCATTCAAAATGAATTTCGGGGAACTTGAGCTGTGCGGACGGCTCGAGTCCAAATCGCTCGGGACACTATCGGCGATGATCGGGAAAGGCGTCAATTCGCCGTCCGCCTCGTCCTGTGGGAGATTGTTCGACGCCGCCGCCGCCGCCTGCGGTGTTTGCTTTGATTCGGCGAGCTTCGAGGGCGAGGCGGCGCTTCGATTCGAATCCTTGGTGGACCCGGAGGAGTTTGCCGGCATACCCGATGAGTTGGCGTATCCCTTCGGCCTGCCCAATCTCCCAGGGTCCGGTCTGCCCTACATCGAGCCGCTGATGATGTGGCAGGCGCTGCTCGGCGACCTGCATCTGCGAACCCCCATCGCCACGATAGCCGCGAGATTCCACAAGGGCCTGTCCCGGGCGATCGCCCGCATGGCGCGCAAACTGGCCTTCGTGGGTGGGCGGCGCGCAACCGCAACGGTCGCCCTCTCCGGTGGCTGCTTCCAGAACCGTGTATTGCTGGAAGAGACCGCCGCCCTGCTTCGCGGCGATGGATTTGAAGTTCTCACCCACGCCAAGGTTCCTGCCAATGATGGCGGCCTGTCGCTGGGCCAGTCGCTCATCGGCGCCGCCCGCCTGCTGAAAACGGGAGGAAAGTGAAAATGTGCCTCGGAATACCCGGCAAAATTGTGGCAATCACCGACCCAATGCGCAAACTGGCCACGGTCGATGTGGCCGGCGTGAAGCGCCAGGTGAACATCGCCTGCATCGTTGATGAACAGAACGATCTTCAGTCCTGCGTTGGCGCTTGGGCGCTCGTGCATGTCGGATTCGCCATGAGCCGCATAGACGAGGCCGAGGCCGCCGAGACCTTGCGCATCCTCTCCGAACTCGGTGAGGTTCAGGAAGAAATTCGCGCCATGCGCGAGTCCGACCGCGCCATGGATTGACACCGCGCTGGCATGGCCACCATGGCGCGACGCCGAGGCGCGGAACACGGGAAAGCGGAATATGAATGAACAACCGCCATTGCAAGCGCTTTACCCTTTTCTGCACGGAGGGGCGAAAGATCGCGCGAGTGAAAACGCCGCCCTGCTGGAGTCGGTTCGACAAAAGGCGAACCATCATGCCGACGTTTTTCGGCGGTTCTTCGCCGCCAACGGCCAGGTTGTGGTTGACGCCGCGGCGACGCTGGCGACCGCGTACCGAAATGGCGGCACATTGTTCACGATGGGCAACGGCGGTTCGAGTTGCGACGCGGCCCATGTCGCGGTCGAGTTTCTGCATCCGGTCACCGCGGGCCGGCAGGCGCTGGGCGCGGTCAACCTGGTCAATGACACGGCCATGCTTTCCGCGGTGGGGAACGATGTCGGCTTCGGTCATGTTTTTGTCCGCCAGTTGCTCGCCCAGGGGCGCAAGGGCGATTGCCTCATGGGCATATCCACCAGCGGCAACTCGGCAAACCTGCTGCGGGCCTTCTCCACCGCCGGGGAAATGGGAATCGCAACCATTGGCTTGGCGGGCGGAACCGGCGGGGAAATGGCGCGGGCCGGGCTCGACCATTGCCTCTTGGTGCCCGACGATTCCATTCACCGGGTGCAGGAAGTCCATGTGGCGATCTACCACATACTCTGGGATCTCGTTCACACCCTGCTCGCGGACGGGCGCTGGGCGGCGGGGCTGGAACGACCGGAACGGCTGGAGCGGCAACGATGAGATATGTCGATGAGTTTCGCGACCCCGCGAAAGCCAAGTTTCTGCTCAAGGAAATCGACAGCCTCACGCGGCGGGTGATGGCGGGCCGCGACCGGCCGGTTTCGATCATGGAAGTTTGCGGTGGCCATACCCATTCGATTTTCCGATACGGCATTGAGAAGATGCTGCCGGCAGATATTGAGCTCGTGCATGGGCCCGGCTGCCCGGTTTGCGTGCTGCCCATGGGCAGGGTCGATGATTGTGTCGCCCTTGCCGAAATGCCGGATGCGATTTTCGCCACCTTCGGAGACGCGATGCGGGTGCCCGGCTCGCGCAAGAGTCTGCTTGGCGCGAAGGCGGACGGGGCGGATGTGCGCATGGTGTATTCACCGCTGGACGCCTTGCAACTGGCTCGCGAGAACCCTAGGAAAGAGGTGGTTTTTTTCGGGCTCGGTTTCGAAACCACGATGCCATCCACGGCGCTGACTGTTATTCAGGCCGCGGTCGAGGAAATCATCAACTTTTCGCTGTTCTGCAATCACATCACGATCATCCCGACCATCAAGGCGATTCTTGACTCGCCCGGCATGCAACTCGATGGATTTCTTGGGCCGGGCCATGTGTCGATGGTGATTGGCGTGGCGCCCTATGACTTTATCGCCGAGGCCTACGGCAAACCTCTGGTGGTGGCGGGATTCGAGCCGCTCGATGTGCTGCATTCCATCTGGATGGTGATCCGCCAAATCGCCGAGGGCCGTAGCGAGGTGGAAAACCAATACCGGCGCATTGCTCCCCAAGAGGGCAATGCCAAGTCGCTCGCCGCCGTTGCCGAGGTCTTCGAACTGCGCGAATTCTTCGAATGGCGCGGGCTTGGGTCGATCGACCACTCCGGTGTGCGCATCCGCGATGCTTACGCCGCCTACGACGCGGAACGCAAGTTCCCTGTGCCGGCGGTGCGGATCGCCGACCCCAAATCCTGTCAATGCGGCGAAGTGCTCAAGGGTGTGATCAAGCCTTGGCAATGCAAGGTTTTTGGCAAGGCGTGCAAACCGGAAACTCCACTCGGGGCGCTGATGGTTTCTTCGGAAGGCGCTTGCGCGGCTTGGTATCAATATGGCGATCTCGATAGCGTCGCCCGCAAGGTGGAAGTCACATGAGCGGCGCCGGGGTCAAGGTCGCGCCAATGTCTGTGCCGGGTCCGACTGGCGCCCCGAAAATCACCTTGGCTCACGGCGGTGGCGGCAAGGCCATGCGCGAGCTGATCGACCATGTATTTGTGCGCGCCTTCGACAACGCCTATCTCGCTGACTTGGATGATCAGGCGCGCTTCGCTCTCGCGGGGTTTGGGGAGCATGGCGACCGCCTCGCCTTCACCACCGACTCCTATGTTGTCGATCCACTGTTTTTCCCCGGTGGCAATATCGGCAAGCTCGCAGTTTGCGGGACCGTCAACGATCTCGCTGTGGGCGGTGCCCGGCCACTTTATCTTTCCTGCGGCGTCATCGTCGAGGAAGGTGTCGAAATCGAGTTGCTGAGCCGGGTGGCGGAATCGATGGCGGCGGCCGCCGCCGAGGCCGAGGTACTTGTCGTCACTGGCGACACCAAGGTTGTCCACCGTGGCGCCTGCGACAAATTGTTCATCAACACCGCGGGCATCGGCGTGATTCGCGAAGGTATCGAACTCGGCGCGAACCGGGCCCGGTCCGGCGACAAGATTCTCATCAATGGATGGCTCGGGGACCACGGCGCCGCAATTCTAGACGCCCGCGGCGAATTGGCCCTGGATACCGAGATTGAAAGCGATTGCGCGCCGCTTGGCGGCTTGATCGCAGCCTTGCTCACGGCGTGCCCCGATATCCGATTCATTCGCGACGCGACCCGGGGCGGCATCGCCACGGTGCTGAATGAAATCGCCTCGGCCTCCGGTGTCGGTGTCGAGCTTGTTGAAGACGCGATCCCGATCCGGGAGGAGGTCCGGGGATTTTGTGAAATCCTGGGGCTCGACCCGCTTTACCTTGCCAATGAAGGGAAAATCGTCTGCGTGGTGCCGCGATCTCGCGCCGAAGCGGCGCTGGCAAGCATGAAGAACCACCCGCTGGGGCGCGCGGCGTCGATCATTGGAGCCGTCGCCGCGGAAAAACCCGGCCGCGTTGCCATGCGGACCGTATTCGGCGGCAGACGCCTGATCGACATGCTTTCCGGCGAGCAATTGCCGCGGATTTGTTGAGGCCGAAATGCACGAAATGGGCATAGTGCGGAACATCGTCGCCATCGTCTCGGAGCACGCCGCCCCGCAGCGGGTGAAGCGTGTCCGGCTCGAGATCGGCAAATTGTCGGCGGTGATGCCCGCGGCGATCCGTTTCTGTTTCGACTTGGCGAGCGCGGGAACCGTGCTTGATGGTGCCGAATTGGAGATCATCGAAATCCCGGGCCGGGCCAGATGCCGGTCCTGTGGCAAAGAATTGGCGCTGGCAGGCCTGATGCTGCGCTGCCCCTGTGGCTCGCGTGAGCTGGTGAAGATTGCCGGCGAGGAATTGAACATCAAAGAGTATGAACTGGAGGCTGCCTAATGTGTGGAACATGTGGTTGTTCGGATGACGCGAACGCGATGATTACCAATCTCCAGACGGGCGAGCACGCCCATCTGGAGAGTGAAGTGCGACCGAGCCCGGCGGGAGTGTCCGGGTCCCACCGCCATGATGGCCACGACCATAGTCATGATCACGCACACGATCATGATCACGGGCATGATCATGGCCTGGACGGCTCCGCCGCCGGTCGCACCGGAGCGCATGGCGCCACGGTGGAGTTGGAACGGGCGATCCTGCAAAAGAACAACGAATTGGCCGAGCGCAACCGTTCCTGGCTGCGCGGTCGCGAGATTCTCGCGCTGAATCTGGTTTCCTCGCCCGGTTCGGGGAAAACCACCCTGCTCGAGCGCACGATCCGGGATCTGGGCGGCTGCGTGCCGTTCTCGGTCATTGAAGGCGATCAGCAAACCGCCAATGACGCCGAACGCATCAAATCCGCGGGGGCACCCTCGGTGCAGATCAACACTGGTGCCGGCTGCCATCTCGAAGCGGATATGGTCATGCGCGGCCTGCGGGAACTGAAACCGGCTCCGGGCGCGGTGGTGATGATCGAAAACGTTGGCAATCTCGTCTGCCCGGCATTGTTCGATCTGGGTGAAGCGGGCAAGGTCGTGATTCTCTCGGTCACCGAGGGCGATGACAAACCCAGCAAGTACCCGCACATGTTCAGCGCGGCGGAACTGATGATTCTTAACAAGATCGACCTGCTGCCACATGTCGATTTCGATGTGGACAAGTGCATTGCCCACGCCCGTGAAACCAATCCCGGCATTAGTGTCGTGCAGGTTTCGGCGCGCACCGGAGAGGGCTTGGCAGACTGGTACGACTGGCTGGCCACAAGGCGGAGCCAGACAAGCGAAGCCGCCTTCGGCATTTGATCGCCCGCCCGATAGATAGGGAACGACCATGCTCGCTTGGCTGACACTGGGTTTCATCATCGGACTGCAACATGCGCTGGAGGCGGACCATGTCGCCGCCGTGGGCACACTGGTCGTCGACAAAACCGGAATCCGCCGCATCGCCGGGCATGGGGCGATCTGGGGGCTGGGGCACACGCTCACACTCGCCGCTTTCGGCGGCGCCGTGTTCGCATTCCGGCTCAGTATCGACGAGTCACTGGCCAGCGGACTCGAATTGCTGGTGGGCCTGATGCTGATCCTGCTCGGTGGCAGGCTGCTCCACCGGCTGTTCCGGGACCGGGTACATTTCCATTTTCACCGGCACGGCGCCAATGTGCGCCACTTGCATGCCCACAGCCACCGGGGCGAGGCTGGCGCGCATCGCGTCGGCAATCACGACCACGCCCACTCGGGAAGTGGCTGGATGAGGACTTTCTTGGTGGGCACCATGCATGGCTTGGCCGGCTCGGCGGCGATTGTGGCGCTGACGGCTTCCACCTCGGATTCGATCATTCCGGGCCTGTTGTTCATACTCATTTTCGGCGCTGGCTCCATTGGCGGCATGGCGCTGCTGTCGATGGCGATTGCGATTCCTCTGTCGATTTCCGCCCGATCGCTAACCTCGCTGCACCGCGGATTGGAGCTGCTTGCCGCCAGCTTTGCCTGTGGCCTGGGCATAGTGCTGGTCTACACGAATACCGGTGCGATTGCCGCCTGACCGAAACTGGGGCCACTGGCCCAAAAATTGCGTCGATGCCGGCGTGCTGCTAGTCTTGCCGTCCTTTCCTGCTCTGCCTCCGGGAAGCTGGCCGCCGATATGCCCACCCTCACCAACAAGCGTGTTCTGCTGGGGATTACCGGTGGCATCGCCGCTTACAAATGCGCTGAGTTGTCCCGCTTGCTGATCAAGGCGGGGGCCGAGGTGCGGGTGGTGATGACCCGGGCGGCGCGGGAGTTTGTCACGCCCTTGACGATGCAGGCGCTGACCGGTAACCGGGTGCATCTCGATTTGCTCGATGCCGATGCCGAGGCCGCCATGGGGCATATCGAACTCGCCCGCTGGGCCGATCTGGTGCTGGTGGCGCCGGCCAGCGCCGATTTTCTCGCCCGCGCCGCCGCGGGCCGCGCCGATGACCTGCTGACGACGCTGCTGCTGGCGACTTCGGCGAGCGTTGCGGTGGCCCCGGCGATGAACCAGGGCATGTGGTCCGATCCCGCGACACGGCGGAATCTGGATGCGCTGCAAGCCCGTGCCTGGCGGGTGTTTGGCCCCGCCGAAGGCGATCAGGCCTGTGGCGATGTCGGACCCGGCCGCATGTTGGAGCCGGCGGAGTTGCTGGAATCCTGCGCCGGGCTGTTCGCTGGCGAGCCATTGGCTGGCAGGCATCTGCTGATCACCGGCGGCCCCACCCGGGAGGCCATCGATCCGGTGCGCTTTCTGAGCAATCACAGCTCGGGCAAGATGGCTTACGCGCTGGCCGCCGAAGCCGCTGCCGCCGGCGCGAGGGTGAGCCTGGTCAGCGGGCCGGTCGCCTTGCCGGCGCCGGAGCGGGTTGCGCGAATCGACGTGGTCAGCGCGGAGCAAATGCGCGCGGCGGTGCTGGAGCGCATTGGCGATGCCGATGTGTTCATCGGCGTGGCGGCGGTGGCGGATTACCGCCCGGCGCAAGCCGCGGTGGAAAAAATGAAGAAGAACGAGCGGGAAATGCGCCTGGAACTCGTGCGCAATCCCGATATCATCAGCGAAGTCGCCGGGCTTGCAGAGCGTCCATTCGTCGTCGGCTTCGCCGCCGAAACCGCTGATCTGCTCGCCAACGGGCGCGAGAAACTTGAGCGCAAGGGCCTCGATTTGCTGTTCGCCAATGATGCCACCGGGACTTTCGACAGCGATGAGGTCGCGGCCACCGCCATCTTCGCCGGCGGCGAGTTGGAGATTCCCCGCTCGCGCAAGGAGGCCGCGGCGCGGAAAATGCTCGCCTTGATCGCCGAGCGCCTGCCCGCGGCGGCGGCTTCCACCTGAAACCAGCGGGCGATGAGCGCGAAACGAGTCCCGCCGGAGATTTTCCGGGCCTACGACATCCGCGGCATCGCCGGCGAGCAACTCAGTGCGGAGGTCGCGCAACGCATCGGCCGCGCCATCGGCAGCGAAGCGCTGGCCAATGGCATTGACACGCTGCTCGCCGCCCGGGATGGCAGGCTGTCGAGCCCGGAGCTGTTCGCCGCGCTCACCACGGGGATTCTCGCCTCGGGCTGCGATGTCGCCAATCTCGGCGTGGCGCCGACGCCGGCGCTGTACTTCGCCACCCACACCACGCCATACGACTCCGGCGTAATGCTCACCGCAAGCCACAACCCGGCCAATTACAATGGCATGAAGCTCGTGTTCCGCCGCGCCAGCCTGAGCGCCGGCCAGATCCAGCGCCTGCGCGAGCGCACCGAAGCGGGCGGGGTCACCAGCGGCGCGGGCCGCCTGCGGGACTTGCCGATCATCGAGAGCTACCTGGCGGCCGTCTCCGGGGATCTGCGGCTTGCGCGGGCGCTGAAAGTTGTCATCGACTGCGCCAACGCGGTTGCCGCGGTGGTGGCCCCGGCGCTGTTCGAGCGGCTGTCCTGCGAAGTGGTGGCCCTGAACCGGGAACTCGACGGCAATTTCCCCAACCACCACCCGGACCCGACGGTTCCCACCAATCTCGCCACGCTGCGCCGTGAAGTCGTGGCGAGGCGGGCGGACCTCGGCATCGCCTTCGATGGCGACGGCGACCGGCTCGGCCTCGTCGATGAAACCGGCGCCATCGTCGAAGCCGAAGCGATCCTCGCCTTGCTCGCGGAAGACATCGTTCCGCGCTATCCGGGCGCGAAGATCGTCTACGATGTCAAATGCGGCAACCGCCTGCCCCGGCGCATCCGCGAACTCGGCGGCGAACCACAAATGCGCCGCTCGGGGCATTCCTTCATGAAGCTGGCGATGCGGGAAACCGGCGCGCCGCTTGGCGGCGAGCTTTCGGCGCATATCTTCATCAAGGACCGCTGGTTTGGCTTTGACGACGGGATTTACGCCGCCGCCCGGGTCGCCGAGTTGCTCGCGGCGCGCCCTGGCCCGGCGAGCGAAGCCTTCGGCGGCGGGCCGGAAGGGTTCAGAACCGGAGAACTGCGCCTGCCGGCGGCGGACGAGCGCAAATTCGCCCTTATCGAGCGAATCATCGAACTCGCCGACTTTGGCGATGCGGAAATTATCAAAATCGACGGGCTGCGCGTAGAATACGCCGACGGCTGGGGCTTGATCCGCGCCTCCAACACGACGCCGGCGCTGCTGTGCCGCTTCGAGGCGGACTCGCGGGAGAGGCTTGCGGCGATTCAAGCGGACTTCCGGGAACTGATCCTGCGCGCCGACGATTCGCTGCAACCGCCGTTTTGAACAACTGACCTGCCTCCATCATTATGTCGCTCAGCATCAACCGGGCACGAACCATCGCCAGGATTCTGACGGAGTCGCTGCCCTACATCCAGAAGTTCGCCGGCAACACCGTGGTGGTGAAGTACGGCGGCAACGCCATGGTTGACGAAGCGCTCAAGCAGAGCTTCGCCACCGATGTGGTGCTGATGAAGCTCGTTGGCATCCACCCGGTCATCGTCCACGGCGGCGGCCCCCAGATCGGCAAGCTGCTCAAGGCGCTCAAGATCGAATCGCGCTTCGTCGACGGCCTGCGCGTCACCGACAGCCGCACCATGGATGTGGTGGAAATGGTCCTCGGCGGCCAGGTCAACAAGGAAATCGTCAGCCTGCTCAACCAGAACCGCGGCAAGGCCGTGGGCATAAGCGGCAAGGACGGCAATCTGATCCGGGCGCGGCGGCTCAAGGCGAAAACCGGCGCCGACGACAGCGAACTCGTCGATCTCGGCCAAGTCGGCGAAATCGTATCCATCGACACCCGGGTGCTGGAAATGATGAAGGCGAGCGATTTCATTCCCGTCATCGCCCCGGTGGGCACCGACGACAAAGGCGCGAGCTACAACATCAACGCCGATTCCGTCGCCGGCGCCATCGCCGGAGTGCTCGGCGCGGAAAAGCTGATTCTGCTGACCAACGTCGCCGGCGTGCGCGACGCCGATGGCAAGGTGTTGACCGGGCTCAGCCTCGGCGAAGGCGAGCAGCTCGCCGCGAGCGGCATGCTCAGCGGCGGCATGCTGCCCAAAGTCGAATGCGCCCTCGACGCGTTGCGCTCGGGCGTGCGCAGCGCCCACATCATCGACGGTCGCATCGAGCACGCCCTGCTGCTCGAAATCTTCACCGACGAGGGCGTGGGCACGCTGATCGGCAAAAGCACTGGATCGACGGCTTGACGCGGCAGCGATGCTGGACGGGCGCTACGAGCCTGCCCCGTAGCGGTCGCGGTAGGCTTTCACGGCGGTGGCGTGGGCGCGCAGTTGCGCATTTTCCCCGGCGGCGAGATAGTCGATCACATCGCGCAGGTTCACCACGCTGACCACGCGGACACCGTACTCGTTTTCAATTTCGGCGATGGCCGACAGCGCCCCCGCGCCGCGCTCCTGGCGGTCCATGGCGATGAGGATGCCGGCGAATTCGGCGCCGGCGCCGCGGATGACCGCCGCCGCCTCGCGCACCGCGGTGCCGGCGGTGATCACATCGTCAACCAACAAAACCCGGCCGGCGAGTTCCGCCCCCACGAGATTGCCGCCTTCGCCGTGGTCCTTGGCTTCCTTGCGGTTGAAGCAATATGGCCTGTCGAGGCCGTGATTGCGGTGCAGCGCCATGGCGGTGGCGGCGACGAGCGGGATGCCCTTGTAGGCCGGGCCGAAGAGCATGTCGAAGTCGAGGCTGGACCCGCTCGCGGCCTCGGCATAGCAGTCGGCGAGGAAGGCAAGCCGCGCGCCGGTGTTGAATAGTCCGGCGTTGAAGAAGTACGGGCTGACCCGGCCCGACTTGAGGGTGAAACTGCCAAACCGGAGGATGCCGTGGTCGACGGCGAATTCGAGAAAGCGGCGTTGGAACTCCCGCATGTCCGGCTTCACTCCTCTAAGTATGCTCGGGGAAGCTCTGACTTAATCAGAGCTTCCGAGCGCGCGCCGCTGGCAGGTGATCAAATCGCCGATGCCGGCTTCCGCAAGCTCGAGCATCGCGGCGAGCTCGGCGCGGCTGAAGTCGCCTTTCTCGGCGGTGCCCTGCACTTCGATCAGGCCGCCGCTTTCGGTCATCACCACGTTGAGGTCGGTTGCGGCGGTGGAATCCTCGGCGTAGTCGAGGTCGAGCAGCGCCCGGCCTTCGCACAGCCCCACCGAAACCGCCGCCACAAGCTGCCGCAGGGGATGCTGCTTGATCTTGCGCCTGGCGAGCAGGTGGTCGAGGGCGTCGGCAAGCGCCACGCAGGCGCCGGTGATCGCCGCGGTGCGGGTGCCGCCGTCGGCTTGGATCACATCGCAATCGATCTTGATGGTGTTCTCGCCGAGGCGGGACAAGTCCACCGCAGCGCGCAGCGCCCGGCCGATCAGCCGCTGGATTTCCATGGTTCTGCCGCCTTGCCGCCCGCGCACCGCCTCGCGGTCGTTGCGCGTCCCGGTCGAGCGCGGCAGCATCCCGTATTCGGCGGTGATCCAGCCCCGACCCCCGCCGCGCAAAAACGACGGCACCGAAGTCTCCACACTGGCCGTGCAAAGCACCCGGGTTTCCCCAAACTCCGCAAGCACCGAGCCTTCGGCATGCCGCGTATAACGCCGCCGCAGCAAAACCGGCCGCAATTGACCGGCACCTCTGCCATCGGCCCGCAACGTGTCGCTCATGGCGAAAACTCGCTCACTACCAGAAACCGTTCGCATTATCCCGCAAGCTGTTCGCATTTGCGAGCCGATGAAATGATCGCAGCTCTTCTCAGCATTTTGGCAGCATTTTGGTTGACATCGGTGGATTCCGCTGGTTATAGTCCTGTTGTAGTACTCAGGAATAGGTGGTTCTCGCTAAGATTAACAAGTGAGAATTCACAACATTGAAAGGGCGACCCACGGGTCGCCCTTGTCATTTGCCCCCCCCCCCCCCCGATTTTCTTGTTGTCCTAGCGCCACCTATTCCTGAGTGCTAGACTGAGGGGCTGAAGAACCGGGTCAGGCAACTGGTTGTCCTAGCGCCACCTATTCCTGAGTGCTAGACTAATTCCACTAGCCGCTAGAGCGAATGCCAAGTTGTCCTAGCGCCACCTATTCCTGAGTGCTAGACTTGATGGTCATGTCACCACCTCCCAATCGGTGTTGTCCTAGCGCCACCTATTCCTGAGTGCTAGACTCGCTCGGTGATGTGGATCACCGGGTCTTTGGTTGTCCTAGCGCCACCTATTCCTGAGTGCTAGACTCTCCTTTGATTTGTCGCCGTGGACAAATCCGTTGTCCTAGCGCCACCTATTCCTGAGTGCTAGACTTGATGAGATTGGCTATGTCTTTTACTTCCTGTTGTCCTAGCGCCACCTATTCCTGAGTGCTAGACTGCGCAGCGCCCTGATGTCCCGGTCGATGCCGTTGTCCTAGCGCCACCTATTCCTGAGTGCTAGACTCGCTTGCTTGTTTGCCCGTCCCATAGGCCCGTTGTCCTAGCGCCACCTATTCCTGAGTGCTAGACTCCCGAAACCTTGAACGATAGGAGTTGAAAAGTTGTCCTAGCGCCACCTATTCCTGAGTGCTAGACTTGGAAACGGTGGCATGACGAGGGGTTCTGAGTTGTCCTAGCGCCACCTATTCCTGAGTGCTAGACTTTGGGACCCCCCGTGCGACACCGTGCCGCAGTTGTCCTAGCGCCACCTATTCCTGAGTGCTAGACTCTGTCAGAAAATTACAATAGCCTTCGTGAAGTTGTCCTAGCGCCACCTATTCCTGAGTGCTAGACTACGGACGGATCGGGATCTGGCCATTGTAATGTTGTCCTAGCGCCACCTATTCCTGAGTGCTAGACTCAGGCCCGATTATTGGATTGCGCGCGCAAAGTTGTCCTAGCGCCACCTATTCCTGAGTGCTAGACTCAAGCTGCTACTGATGAGACGCCAACAGAAGTTGTCCTAGCGCCACCTATTCCTGAGTGCTAGACTGCGGCGCGAGGGAAACATACTGGAAGTGAAGTTGTCCTAGCGCCACCTATTCCTGAGTGCTAGACTAACCGCCAGCGCGACCACGCTGAATCTCATGTTGTCCTAGCGCCACCTATTCCTGAGTGCTAGACTGAAGCCGCTCCGGGGCGAGATCGGGGAACAAGTTGTCCTAGCGCCACCTATTCCTGAG
>JAPOTO010000124.1 GCA_026709135.1 Gammaproteobacteria bacterium | reverse complement strand
CGAGCCGTTCGGCCCTCGAAAAGCGATGCTTTTCGTCTGCTTCGCAGACCGGGCCTCACCCATGTCTCGCACGCCCGCCGCACTTCCCGCCACCCGACGGCGACTCATACAGTGCTGGACCGAAAACTCGTCATTCTACGCGGAGCGAAGCCGCGAATCTCTTCGTTTGGGCATCGGTCGCTTTTCGCATCGACCCGTCGCCATCTTGCTGGATGGATGGCGGCTAAAGTTGTGCCTGGCGGTCGTGCGCCGGCCCGTTCAGCTCACCAGCGCCATCGCGTCATGCAGCACTGTGATCGATGCTTCGCGCCGGTTGCCGTGGGTGCTCAGGTGCTGGCGGAAGCGCCTGCCGCCGCGCTGCCCCTTGAACAGGCCGAGCATGTGGCGGCTGATATGGCGCAGCGGTGTGCCGGCGCGCAGCTCGTCTTCGATATAGGGCAGGAATCCGCGCAGCGCGTCAAGCCGGGTGCGGGTGTTGGCCCGGGCACCGAAGAAGCGCTCGTCCACTTCGCTGAGCAGCCAGGGGTTGCGGTAGGCTTCGCGACCGAGCATGACGCCATCGACCTCGCGCAGCAATTCGGCGGCGAATTCGAGCGTCTCGATGCCGCCATTGATGATGATGCCAAGCCCAGGAAAGGCTTGCTTGACCCGAAACACCCGCTCGTGCCGCAGCGGCGGAATCTCCCGGTTCTGTTTCGGGGTCAGGCCTTCCAGAATCGCGATGCGGGCGTGGATGATGAAGGTTCCGCAGCCGGCCGCGGCTACTTGGTCGATGAAATCGAACAATTCGGCTTCGCTGTCCCGGCCGTCCACGCCGATGCGGCATTTGACGGTAACCGGAATATCCACCGCCGCCTTCATCGCGGCGACGCACCGCGCCACCCGCGCCGGCTCTTTCATCAGGCAGGCGCCAAAGTTCCCGCCCCGCACCCGGTCGCTGGGGCAGCCCACATTGAGGTTGACCTCCCGGTAGCCGGCCTGCCGGGCCTTCACCGCCGCCGCAGCGAGTTCATCGGGCACGCCACCGCCGAGTTGCGCGGCCAGCGGTTGCTCCACAGCCGAAAAACGCAGCAATCCCGCGGCATCGCCATGGACCAGAGCGCCGGTGCTGAGCATCTCGGTATACAGCAGCGCATGCCGGGTGAACTGCCGCAAAAACGCCCGGTCATGCCGGTCGGTCCAGTCCATCATCGGCGCCACACAAAACCGGTGCGAAAGCGCAGCCATGTCGCGCAAATCACTCATTCGTCAATTATTCCCACTCCCGTCATGCAGTCAAGGCGTCTAGTTTATTGAAACCCGGGCTATTGGTCAGAGGCTTCGTTCGGACAGCGGTCGCTTTCCGTCGGCAACTGAATGCTTTCCCAGCTTGCGCTGGGCCCCTTTCAGTTGCCGCCGCGCTCCCTCGGTGTAGAATTCGAGGGTTTCGCCTCGCCATTGACTTGGGGCTCAAATCGGCTCGACAAGCGTTGTTTGACCAGCAGATTAATTGTAGTAACATCAACCTATAGATAGAGTTTGACAAAGAGAAGCTGATCGATACAGTTCGCACAGCAGGCAATCCGCGATTTGGCTTGAATGGTGAGAGTAAATGTCTGTATTAGCACATGTGATTTCTAACAGCAAACTTCAAGATGAGCCTGCTGCCACACAAGCACTTGCATTCATATTGAATCAAGAATCTGCATTGGTTGGCGCAATTGCTCGAATGCTGCACATTAAGTTTGAGCTTGGCCAAGTTGTCGCGGAGGAGGCAGACAAGGAGAGCCGTGTGGATCTGACAATTTATGATTCTGAAGGGAAGGAAAGAATACTTATCGAGAATAAATTCTGGGCGGGACTTACTGAGGCTCAGCCAATATCTTACATTGACAAATTGCCCCAAGAAAAAGAATCTGCGCTAGTCTTTATTGTTCCTGAAAAGCGCATGCAAACAATCTGGATAGAATTGAAAGATCGTTGCCAAGGTAGAGGACGCAAATTTCAAGTAATTCAAGAAGAAGGGGCTGTTTTTCTCGCGAAAGTAACTGATGATAGAAACATTCCCAAAAGTTTAATGATGACAAGCTGGGGATATGCCTTATCACAGTTATCAGAGCAAGCGTTATCTATGGGCAATGAATCAATCAAACGTGATATTTTGCAGCTATGCGGACTGACTAAAAAAATGGACGATGATGCTTTTCTACCTCTTCGCGCATGTGAGGTTTCAGACCAACAGATAGCGCGCCGAATAGTAAATTATTTAGGCCTGATTGATGGGATCAAAAAAGCTCTACAGAATAAAGGAATCGCTGAGGCATTATCGCCATCAAGCTCTCTTAAGGAATGGTATTTTGGTCAAGAGTTTATTTTGCATGATAAATTCGTAGTTTGGCTGGGATTGAGTTTTCGATATTGGAAAGAGTGGGGTAAAACTCCATTGTGGCTTACATTTGAAAAAGGCAAAAAAGCAAGTCACTGGAGCAATGATAAACCTGACAATAAACGAATTGAAAAAATCTTGAAAGATCCAACAATTATAAAAGCAGGTGGGCACTTGTATAGACCCGTCTTGCTTAAAATTGCTTCGGAGCGGGAAAGTGTAGTTAGAGATGCTGCCTCCTCAATAGTAGAAATGGCAGAAAAATTGAATCAATATTATTATGCTGATCGGCCACTCGACTAAAGATTTTTTTGTCGTTCCACGTAAGTCTCAAGAACGCGATTGATTCTGGTCTGGTAGCCCTTTTGACTAGGTTTCTTGAAAAAGTCGAGCACCGAGCGCTTGATTCTCATGGTGATTTGTTCGGTGGTGTCGGGCTCGACAAGTTCCGCATTGCGCCAGAAAGATTCATCCAACTCGGGAAAGTCGCTGAAATCGATACATTCATCCCTTATGGAAACGATTTCAGTGACTGTCAGTGGTTTTTTGTATTTTTTCATGGAACATCAACCTTTCTTTGCGAGGCGCGGGACGAGCTGAAATCAAGCGTGTTCGATCACTGCGCGTGGTGTGAACGACGGAAACTACTGTCACCCCAACCCGGCCAATACTGATATAACGCTGTTCACCATATCCTTGGCTCGAACTGGAAGCGGTCAGCACTGCTCGGTCGAAGATATCCTTGGCGAATTCGAAGCTTACGCCGTGCTTTTCGATGTTTGATCGGTCTTTCGCCTCGCCTCGTCCCATTCGAACTCCATGTGTTCATGGATAGCGCCATAACTACAAATTGCAAGTATAATCTCAAACTTTTTGAATCGGTCGAAGCACGCGAGTGCCAAGGCCAACATCATGATGTTGCCGTTCAGGGTGGCGCGGCGGGGCCGGGCGGCTGCTTGAGGCCGCATTCAGGTGCCGCACGCATGAGCCGGCATCTCTCTCGAAGATTGCTGCAAGGCGAAAAGGCCCACTGGGCAGCCCCGAATGGAATGCCGCCCTGCGTGAATGGATTCTAGGCCGCGGTTAATGGCTAGCGCTTCAATCGGCTGATGTGAAGCTCTGGTTAAAACTTCGTTGCGGGGAGCCAGATGTCGGTGTGTGGGGCAAGGTCGTCCAGTTTGGCGTCGATTTCGGGGTCGTTTTGGCCTTGGGCGCGCAGGGCTTGCTGGATGCCCCAGAGTGACCAGAGGTTGTTGGGGTGCTCGGTGAGATCTTGCCGGTATTCGGCGAGGGCGTTGTCGGTGGCGCCCATTTCGAGGTGGAGGGCGCCGAGCCAGTGGCGGGGGGAGAAGGGCAGGGGTTCGGGCTCGTCGTAGCCGATATTTTCGTAGTTGCCCACGGCTTCGCGGAAAGCGCCGAGCGCGGCTTCGCGCTCGCCCGCCAGCCAGTGGATTTCGCCTTCAAGGAGGTGCGCCAGTGTGGCGATGATGTCCTTGCCGTCGTGGAAGCGGAAGCGGGCGGTGGTGGTGGCGGCGCGTTCCTTCAGTTCTTCCACGGTTTGCCTGGCGGCGCCGTTGTCGCCGAGCTTGAGCGCCGCGTAGCCGTGGGAGAAGTCGTACATCGCGCGGTTGACTTCCCCCGCCGGTGGTTCGGTGATTTGGCTGATTTCGTCGAAGCGGCCGAAGCGCACCAAGGCCATCGTCAGCATCGCGGTGTTGCCATTCAATGCCGCGAGATCCCGCGCCGCCTGCAGCGAGGCGGCGCTTTCGCCGCCCATGGCGCCGGCGTAGTAGAGCATCGTCAGATTGTGGCCGGCGTAGGTTGAAACGCTGCGGTTGTGGGCCGCCTTCTGATCGGAATGCCAAGCTTTGACATTGGCGCGGACGGCCTCGTGCCACAGGCCCATTTCGTTCCAGGTGTGGCTTGGCATGTGGTTGATGTGGCTCGCCCCGGGGATCGTGTCGCCGAGATGGCGCGCGCAGGGGGCGGCAAGTTCGGGGGTTGGGGTCGATTCGGTGGCGTGGACGAACAGATGGCAGGCGCCGGGATGGTCGATCTCGCGGTCGATCACCGAGAGCAGGACATTGTGCAGGTGCGCGGTGTTGGGATTCTCCAGCGAGCGGTAGCCGCGCCGTTCTTCGAGCAGGAACAGGGCGTCGGCGTACAGCGTGACGATATCGAGATCGTCGGGGTATTTTTCCGCGAGTTCGGCCATGGCATCGCGGTAGTGTTCGTCCTGGGCGCGACGGGTTTGCGGATCATAGTCCTCGACATAGCGGACTTGGATCGCCCGGATCAGATCGGCCTCCTTCGGGCTCGCGTTGTCGATCAGCGCCAATGCCCGCCGCGCCGCCGCCAGCGCCCTGGGCGCCTCGGCGACGGTCATCGCGCCGTTGAGATACGAACCCCAGGCCCAGGCTTCGCCCCAGTAACAGATGGCGCAGTCCGGGTCGGCCAGACGGGAGGCGTGGAAGGAGCGCGCGGCCTCGATCTTGGCGAAGCCGTACATTAGCTGGAAACCCTGGTCGAAGTAGCGCTGGGCGAGCTCGCTGGCGGTGGAAACCGGGTAGTGGAAATCACCCATAGCCTCGTCGAGCAGCGGCATGGGTTCATTGAAGGCGGCGGGGTATTCGACTTCCTGGGCGGACACTGAAACGGGTGCGGCCAGCCCTAATATCAAACCAAGAGCGATGATCAGTTTATTCATGTTTACACCTGTTTTTCGTCAATGAATTTCATTCTGCGCAAAGCGAGAAGTCATGGCCCCGATCCGTCGCCGTCGTGCCCACATCCAAACTGCTTCAAGCATAGCATCGCCTCAGGGCATCGTGAATGACACCGGGGCGGCGGGGCCGAGTGGGAGGCCGAGGAAGACCCAGAGGAAGGTCAGCAGCAATCCGGCTAGCAGCAGGCACACTGAATAGGGCAGCATCGTCGCCACGAGGCTGCCGAGGCCGAAATCCCTTTGCCAGCGCTGGGCGAAGACGAGCACGAGGGGGAAGTAGGGCATCAGCGGGGTGATGATGTTGGTGGCGCTGTCGCCAACGCGGTAGGCGGCGGTGCTCATCTCGGGGGAAATGCCAACGAGCATCAACATCGGCACGAGCACCGGCGCGAGCAGGGCCCATTTGGCGCTCGCCGAGCCGATGAACAGGTTGAGCACCGCGCCGAAGAGGATGATGGCGGCCATCAGCAGCGTGTCGGGCAAATTCGAGCTTTCGAGCACGGCGGCGCCATGGATGGCGAAAATCAGCCCGAGATTCGACCAGTTGAACATCGCCACGAAATGCGCCGCGGCGAAGGAAAGCACGAGGTAATAGGCCATGTCCCCCATGGCCTCCTGCATCATCTTCACCAGATCCCGGTGGTTCTTGATCGTCCCCGCCGCGCTGCCATAAGCCCAGCCGGCGGCGAAGAACAATACGAGAAAGCCGGCGACGAGCGACTGGAACAGTGGATTGAAGCGCGCCTCCGGCGGGGCTGATTCATCGATCAGCGGCGTGCCGGGCCCAACACAGAGGAAAACCCACAGGGCGATCACGGCGAGAATCGCCCAGCCAGCGCGTTTCAGGCCCGCCCGCTCGGCGGCGCCGATGCCGATTTCCGGGTTGGTGCCGGCGTCGGCGTCATTGACGGCGGCGGTGGCGATGTTGCCCGCATTTGGCGAATCCCCGAGTGGTGCGAGCCGCGGCTCGATCACGCGGTCGGTGATGTACCAGATCACCGGCAGGAACACCCCGGTCATGGCGATGATGAAGAAGGCGTTGCCGGCGATGTTGGCGTCCCAGCTTGGCAGGATCGTTTCGGCGGCGGCTTCGGTGATGCCGAAGAGCAGGGCGTCGAGCTGCCCCGGCAGCAGGTTGGCGGAAAACCCGCCGGACACGCCGGCGAAAGCCGCGGCGATGCCCGCCACCGGGTGTCTGCCGGCGGCGGCGAAGATCACCCCCGCCAGCGGAATCAGCACCACATAGGCGGCGTCGGCGGCGAGATTGCCGAGCATTCCCGTCAGCGCCACCGCCGGTGTCAACAACAGCTTCGGCACATTGCTCACCGCCGCGCTCATGGCCGAGCCAAGCAGCCCGGTGCGCTCGGCGACGCCGGCGCCGAGCATGACGACAAGCACGTAGCCCAGCGGATGGAAGCTGGTGAATGTCGTTGGCATTTCCACCAGCAGGCGGCGGATGTTGTCGGCGGAAAGCAGGCTCTCGGCGCGAATCAGCACGGCGTTGCCGGCGGCGTCGACCTGGGTCGGATGCAGCGCCGCGGCGCCCAGGGCGGCGGCGACCAGGCTGATGCCAATCACCGCCAATATGCAGTACAGAAAGATCACCACCGGGTCGGGCAGGCGGTTGCCGCCCCGCTCGATCCAGCCGAGGATGCCCCCGTCCCGGTTCGGGTTGCTAATCGATTCGGCGCTCATTTCGGTCGCTCCTGTGAATTGCCGCCGCGTTCATCGGCGCAGCTCGCGGAAAAAATCCCGCAGATCGTTCAGATACAACCCGGGCTGCTCCAGGGCGGCGAAATGCCCGCCCCGGGGCATCACGGTCCAATGGCGCAAGTCGTAGCGCGCTTCCACCCAGGCCCGGGGCGCGAGATAGATCTCGGCGGGGAAAATCGCCACGCCGGTGGGCACATCGATGTATTCGATTGGCTTGGCCGCCGGCGTGTTGCGGTTTTCATAGTAAATCCGCATCGATGAGGTGATCGTTCCGGTGAACCAGTAGATAGAAATATTGGTCAGCAACTCGTCCTTGGAGAAGTGATCATCGAGATCGCCTTCCGGCCCCTGGGGCATGTCGGTCCAGCCGTGGAATTTCTCGACGATCCAGGCGGCGAGGCCCGCCGGCGAATCATGCAGCCCGTAGCCCAGCGTCTGCGGCTTGGTGCCCTGGATTTGCTGATAGCCGGTCTCGTTGCGCATGTATGCCGCCCGGGCGCCGACGAGTTCAAGTTCCTCCGGGCTTGCCGAATCGCGGATCGCCTCGTCTGCCGGCGGCGGCGCGATAACCATGTTCGAGTGCAGGCCGATGAGCCTTTGCGGGTAATGGTTGGCCAGGTGGCGATTGATGATCGCGCCCCAGTCGCCGCCGGCGATGGCGTAGCGCTCATAGCCGATCCGCTCCATCAGCGCGGCGAGCAGGTGGGCCATGCGTTCGGGATTGTGGCCGCGCTCGGCGGGAATCCCGGAAAAGCCGAATCCCGGCAGCGAAGGCGCGACGATGTGGAAAGCATCCGCCGGGTCGCCGCCATGGGCCCCGGGCTCGGTCAATGGCGGGATGATATCGAGGAACTCGCTGATCGATCCGGGCCAGCCGTGGACGATCAGCAAGGGAATCGCTTCGGGATTCGCCGCGCGCTGGTGGATGAAGTGCAGATCAAGGCCATCGATTTCGGTGGTGAACTGCGCGAAGGCGTTGATGCGCGCCTCCTGGGCGCGCCAGTCGAATCCGTCGGCCCAATAGGCGAGCAGTTCTTGCAAATACCCGCGCTCGGTGCCGTATTCCCAGGCGGTGCCGGGAATCTGCCCGGGTAGGCGGGTGTTGGCGAGACGGTTCTGCAAGTCGTCGAGGGCCGCATCGGGCACATCGACGTGAAACGGGACAATCGGCATATCACTCTCCGCTCCGCTCTCCAGCGTTTGATTCTCCAATGTCTGGGCCGCGGCGGGGGCGGCCGCGCCAGTCAGCAGGATCGCCAGAAGCCAGCAGAGAAGGGCATCGGCCAGATTTGGGCCCGGGTTCAGACTTAACTTGGGCTTGATGCCCGCGGTTTCCAGCCGGCTCATGTTGGCGGCCCTTTGGCGGCTGATGTTTGCGGCCTTAAGGCCGCGAGGGCCGACTCGATCAGCGCCAGCGCCTGGTCGATTTCGCTCCGGCGAACATTAAGCGGTGGCAGCAGGCGGATGCTGTTGTTGCCGCCCTTGACCACGAGCAGCCCCTCGCCGCGCAGGCGCCGGATAAATTCCCCGGCATCAAAATCAGGGCGCAGGAAAACCCCGATCATCAGGCCGAGCCCGGCGACATTGCTGATCACGGCGGGATGTTTTCCCGCCAATTCGCGCAAGGACGCGAGCAAATGCTCGCCATTGCCGCGAACCGCATCGAGAAAGCCGGGGGCGGCGATCTCATCGACAACCGCCCCGGCAACCGCCATCGCCAGCGGATTGCCGCCAAAGGTGCTGCCGTGGGTGCCCGCGGTCATGGCCGCGGCCACCACCTCCCGGGCTAGGCAGGCGCCGACGGGAAAGCCGCCGCCGAGCCCTTTGGCCGAGGCGAGCAGGTCGGGCTCGACGCCAAGGCGCTGGTGGGCGTAGAAACTGCCGCAGCGGCCAAGCCCGCACTGCACTTCGTCGAACATCAGCAGAATGCCATGTTCGTCGCAGAGCGCGCGGACCGCCCGCAGGTAGTCCGGCTCGGCTGGGCGGATGCCACCCTCGCCCTGCACCGGCTCGATCACAATGCCGGCGGTTGTGGGGCCAACCACCGCCCGCAGGGAGGCGATATCGCCAAATTCGGCCTGATCGAAGCCGCCGTCGCCGGCCAGAAAGCCCTCGCAATGCGCCGCGTTGCCAGCGGCGGCAATTGTCGCCAGGGTGCGGCCGTGGAAGGCGTCGCTGAGGCTGACGATGCGCTTGCGGCCGCTCTCGCCCCTGGCGTGGTGGTAGCGGCGCATCATCTTGAAACCGCATTCGATGGCTTCCGCCCCGGAATTGCAGAAAAACACCCGGTCGGCGAAACAAAGCCCGGTGAGCTTTTCCGCCAACGCCTCGCCGGCGGGAATCCGGAACAGATTGGAAGTGTGCCAGAGCGTATCGGCTTGGGCGGTCAGGGCCGCAACGAGCTGCGGATGGCAATGCCCGAGGCTGTTGACCGCGATGCCCATGGCGAAATCGAGGTATTTCCTTCCCGCCTCGCACCAGACATGGCTGCCCCTGCCGCGGGCAAGCGCCAAGTCGCGAACGCCATAGTTTTCAAGCAGCGCGGAAGTCATGCCATCTCCCGGCGGTTTTCATTTCGATAATCGATTTGCGGGCTGTCACCAAGGGAATCGACCTCGAATCGTCGCCTGCCGGAGGGCCGCGCGCGGCGGACGCCGTAAATACATCCCTGTAGGCTTCGGGCTCGGCATCCTGCCTCGCACGCCCGTCGCGCGCGGCCCTCCGGCAGGCGACTCGCAGCGTGCGGACCCGGATAGAATCGAAGTTTCGGCAATATGAGAATTGTTGACATTCATGTTGCGGATTTCAATCGATAATCGGAAGTGCGCTATCATGCTTCATCAATCCATCCGATTCAATGGAAGCCGATTCAACGGAGCCCGATTCAATGGAGCCCAAGCTTCACCACGTCAATGGCAACCGCATCCGCGAGCCGTTTCCGCCCGGAATCGAGCGCGCGGTATTCGGCATGGGCTGCTTCTGGGGCGCCGAGCGGCTGTTCTGGCAACTGCCGGGGGTCTACAGCACCGCCGTGGGCTATGCCGGCGGTCATGCCGCCAACCCGGATTACCGCCAGGTTTGCGGCGGGCGGACCGGCCACGCCGAAGTCGTGCTCGTGTGTTTTGATCCGGCCCGGATCACTTATGGGGAGTTGCTCGATACTTTCTGGGAAAACCACGACCCCACCCAGGGCATGCGCCAAGGCAACGACCGGGGCAGCCAGTACCGCTCGGCGATTTACACCGTCTCCCCAGCCCAGCGCGACGCCGCGCTGGCCAGCCGGGATCGCGGCCAAGCCCTGTTGACGCGCAGGGGATATCCTGAAATAACCACGGAAATCAAAGAACTGGAAGAATTTTATTATGCCGAGGATTACCATCAGCAATACCTCGCCAAGAATCCCGGCGGCTATTGCGGCCTCGCCGGCACCGGCATCCGCATGACGGCGCCGGTCGCGGGATAAATTGAGCGTTGCCGGTGGTCAGCGAAGCGGAGCGCGCATCGGACCGGCTCGTCGTGGCGATTTCCTCCCGGGCGCTGTTCGATCTCGCCGACAGCCACCGCATTTACGAGGAAGAGGGGCTCGAGGCCTACCGCGCGCACCAGATCGCCTCGGAGAATGAAATTCTTCAGCCCGGCGTTGCCTTCAACCTTGTCAACAAGCTGCTTAAGCTCAATGAAGTGCTTGAGCAGCCGGAGGTCGAGGTCATCCTGCTGTCGCGCAACAGCGCCGACACCGGGCTGCGCATCTTCCATTCGATCCAGCATTACGGTCTCGCCATCACCCGGGCCGCGTTCTGCAGCGGCAACAGCCCCTACCGCTACATCTCCGCCTTCGACAGCCAGTTGTTCCTTTCCCTCGATGGCGCCGACGTGCGCCAAGCGCTCGATAGCGGGGTGGCGGCGGCGACCATCGTCCCATCGACACACAGCAAGCAATCCGACGACCATCTCAAGATCGCCTTCGACGGCGACGCCGTGCTGTTCTCGGACGCATCGGAGAAAATCTACCAGGAGGAGGGCCTCGAAAGCTTTACCCGCAACGAGCGCGACTCAGCCAGGGAGCCACTCGAAGGCGGCCCTTTCAAATCCTTCCTCTCCGCCCTGCACCGGATTCAGACCAAGGCCGATGCGCCAATCAGCACCTGCCTGATCACCGCCCGCTCGGCGCCGGCCCACGAGCGCGTGGTGCGCACGCTCCGGGCCTGGAACATCCGCATCGACGAATCGCTTTTCCTCGGCGGACTGCCCAAGAAGGATTTCCTGCAAGCCTACGAGGCCGACATCTTCTTCGACGACCAGCTCGACAACTGCGACGCCGCCAGCGACCACGTGGCCACCGGCCACGTCCCCCATGGCGTGATGAACTCGTAGGGACAGCCCCCTCGTTAGATAAAGATGCTGTAGTAGGTTCCGAGCACGCCGAGGATCGTCACCAGCACCAGCCTAAGCAGTTTTTCCGGCAGCAGCGGGCTGACCAGCGAGCCGAGATGGATTCCCGGCATCGAACCAACGAGCAGGCTCAGCAACAGCACAAAGTCAACGAAGCCCTGGGCCATGTAGCCGAGGCCGGCGATCAGCGTCAGCGGCACGGCGTGGGCGATATCGGTGCCGACGATTCGCACCGTCGAAATCCGCGAGTGCAGCATCAGCAGCACCGCCGCGCCGAAAGCCCCCGCGCCCACCGAGGTCAGGGTCACGCAAACCCCGAGAAAAACGCCGGTTACCCAAGTCAGGAAGAACGACTGGCGGATGTATTCCCGTGAAACCCTTGGCAGGCGGTTGCGCAGGATCAGGATCAGACAGGTGGCGATGAGCATGACGCCGAGGCTGCGGGTGAGGATCTCTTCGAACAAATCCGAATTCTGGAATTGCTCATCGAGCACGAACCAATGCATGGCGATGGCCGCGGGAATACTGCCCGCCGCCAGATAGAGGACGATGGGCCAGACCACATGGTTGCTGCGATGGTGGGTCCAAGCACCGCCGGTCTTGGTGATCGCGGCGTAGAGCAGGTCGGTGCCCACGGCAACCGGAGCGGGGTAGCCGATGATGAGCAGAAACGGCGTCATCAGCGCGCCGCCGCCAACTCCGGTCACCCCCATGGCGAAGCCCACCAAGGCCCCGGCCAGCACCAGTTGCAAGAAATCCATAATCAATGTCGTGTCATCCGTCTCGTATTGGGCGGTCTATCAAAGCATACTTGCGGCCCCGGCGGCGTGCCAGCAACGCGCGCGCCGGTTCCCACAAGTTTTTGACTTCACCAGCGCGCGCTTGGTTCCTGTGCAATTTGTGTCTGCTGCTTGTGGCTTCGATCCGTCGCTGGCTGCTGGGCTGTGTCCAGCGGACGCCGTGAATACATCCCTGTAGGCTCCGGGCTCGACATCCTGTCTCGCGCGCCCGCTGGACACAGCCCAGCAGCCAGCGACTCAAGCAGTGCAGACCTTGTGCTTTGAACGAAGCCGCTTGGTTCTGCTAAATTGCGCGTTTTCAGGAAAGGAGCAAGTATGGAAGTCGCCTGCCTTGATCTTGAAGGTGTGCTCGTGCCGGAAATCTGGATCGGCGTCGCCGAGCACACCGGCATCGACGCGCTGCGCGCCACGACCCGGGATGTTCCAGACTACGATGAGCTGATGCGGCAGCGGCTTGGCTTGCTCGAAAAGCACGGGCTTGGCATGGCACGGATTCAGCAGGTGATCGCCGGCATGGCACCGCTGGTGGGGGCGGAAGACTTTCTCGATTGGCTCAAGGCCAGGTTCCAGGTCATCATTCTTTCAGACACTTTCTACGAATTCTCCCACCCGCTGATGCGGCAACTCGGCTTCCCGGCGCTGTTCTGCCACCGGCTCGAAATCACCGAAGGCCGCATCATCGGCTACCGCCTGCGGCAAAAAGACCCCAAACGGCAAAGCGTGAAGGCCCTGCACTCGCTCAATTTCCGCGTCATCGCCGCCGGCGACTCCTACAACGACACCACCATGCTCGAGGAAGCCGACGCCGGCATCCTCTTCCGCGCCCCCGACACCGTGGCCGAAGCCTTCCCGCAATACCCGTCGGTCCACAGCTACGAAGAGTTGAAGCAACAATTCCGCCTCGCCAGCGAACGAAACCTTGACGAGTGAATCAAACAACCATTGCGGGCCCGCCATCAAACCAGACCCTCTTGTCGGGGCCATAACCGTTTTCGATTTGCACATCCCAAAGCACCGCGGGCCTGTTGCTGTGGGCGTCGTTGAGACTGAGCGTGCCAGGGAGGGCCCAAAGCGAAGTCGAACCGATTCTCGCCTGTTCAAGGATGAACAGGCGAGATTTAGCCCACAGCAACAGGCCCGCGGTGCCGGTCGAAGCCAATAAGCTAAACCCCGCTCAAATCGAGCGCGCGAGTTCTTCAGCCTTGCCGGTGTAGCCTCTGGGAGTGAGTTGGAGGAGGGAGGCTTTGGCGGCTGCGGGGATGTCGAGGTTTTCGATGAAGGCGCGGATCGCCTCTTGGTCCACTTTGCGGCCCCGGGTGAGCGCCTTGAGTTTTTCATACGGCTCAGGCACCCCGAAACGCCGCATCACCGTCTGGATCGGCTCGGCGAGGATTTCCCAGCAGTCGTCGAGGTCGGCGTCGATGGCCGCCGCATCGAGTTCAAGCTTGCCGAGCCCGGCCCCGGTCGAGCGGAACGCGAGCAGACTGTGGCCGAGGGCGACGCCGAAACTCCGCAGCACCGTTGAATCGCTCAAATCCCGCTGCAGGCGCGAGATCGGCAACTTTTCGGCGAGATGCCCCAGCAGCGAATTGGCGAGGCCGGCGTTGCCCTCGGCGTTTTCAAAGTCGATGGGGTTGACCTTGTGCGGCATCGTCGACGAACCCACCTCCCCCGCCACGGTTTTCTGCCGGAAGTAGCCCAGCGAGATATAAGTCCACAGGTCGCGGTCGAGATCGATGGCAATCGTGTTCAGGCGGGCCAGCGCCGCGCAGTATTCGGCGAAGCTGTCATACGGCTCGATCTGGGTTGTGTAGGGATTCCAGCCCAAGCCAAGGCCCTCGACGAAATCACGCGCCAATGCCGGCCAGTCGACTTCCGGGCAGGCCGCGACATGGGCATTGTAATTGCCCACCGCGCCATTGATTTTGCCGAGCAGTTCGGTTTGGCGGAATTTTTCCGATTCCCGGCGCAGCCGCCAGACAAAATTGGCGAGCTCCTTGCCCATGGTGGTGGGCGAGGCGGGCTGGCCGTGGGTGCGCGATAGCATCGGCGCCTTGGCGAAGCGCCGGCTCATTTTGGCCAGCGTTTCCGTCAGTTCCGCAAGCGCCTCGATCAAGATGGCGCGGCCATCGCGCAGCATCAGGCAGTAGGCGAGATTGTTGATGTCCCAGGTGGTGCAGGCGAAATGGACAAATTCGAGATGCGGCTTGAATTCGGCAAGGCCGGCGAGTTTTTCCTTGAGGAAGTATTCGATGGCCTTGACGTCATGTCGGGTGCCCTGTTCGATTTCCTTAACCCGCGCCGCGTCCGCGGGCGAAAAATCCGTGGCCAGCCCGGCGGCGAAAGCCCGCGCGTCGTCGCCAAGCGCGGGGCATTCGGCGACTCCGGGTTCCGCGGCTAGCCGCAGCAGCCATTCGATCTCGACCCGCACCCGATAGCGCATGAGGCCGAATTCGCTGAAAATCGGCGCGAGTTCCGCGCATTTTCCCCGGTAGCGGCCATCCAATGGGGACAGGGCCAGCAGTTCAAATTGCTTGTTCATATTCCGCGATTGTTCAATTGATGCTTTGGTCACTTATGCTCTGAAAAACTCCATCCATGGAGTTTTTCATTGTCGCAAAACAAAAGCGTGGTTTTGTTTTGCTCGCGAATTCAATGGCTTACGCCATCGAATTCGGCGGTACATCCATGTACCGCAGGAAGCTCTGATTAAATCAGAGCTTCCTTAATCGGCGCGCCTCCGAGGCAGCGGTCCCGGTCGTAGAACACCGCGTATTGCCCTGGTGTGACCGCGCGCTGCGGCTCGTCGAAAACCACCTCGAGCGACGGCTTTCCGCCATCGCGCAACTCGACCCTCGCGGCGATGTCCGGCTGCCGGTAGCGGGTCTTGACGCCGCAGCGCGCGGGCAGCTTCGGCGGCTCGCCGCTGATCCAAGCCGGCATGGAGGCGATCAGGCCATGGCTGCGCAGGTCGGCGTGATCTTCTCCCTGCACCGCGTAGAGCGCATTGTTCGCCAGGTCCTTGCGCAGCACATACCAGGGCGCCTCCGGGTAATCGCGCAGGCCGCCGATGCCCAAGCCTTGGCGCTGGCCGACAGTGTAATACATCAGGCCCTGGTGCCGCCCGATCTCGTCGCCGTCCGGGGTCAGAATCGGGCCAGGCCGGGCCGGCAGGTAGCGTTGCAGGAAATCCCTGAACTTGCGCTCGCCGATGAAGCAGATTCCGGTGCTGTCCTTTTTGTCCTGGGTCGGCAGGCCAAGTTCGGTGGCGATGGCGCGCACCTCGGGCTTGGTCATTTCGCCGAGCGGGAACAGCGATTGGCGGATGCAATCCTCGCCGACTTCGCAGAGGAAGTAGCTCTGGTCCTTGTTGCGGTCAACCCCCTTGCACAGCCAGACCGCATCGCCACTTTCGACCCGGCGCGCGTAGTGGCCGGTGGCGATCCGCTCCGCGCCGAGGGCGCGGGCGTATTCGAGAAAAGCCTTGAACTTGATTTCGCGGTTGCACAGCACGTCGGGGTTCGGTGTGCGGCCCCGCCGGTATTCGGCGAGAAAGTGGCGGAACACGCCGTCCCAATACTCGGCGGCGAAATTTGCCTCGTGCAAATGGATGCCGAGTATTTCGCAGACCGACTTCGCGTCGGCGAGGTCCTTCTCCGCGGTGCAGTATTCGCTGGCGTCGTCCTCTTCCCAGTTCTTCATGAACAGCCCTTCGACCCGGCAGCCCGCCCGCAGCAGCAGGGCCGCGGCGACCGACGAATCCACCCCGCCAGACATGCCAACGATGACCCGGGCGCCGCGTTTACTGGAAGTGCTCATGTCCCGCGCATTGTAACAGCCACACATTGTCGCGATGGGTGTCCCATTCCAGCAGGCAGGGTGGGTGTCCCATGCGGGCGCACGATGGGTGTCCCATTCTGGCTGCGGTGAATCGGGTGGGTGTCCCATTGCGGCAAAACCGGGGATAATGGCGGTTCGGCGCGGAGTGGTTGGGCGGGTGATTCAAATGAGCGGATTGACGCATCTTGACGAGACGGGCAACGCGCGGATGGTCGATGTGGGGGGCAAGCCCGACAGCGAGCGGGTTGCCAGCGCCGGCGCCCGCATCGAGATGCGGCCCGAAACACTCAAGCTGATCGCCAGTGGCGGGCACAAAAAGGGCGATGTGCTGACCGTGGCGCGGATCGCCGGCATCCAGGCCGCCAAGAACTGCGCCGGCCTCATCCCCATGTGCCATCCGCTGATGCTGGCCGCGGTCGATATCGACCTCAAGCTGAACCGCGATGCGGCTTGTGTGGAGATCGTCGCCACCTGCAAGGTCAAAGGCCCCACCGGAGTCGAGATGGAAGCCCTCAGCGCCGCCGCCGTCAGCGCGCTGACGATTTACGACATGTGCAAGGCGGTGGACCGGGAAATGCGCATCGAAGGGCTGTGCCTGCTGGAGAAATCCGGCGGCCGAAGCGGACATTACCGGCGCGGGGCGATGGGCCGCTGATGTTGCGGATCCGCTATTTCGCCAGCGTCCGCGAAGCCATGGGCCGGGAGGGCGAGGGCATGGAGTTGCCGGCGGATGTGGCCACCGTGGCCGATCTGATCCGCCACCTGCGCGCCACCCACAGCGATTTCGACCGCCTCCACGCCAATGGCGAAACCGTGCTCGCGGCGGTGAACCAAACCGTGGCGGGGCCAGGCCAAGCCTTGGGCGAAGCCGACGAAATCGCCTTCTTCCCGCCGATGAGCGGAGGCTGAGATGGCGCAAACCAGCGCCGCCATCAATGTCCGCATTAGTGTTCAACACGAAGACTTCGATGTCGGCGCCGAATACCGCAAGCTGTGCGCCCAAGCCCCGGGCGCCGGCGCGGTGGCCACGTTCTGCGGACTCGTGCGGGACTATTACGACCCCGACCAGGGAGAGGCGGTGCGGGAACTGCGGCTCGAACATTACCCCGGCATGACCGAAAAACGCATCGGCGAAATCATCGCTGAAGCGGAGGACCGCTGGCAATTGCTCGCGGCGCGGGTCATCCACCGGGTGGGGGCGCTCGCGCCGGGCGAACAGATCGTCTTCGCCGGCGTCGCCAGCCACCACCGCCACGAGGCCTTCGCCGCGGCGGGTTTCATCATGGATTACCTGAAGAGCGAGGCGCCGTTCTGGAAAAAGCAGATCACCGCTTCAGGCGGCGAATGGATCGCCACCCGGCCCAGCGACGCGCGAGCTTTGAGAAACTGGGAAGGGCGGTGACTCAGACGTTGCCGATTTGGTCGCCAGCCTCTTCCTCGTCCTCCTCCGGCCAGTCGTGGTCGGGGTCGGACAGCACTTGGATATTCGCCGCGTGCATTCCCTTGGGCCCCTCAACCGCGTCGAAGGAGACGATCTGGCCCGCCTTCAGGGTCTTGTAACCATCCATGGCGATGGCGGAATAATGCGCGAACAAGTCCCCGCCGCCGCCATCCGGCAGGATAAAACCAAACCCCTTGGCGTTGTTGAACCACTTCACATGCCCAGTGCTCATGCCAAACTCCAATTTCCATTTTGCTATACACTACCCCCCGGGGAATGTCAAAAATGAGCAATTTGCCGCGCAGTATCGATGATGACGACGACGATCTGACGCACGACACCGTGCATCAGGTTCAAACCAGCGAGCCCAAACTCAAGCGGCCGCCGCTGTACCAGGTCGTCCTCATCAATGATGATTACACGCCCATGGCTTTCGTGGTCGATGTGCTGCGCGTGTTTTTCCAGATGGATGTCGAAAAAGCGACCCGGGTCATGCTCAAAGTGCACACCGAAGGGAAGGGCGTCTGCGGCGTGTTCAGCAAGGACATCGCCGAAAGCAAGGCGACCCAAGTCAACAATTACGCCCGCGAATACGAACACCCCCTGCTGTGTTCGGTGGAAGTCGATCGCTAGCGCAAACCAGAGCGGAGAAGAGAAAGTGGACAGCCAATGCTGAGCAAGGAACTTGAAGCCAACCTGAACGCGGCGTTCGGCGGCGCGAATGAGAAGCGGCATGAATTCATGACCGTCGAGCATTTGCTGCTCGCCCTGCTAGACGACGACGCGGCCTGCGGAGTGCTGCGGGCCTGCGAGTGCGATCTCGCCCGCCTGCGCGGCGAACTCGGCGACTACATCGATTCGATGACGCCGCTGATCCCCAAAGCCGAGGCCGCGCGCAAGACCCAGCCCACCCTCGGCTTCCAGCGCGTCATCCAGCGCGCGGTTTTCCATGTGCAGTCATCGGGCCGCCGCGATGTCACCGGCGCCAACGTGCTCGTGGCGGTTTTCGGCGAGAAGGAGAGCCACGCCGTCTATCTGCTGCAACAGCAGGATATCACCCGGGTGGACATCATCAATTTCATCTCCCACGGCATATCGAAGTCGCCCGCCGAGGGCCGGGAGGATGACGGCCCGGCCCAAGGCCAAAGCCGCGCAGGCGGGGCGAAAGGTGAAAAGAAAGCGACCGCGCTCGAAAGTTTCGCCACCAATCTCAATGAACAAGCCAAGCTCAACCGCATCGACCCGCTGATCGGCCGCGGCGAGGAAGTGAACCGGGTGGTGCAGGTGCTGTCCCGGCGGCGCAAGAACAACCCCCTGCTCGTCGGCGAATCCGGCGTCGGCAAGACCGCCGTGGTCGAGGGCCTCGCGCGCAAGATCGTCGAGGACGATGTGCCGGAAGTGTTCCGGGACTGTGTGATCTACTCCCTCGATCTCGGCGGCCTGCTCGCGGGAACCAAATACCGCGGCGATTTCGAGAAGCGCTTCAAGTCGCTCCTTGGCGAGCTTGCCAAACAACCCAAGGCGGTGCTCTTCATCGACGAAATCCACACCATCATCGGCGCCGGCGCCGCCTCCGGCGGCGTCATGGATGCTTCCAACCTGCTCAAGCCGGTGCTGACCTCGCCGAATCTGCGCTGCGTCGGCTCGACAACCTACCAGGAGTACCGCGGCATCTTCGACAAGGACCGGGCGTTGTCCCGGCGCTTCCAGAAAATCGACATCGAAGAACCCGATGTGGCCACGACCTACCGCATCCTCAAGGGGCTCAAAAGCCGCTTCGAGGAACATCATGGCCTGCGCTACACCGACAAGGCGCTGAAAGCCGCCGCCGAACTCGCCGCGCGCTACATCACCGACCGCTTCATGCCCGACAAGGCCATCGACCTCATCGACGAGGCTGGCGCCTGGCAGCGGCTGCAACCGCCTTCCCGGCGCAAAAAGGTGATCGGCGTCGCCGACATGGAGCGCATCGTCGCCGCCATCGCGCGGATTCCGCCCAAGCATGTTTCAAGCTCCGATATCGAGGCGCTGAAAAACCTCGAGGTCAACTTGAAGATGGTCGTCTTCGGCCAGGACCCAGCCATCGATTCGCTGGCAACCGCGATCAAGCTGTCCCGGGCCGGCCTCAACACCGGCGACAAGCCCATTGGCTGCTTCATGTTCGCCGGGCCCACGGGAGTCGGCAAGACCGAGTTGAGCCGGCAGCTCGCCAAGGTCATGGGAATCGAATTGCTGCGCTTCGACATGTCCGAATACATGGAGCGGCACACGGTCTCGAGGCTGATCGGCGCGCCGCCGGGCTACATTGGTTTCGACCAGGGCGGCCTGCTCACCGAGGCGGTCACCAAGAACCCGCATTGCGTGCTGCTGCTCGATGAAATCGAGAAAGCCCACCCCGATGTGTTCAATCTGCTGCTCCAAGTGATGGACCATGGCTCGCTGACCGACAACAACGGCCGCACCGCGGATTTCCGCAATGTCATCCTCATTATGACCACCAACGCCGGCGCCCGGGAAATGGCCCGCTCCTCCATCGGCTTCACCACCCAGGACCATTCCAGCGACGGCATGGAGGCGATCCGCAAGGCCTTCTCCCCGGAATTCCGCAATCGGCTCGACGCGGTGATCCAGTTCGGCCCGCTGGCGAAGGAGACTATCCGCACCGTGGTCGACAAGTTCCTCGTCGAATTGCAGGTTCAGCTTGACCCGAAGAAGGTGCAGTTGCACGTCGATGAGGCCGCCATCGACTGGTTCATCGAGCACGGCTACAGCGAGGCCATGGGCGCCCGGCCCATGGCGCGGCTGATCCAGGAAAAGCTCAAGAAGGAGTTGGCGGAGGATATTCTTTTCGGCGAACTCGCCGATGGCGGCGGCGATGTCGAAGTCAGCGCCGACAGCGACGGCATCCAGCTAAAAATCCAAAGCCGCCGCGAACGCGAAACCGGACAGCCGGCGTAAAATGGCTCGGCCCGAATCGAAGCCTCCCCGCGGCACAGGAATTCTAGGGCGCAAGCCATTGAATTCGTGATCGAAACAAAAATCTCAGGAAGAAATTTTTCGGGTAAACAGTTTCCGCTATCGCGCGCGGTAGGTGATTCGGCCCTTCGACAGGTCGTAGGGGGTCAGTTCCACCTTCACCTGGTCGCCGGTGAGAATCCTGATGTAGTTTTTGCGCATCTTGCCCGAAATATGGGCGGTGATGATGTGGCCATTCGCCAGTTTGACCCGGAACATGGTGTTGGGAAGCGTGTCGATCACTTCGCCTTCGATTTCAATCTGGTCCTCTTTTGCCATAGATTCCTCCCGTCGGCAGATTGGCCGCGCATTGTGCCGCAATTCAGCACGATGGGCAATTCCCGTTTCTGCCACTAGACTGCCGGGCTTTTTGGCTTCGATCCGTCGCCGCTGGCTGGCGGGGCGCGCGGCGGACGCCGTGAATACATCCCTGTAGGCTCCGGGCTCGACATCCTGTCTCGCACGCCCGCCACGCGCCCCGCCAGCCAACGGCGACTCAGTCGGTGCTGAAGTGGCAACTTTGAGCGTTCTTCGCGCGAAGTCCCGAGCGCCACCGAGCTGTGCTCGGTGGCCGGAACAAAAGCGATGACGAATCGATTTGAGACTTTTCATCGATGAAAAGTCGAAATTTAGCTCACAGACCCCGCGCCTCCCGAAGCCGATCAAAGCCAAAAACCCCGACTCAAGGGTTTGTGGGGTCGAAATCCCAGCAGGGTGGGGGTGGCAGGCGGGACAGCCGCGTGATGTGGCGGAGGAACTCCGCCCGGGGCATTTCCCGGGCGCCGAGGGAAATCAGGTGGGGGGTGACTTCCTGGCAGTCGATCATTTCAAACTCCCATTCGCGCAACTGCCGCACCAGCCGCTCAAGCGCCAGCTTTGAGGTGTTGCTCGCGAGGCTGAACATCGATTCGCCGAAGAACATCCGCCCGAGGCCAACGCCATACAATCCCCCAACGAGGGTGAAATCGTCCCAGACTTCCACCGAATGCGCATAGCCGAGGCCGTGCAGGCGGCAATAGGCGGCGTACATGTCGCCGGTGATCCAGGTCAGGGGCCATCTCATTTCGGCGCAATGCCCGATCACCTCGGCGAAGGCGCGGTTCATTGTAATCCGGTAGCGGCCGGCGCGGATCAGCTTGGCCAGCGAGCGCGATACCCGCAAATCCCCAAGCCATAGCACCAGGCGCGGGTCGGGGGAGCACCAGTGCACCGGCATGCCTTCGTTGTACCAGGGGAAGATGCCGCCGCGGTAGGCGTTGAGCAACCGCTCCGGCCGCAGGTCGCCGCCGATGGCGAGCAGGCCCTTGCGCCCCGAATCCGCCTTGCAAGCCGGGGGAAAGCTGAGGTTCGCGTGGTGCAGGCGATAGACTGGCATGGGGCGACTTATCGGACTCGATAGCCGTTCGGCGAGTGCGCTCAGGCGGTGAGGAACTTCTCCGCGTCGAGCGCGGCCATGCAACCGAAGCCGGCGCTGGTGACCGCTTGGCGGTAAACCTGGTCGGCGATATCGCCGGCGGCGAACACGCCGGGCACCGAGGTTTCCGTGGCATTGCCATCGAGCCCGGAGTGAATCTTCACATAGCCGTTCTTCATGTCGAGCTGACCTTTGAAAATGGCCGAGTTCGGGTCGTGGCCGATGGCGATGAACACGCCATCGACAGCGAGCCGGGTTGCGGCCTGTTCGCGCACATCGCGGATGCGGATTCCGGTCACCCCCATGCCATCGCCGACAACCTCCTCGAGCACATGGTTCCAAGCCAGGGTCACCTTGCCTTCTTCGGCGAGGGCGAACAGGCGCTGTTGGAGGATTTTTTCCGCCCGCAGGGCATCGCGGCGGTGGACCACGGTGACATGGGAGCAGATATTGGCGAGATATAGCGCCTCCTCCACGGCGGTGTTGCCGCCGCCGACCACCGCCACCGGTTTGCCGCGATAGAAGAAACCATCGCAGGTGGCGCAGGCGCTGACGCCCTTGCCGAGGTAGGCGCTCTCCGAGGGCAGGCCGAGATACCGCGCCGAGGCGCCGGTGGCGATGATCAGCGCGTCGCAGCTGTAGGCGCCGGTCTCGCCCCGCAGGCGGAACGGCCGCCCGCCGAGTTCCACCGATTGGATATGGTCGAACACCACTTTGGCGTCGAAGCGCTCGACATGGCGCCGCATCCGCTCCATCAAATCCGGACCCTGCAAACCTTCGACATCCCCCGGCCAGTTGTCGACATCGGTGGTGGTGGTGAGCTGCCCGCCCTGTTCGATGCCGGTGATGACCACCGGCTCAAGATTGGCCCGCGCCGCGTACAGGGCCGCGGTGTAGCCCGCCGGACCCGAGCCCATGATGATGAGGCGATGATGCTGAAAATCGGCCATGGCGTTTCCCCGCTGAATCCGGCGGGCGATATTATGCGGCTTTTTGCCCCCGCAATCCTCATCTGCCGCAGCTTGCTGACGATAAACTAAACACAGGCCGCTACGACAGTGCTCCTGAAAATTGGCACTGAGGGAGCGAGGCGGTGACAGAAAGCGACCGGACCTCGAACGAATGAGCACAGAAACTGAACGCAGCGCCGCCATGCCCCGCATGTTGCGGGATGGCCTGCTTGTGCTGAACTTTCTCGCCGCGGTGTTCCTGTTCGTGGCGCTGCTGAGCTTTTCACCGGAGGATCCGGCGTTCAGCCAATCGGGCGGCGCCGAGGTGGTCAATTACGCCGGTGTCGCCGGCGCCTGGATCGCCGACCTGCTGTATCTCGCCCTCGGCTACCTCGCCTATCTGGCGCCTGTCGGCCTGCTGTGCCTATGCCTCGCGGAAGTCGCCGGCAAGGCGAAGTTTCCCGGCCTGCTGAGCTTGCGCATCGCCGGATTGCTGCTGGTGTTGCCGGCCTGCGCCGGCCTGGCGAGCCTGCATCTGCCCTCGTTTGGCGCATTGCCGCATGGTCCGGGCGGCCTCGTCGGCCGGCAACTCGCGGGCTGGACCGAGCCGGCGCTCGCGCTTTTCGGCAGCAGCCTGCTGTTGCTGGCGCTGCTGCTGATCGGGCTGACGCTGTCGTTCAGTATCTTCTGGGCCAACGCCGTGGCCCGCCTCTGGCGCTGGCTGCTCGCCGCCGCCGGCTGGTTTCCCAACCTGCTGCGGCGGGCGGCCGAGCGCAGGCGCGATGCGCCGCGGCCGCCACCCGCGGCGGAAAAACAGCCCCGCGCCGCGCCCAAGCCTGCCGCGTCAGTGAAGCGGAAACGGAAGCCAAAGCAGGACAGCGAGCGCATCGATCCGGTGATGCCGTCGATCACCCGGGTTTCCAGCACCGACCGCGCCCGGGAAGTCGCCGCGGCCAAAACCGTATCGAAGCCGCCCCGGAGCAAGCTGCCGTCGATCAAACTGCTCGATCCGGGCGAGGCGGGGGAGGGGGGATCCCAATCGCGGGAATCGCTCAAGGAATTGTCGCTGCTGCTCGTCGACAAACTTGGCGATTTCGGCATCGAGGTGGAAGTCACCGCGATCAAGCCCGGCCCGGTCATCACCCGCTTTGAAGTGCAGCCCGCGGCCGGGGTCAAGGGCAACCGGATCACCGGCCTGGTCCGCGATCTGGCGCGCTCGCTGGCGGTGGTTTCGGTGCGGGTGGTCGAGCATATCCCCGGCCGCGATGTGATCGGCATCGAGATTCCCAACGAGGCGCGGGAACTGATCCGCCTCAGCGAAGTGCTCGAGAGCGGCGATTTCGCCAAGGCCGACTCCCGGCTCAGCTTCGCTCTCGGCCATGACATCCTCGGCAAACCCGTTATCGTCGATCTCGGCCGGATGCCGCATCTGCTGGTGGCGGGCACCACCGGCTCGGGCAAGTCGGTGGGCATCAACGCGATGATTCTGAGCCTGCTGTTCAAGTCCACCCCGGAGCAGGTGCGCTTGATCATGATCGATCCGAAGATGCTCGAATTGTCGGTGTACGAAGGCATCCCGCACCTGCTGACCCCGGTCATCACCGACATGAAGGACGCCGCCAACGGCCTGCGCTGGTGTGTCGCCGAAATGGACCGGCGCTACGCGCTGCTGTCGGCGCTCGGGGTGAGGAACCTCGCCGGCTTCAACAAGAAAGTCGCCGAGGCGCGCAAGGTCGGCAAGCCGCTGTTCGATCCGGTGTGGAAACCCGACCCGGCCCTGCTCGCGCTTGAGCAGCAGGCGCCGGAACTCGAACCCCTGCCGCAAATCGTCGTCATCGTCGACGAGCTCGCCGACATGATGATGGTGGTGGGGAAGAAGGTCGAGGAACTCATCGCCCGCATCGCCCAGAAGGCCCGGGCCGCGGGCATTCATCTCGTGCTCGCCACCCAGCGGCCCTCGGTGGATGTGCTGACCGGATTGATCAAGGCCAATATCCCCACCCGGCTGTCGTTCATGGTGCAGTCCAAAGTCGATTCCCGCACGATTCTCGGCGAGGGCGGCGCCGAGCAGTTGCTCGGCAATGGCGACATGCTCTTCCTGCCACCCGGCGGCGGCGTCGCCACCCGCATCCACGGCGCCTTCGTCAGCGACGAGGAGGTGCACCGCGTGGTGGCGGACTGGAAACAGCGCGGAACGCCGCAATACATCGATGCGGTGACCATCGACCGCAACGACAAGGACTTCCAGCCCGAAGGCGGCGGAGTCGATGGCGGCGAAATCGACGAACTCTACGATCAGGCGGTGGAATTCGTCACCGAAACCCGGGAGGCGACGATCTCCAAACTGCAACGCCGGCTGAAGGTGGGCTACAATCGCGCGGCGCGGATGATGGAAGCCATGGAGCAGCAGGGCGTGGTGTCGGCCATGGACAGCAAAGGAGGCAGGGAAGTGCTGGCGCATCCCGCCCCCAGCGATTGAACGGCTTGCGATGATCTCCCGAAAATGACCTCAAGGCTTGCCCTGATAGCCGCAATGCTTGTGCTCGTGCCCCCGCCGCAGTTCGCCGGGGCCGAGCCGGAGCCGCGGGACGCCATCGCCGAACTCGATTCCCTGCTCGGCGGCATTTCGAGCCTGAGCGCCGATGTCACCCAGATGATCGTCGAATCCGGCGGCGGCCTGCTCGAGGAAAGCGCGATCCGCATGCGGCTGCGCAAACCCGGTGGCTTCTACTGGGAAACGCTCGAACCCTTCCCGGAGTTGATCGTCACCGACGGGCGGACGCTGTGGAACTATCAGCCCGACCTGGAGCAGGTGGTCATCGAGGATTGGGACAGCGGTCGGGCCGAACTCGCGGCGCAACTGCTGAGCGGTGAGACCGCGGGCCTTGCCGGGGAATATCGAGTGGATCTGGCCGCCGTGGCGGAGCTGCGGCGATTTGAATTGACGCCACTCGCCCCCGACAGCCCCCACGCGCTGATCGTGATCGAATTCGTCGAAGACGCGATGGAAGAGATGCGCCTCGACCATATCCGCCTCGAAAACCGCAACGGCCAGCAAACGCTCTGGCGCTTCGCCAATCTGCGGCGCAATGAATCGCTCGCATTGGAACTGTTCCGCTTCGAGCCGCCGCCGGGAATCGAGATCGTCGACAGCCGCGGCGCCAACTGAATCGGGAGCCATTCCATGCTCGACCCCAAAAGGATCCGCTCCGAGCCGGAGCAAATCGCCGCCAGCCTGGAAAAGCGGTGTTTCCGGCTCGATGTCGCCTGGCTTGGGGAGGTGGATGCCAGGCGCCGGGAAATCCAGCTCGCCGCCGAGGCCCTGCGCAATGAACGCAATCTGCGCTCGAAGGAGATCGGCAAGGCCAAGCGGGAGGGCGGCGATGCCGGGGAAGCGCTGGCGGCGGTCGCTGGCATCAAGTCCCGGCTTGAGGAACTCGATGGCGAGTTGCAGGCGCTTCAGGGCGAACTCCGCGATTATCTGCTTGGCGTGCCCAATATTCCCACCGATGCGGTTCCCCCGGGTGAAGACGAATCCGCCAACCGCCTGATCGCGGAATGGGGCAGCCCCCGGCGATTCGATTTTCCGCTCCGCGACCATGTGGAAATCGGCGCGGGGCTTGCCGGCACCACCCCCGATTCAGCCGCGCTCGACTTCGCCGCCGCCGGCCGCATGACCGGCGCGCGTTTTGTCGTCATGCAGGGTGGACTTGCGCGCCTGCACCGGGCGCTTGGCCAGTTCATGCTCGACCTGCACAGCCGCGAGCATGGCTACACCGAAATCAATGTGCCTTTCCTGGTCAACGCCGACTCGCTCACCGGCACCGGTCAACTGCCCAAATTCGCCGACGACCTGTTCCACCTGCGCGGCAGGCAGGACTATTACCTGATTCCCACCGCCGAGGTGCCAGTCACCAATATGGCCAGGGAGCGGATTGTCGAGGCCGACAGCCTGCCATTGCGCTGGGTGGCCCACACCCCCTGTTTCCGCCAGGAGGCGGGCGGCTATGGCGCCGATACCCGGGGCATGATTCGCCAGCACCAGTTCGAGAAAGTCGAACTCGTGCAGATCTGCCGCCCGCAAGACTCGGCCGCTGCGCTTGAAACATTGACCGGCCACGCCGAGCGCGTCCTGCAATTGCTGGAGCTGCCCTACCGCAAGATGGCGCTGTGCGGCGGCGACCTTGGCTTCAGCGCGAGCTTCACCTACGATCTCGAAGTGTGGATTCCCTCCCAGAAGTGTTACCGCGAAATCTCCTCGTGCAGCAATTTCGGCGATTTCCAGGCGCGCCGGATGCGGGCGAGATGGCGCAACCCGGAAAGCGGCAAGCCGGAACTCGTCCACACCCTCAACGGCTCGGGGCTGGCCATCGGCAGGGCGCTGGTGGCGGTGCTGGAAAACTACCAGGACGCCGAAGGCCGCGTCGCCATCCCGCAATCCTTGCGGCCATACATGGATGGCATCGAAAGGCTCGAATAAGGGGGGCGGAACCTCTGCCGTCTTCGTTTAGGCGCCGGTCGCTTGCCGTCGGTGATCGGATTCCTTCCCGGCTAGCGCCGGGCCCCTTCCGCTCACCGCCGCGCTCCCTCAGTGCAAAATTCAGGGCGCTGTATTAAACCACCCATCTCTTCGTTGTCATTCTAAACGGAGCCACAAGCTTCCCGGATATGCACAGCGCAAGTCTCCGTCTGGCGGAGACACCTCGAAGCCACTTAACCAGTTATTGCTGCTTCACAAACAATTATCAGGCTTCGGCAGGCCGGCGATGCGGTTGGCGGTTTTGGCGAAAGAGCCGCCGAAGAGCCGCATGAGGTGGATGCTGCGGCCTTTTTCCGGGCCGAGTTTCCGCCTGGCCAAGCTGACGATGGCCCGGGAAGCGGGGGACATCTGGTGCCGCCGGTGGAAGCCGCGCAGCAGGTGGAGGATTTCCCAGTGCGCGGGTTTGAGCGTGATTTCCTGCTGCCGGGCCAGGGCCTCGGCCACCGGCTCGCTCCAGTCCGCTAGGTCGCGCAGATAGCCCTCGGCATCGAGAGCCACTGTTTTGTCATCAACGAGCACCGGGCTGGCCGTGGAATCATCCATTGGATCAAAACCAACTCAGGGTTTTGTCGTATTCGGCGCACAGGGCGACGAAGCCATCGTAGTCGAGGATGGTCGCTCCCCCGGCAAGACTTTCTTTACAATCCTGGAGCGCAAGCCCCCGGGCGCGCAGATCCGGGGCGAGCGCGTACAGCTTGATGTTATCTGGCAACGCGGCGAGTCCCCGCGGCTCGCGCAGGCAGTACACGCCGTCGCCAAGCAGCAGCAGGCCATCGCCGGTCGCGAAAGTCCGGGCTGCCTGCCGCGGCAAGCCGGAGGCGGGGCTCTTGCTGAGCAGGTGCAGGCAGCTCACAAGTTGAACACAGTTTGTGCCGCGGCGATGCGCTGGCGGATCGAGTCCGCCGCGAGCGGTTCCACTTCGATCACCAGATCCCCGGCGGCGATCCCCCGCGTCTCCAGCGCGGCGGCTTCAACTCCCGGGCGCTCGATGCCGTAAAGTTCGAGCGCTTCAAGCGCGTTGCCGAGGGTTTTGCTTTCAATGGCGGCGCCGTCCTGATCGCGCAGCAGTTGATACACGCCATCCCCGAGGAAGAGCATATCGACGTCCTGCTCGAACACCGCCGCCGCCAGCGACAGCTCGAGCAGCGCCCGGGCCCGCCCGGAGCCGTAGGGCGGGGAGCGCGAAATGAACAGCAGTTTGTCGCTCATGCCGCTAGCCGAATGACACCGTGCGGTCGGCATGCAGGCAGGCGTCGATGAGTTCCCCGAGGCCGCCGATGCGGAACTCCGGGTGCATCGAGGCGGCGGGCAATTCGTGGCGCTCGGCCTGTTCGTCATCGACCACGCCGCGCTGGATCGCCGAACTGACGCAAACCGTGGCGTCGATGCCATGTTCCCGGATCAGTTTCCGCCACTGGCCGCGCAAATCGACTTCATCCCTAGGGACAACCGCGAGCCGGTTCGCGTTCGCCGCGCCGTCGTTGAAGAAAAACACGCGGTGAATCCGGTGCTCCGCGCGCAGCGCCGCCGCGGCGAAGCGCAGGGCAGCTCCAGCGGCTTCGCCGGTGTAAGGCGGGGCATGGACGACGAGCGAGAAGATCAAGGCGGCGCCATCCTTTGTTCCACGAAAACGCGCAACAAAAAAGCCCCGGCTTGGCCGGGGCTTTTCGCTGGTGGAGCTTTTGTCATTCCCTGCCGGTGAACGCGCTGAGCAGACTCAGCAGGCTCATGAACAGGTTGTAGATCGACACGTAGAGCGTGATCGTGGCGAGAATGTAATTGCGTTCGCCGCCATGGATGATCGCGCTCGTTTGCCACAGGATGCAGGCGCTTGCGAACAACATGAATCCAGCCGACATGGCCAGCTGCAGCGCGGGCATGGGCCAGAAGATGTTGATCACCATCGCCGCCACCAGCACCAGGAAGCCGGCGAAGATGAAGCCCTGCAGGAAGGAAAAGTCGCGCCGCGAGGTCAGCGCCCAACCGGAGAGGCCGAAAAAGATGAAGGCCGTTCCGCCCAGCGCCTTGGCGACGATTTCGCCGCCGCCGGCCATCGACAGGTACATGCCGATGATCGGACCCATGGTGTAGCCCATGAAGCCGGTGAAGGCGAACACCGACAGCAGCCCCCAGGCGCTGTTGGCCAGGGCATGGGTCAGAAACAGCAGGCCGTAGGCGCCGATCAGGAACATCCAGATGTTGAGCACCGGCGCGTCGATGCTCAGCATCGCCGTGAACGCGCTGAACGCCAGGGTCAGGGCGAGCAGGGAGTAGGTGTTGCGCAATACCTTGTTGACCGCAAGGACCGACTCTCCACCGACAGCGCGGCCGCTAACGGCCTCGATTCCCGCGGCGCGTCCACCAGCGCGTCCACCAGCACTTCTTCCAAAACCGCCTCTGTTCATCGCAACCTCCGTTTTTAAATTTTGAATGCTTGCCACAAGCCAATATGGGGCTGATCGAATCAGTTTTCAACCGCGTTTCAACCGCGCCCCATCCACCAGCAATCATACCGCCCCGGCTGTTGAAAGCAACCAAAGCTTGTGGCTTCGACCGGGGCCGCGGGCGGGGAGGGCCTGCGCGCGGCCCCTTAAGTTGTACGGGATTCCGCCCCAGTGGGATCAATCAAGGTGCGTCATTTGTCGAGGTTGAGCAGCCAGCGGTTGGCACGAAACAAGGCTCCGCGAGGGCGGAGCGTCTGTGCGCGTCGTTGAGGAGGAGCGTCACAGGGATGTGTCAGGAAGCTCTGATGAAATCAGAGCTTCCCAAGCGACGACGAACCGATTTGAGTCCCGACAGGATGTCGGGACGAAATTAAGCGCATAGACGCTCCGCCCTCGCGGAGCCGCTCGAAGCCTCAAAAACCAGGTTCGTCCAAACCAATGATTGTAGTAAGATGCCACTCCCCGGAGGGGTGGCAGAGCGGTTGAATGCACTGGTCTTGAAAACCAGCGAGGGTTAACGCCCTCCGAGAGTTCGAATCTCTCCCCCTCCGCCAATTCGCCGGTCAAAAATCGCGCAGCGCGCTGATCTGGCGCGCGCTCAGGCTGATGTAGTCGGCAAGCACCCGGGCGCTTTCCTCGATCAGGGGGTCGAGCTCCCCGTCTTCGTCGCTGTCTTCCGCTGCGGTGTCGGATTCGGCATCCGCTTGCGTTGGTGTGTCGGTTTCGTTGGCGGCGACTGTTTCCATTTCAATGCCTTCGGGCATCGCGGCGTCGGCTGCCGCGGCATCCACCGTGTCTTCATCGCCATCGAGGATATCGAGCAGGGGCAGGCCCTTGAGGAAGCGGCGCATGTTCTCGGCCTCAAGGCCGCGGCGGCGGTCGGCCTCATTGCGGGCCTTGAGGACCGCCTCGTTGAGTGGCCAGGTCTCGCGCTGCCACTGCTGCCTGGCGATGGCGATCTGATCGTTGAGGTAGATGAAATCCGGCGACCGCTGCGCGCGCCGGGAATGCAGTTCGGTCAATTCGGGGATGTGCCGGCGGATGGGTTGGTAGGCGCGGTATTCCACCGGCCGCACGGTATCCCAGGGCAGGGCGCCGTCGAGGCTGCTTTCGCCGATGTGCTCGTAGGCGTCGAACAGGTCGGGGAAGGCGATGTCGGGGATGATACCGCGGTGCTGGGTGCTGGCGCCGGAAACGCGGTAGAACTTGGAGCGCGTCAGCTTGGCCTGGCCAAAATCCATGGGAATGATTTCCTGCACCGTGCCCTTGCCGAAAGTTTGGCCGCCGAGTACGAGGCCGCGCTGATAGTCCTGAATCGCGCCGGCGAAGATTTCCGAGGCCGAGGCGCTGTTGCGGTTGACGAGCACCGCGAGCGGCCCGGCCCAGGCGACTTCCGGGTCATTGTCGCCGAATGAGCGGGTGTAGCCGTTGCCGAGCCCGGAATAGCGCACTTGCACGGTGGCGCCGGTTTCGATGAACAGGCCAACGAGGGCATTGGCTTCGCCCAAGCTGCCGCCACCGTTGTTGCGCAGATCGATCACCACGGCGTCGACCCGTTCGCGCTTGAATTCCGCAAGCAGGGCGGCCACGTCCCGGGCGGAGCTTTTGTAATTCTCCTCGCCCCGGGTGGCGGCTTCAAAGTCGAAATAGAAAGTCGGCAGATGGATGATGCCCATTTTGTGGTCGCGGCCATTGTGGGGCACTTCGATGATTTCCGACCAGGCCGACTGGTCTTCAAGCCGCACCACATCCCGGGTGATGCTGACGATGGTGGCGGCGGATTCGTTGACCGCGTTGACGGGAATCACATTGAGCCGAACCACGGTGCCTTGCTCGCCGCGGATCTGGTCCACAACGTCATCGAGCCGCATGCCCACCACGTCCTGAATCTCGCCTTCCGGGCCTTGGCCAATGCCGATGATGCGGTCGCCGGCGCTGAGTTCGCTGCCACGGTCGGCGGGGCCGCCCTTGATGATCTCGACAATGGTGGTGAACTCGTCCTCGGCGATGAGCTGGGCGCCGATTCCCTTCAGCGAGAGCGACAGGTTCATGTTGAAGGTTTCCGAATCCTGCGGCGAGAAATAGCTGGTGTGGGGGTCGGAAACCCGCGCCACGGTGGCAAGATAGCCCTCGAAGGCGTCCCTGGAGTCGGTTTGCAGCATGCGGTTGAGGCGGCCGCGGTAGCGTTTGGAGAGTTTTTCGCGGATTTCCTCGTTGCTGTCGCCGGCGAGGCGCAGATTGAGGACGCTGTTCTTGGTCCGCAGCCGCCAGATTTCGTCGAGTTCGGCGACGGTTTCGGCATAGGGGGCGTCTTCGCGATCGATCAGGACGTATTCATCCAAGGTGAAATCCATTTCCGGGATGTGGTTCTCGACCCGGTTGATGGTGTAGATCAGCCTCTCGATCAGGCGCTTGTAATACAAATTGTAGATTTCATAACCCGGCGCGAGGCTGCCTTCGCGCAGATGATCGTCGATGGTGTAGCGCCAAGCGCTGAGGTGGTCGATATCCCCGCGCAGGAAGTAGAGGTGGTTGCCATCGAGGGCATCGAGGAAGTTGTCGAACACCAGGGAGGAAAAATCGTCGTCTATCTCAATCGGCAGATAGTGCCGCGATTGCAGCACATCGATCAGCTCGATCGCCGTCGGCCCGTAAATCGGCTCGGGAACCAGTGGGGCATACAGTTCGTCGATGTCAAGCGCGAGCGGCGCCTGCGCCTCGGTTTCCGCCTCATTTTCCGGGACGGTGTCCAAGTTGGCATCCTGCCCAAAACAGACAGTGGAGAGCAGGGCGGACAATGCGAACGCCGGCAAGCGGATTCTGTCAGGACTCATGCGGTTTTTTCCTGAATTGCTGTTGGCCCGTAGCTTAAGCCGGAAACCCGCTGATTTCCAGCGCTTCATTGCTGGGCCGGATCGCATGGGCGGGATGTGATTTCCGCTTAATCTCGCCCCGCCATCCGTGACGGGACTCGAATGAGGGCGGTTCCTAGGTCAAGACCGCGGCTTCGACCGGAACCCCCTCGCCGCTTCGCGGCTGCCCCTTGACAGGGGGAGAGTTGGCCCGCCAGAGCGGCGAAGGACTCCCCTCCTTTTCAAGGAGGGGTGCCCCGAAGGGGCGGGGTGGTTGCCCCGGGCCGCTTGGGTGCCACAAGCTCCAAAAACTGCGAGACGAGGCGCACGCCCGCAGAACGAAAAGATTCCGCGGCTCACCGAATCCGCTTGTTGCGGGCGCTGGCGTGGCGTTCGGTGCGTTCGACGTCGATGTAGCGGTCGGTGATCGCGCTTGAGCCGTGGCCGGCGTCGTCGCGGACGTGTTCCCGGGGGCGGTGCTTGACGTCTTCGGAGATGCCGGTGTGGCGCAGCCAGTGCACCGTGGCCTCGGCGAGCCGGTCGGCCTCATCGGTGAAACCTTCTTCGCGCATCCGCGCCACCGCGCTGTCGAAGCACTCCCGCACGATGCGGCGGATCTGGCGGGTGCTCTTCACGCCGCCGCCGCCGCGATTCTTGCGAATGAGCGGGGTGGCCTCGCCGGGGGCGGGCAGGGGGGTCAGGCCCCGGGCGCCGCGGTAGCGCTTCAGCGCCGCGAGCATGGCGTCGCTGACTGATATTTCCCGCTCCTTGTTGCCCTTGCCGACGGTCAAAAACCACCAGTTGCCTTCCTGATCGATCTGGAAATGCCCCATTTGCGGCTGCCAGCGCGGGGTTTCCACCAGCTCGGAGATGCGCAGGTACAGGGCGAACAGCGCATTCATAATGAACAATGTGCGCTCGTGGACCGCCGGGTTCGCCCCGGCCATGTTTTCGGCGGTTTCGATGACGAATTCCCATTGCAGGGGGGAGAGGCGGCGGATTTTGTCCAAACCCTGGCGGCCGCGCAGGAATTTGCTTTTCTGCCGCATCCTGGCCACTGGATTCGCTTGCGCGTAACCCTCCTGCACCAGGAAGTTAAAGAAGCTGCTGAGCACGCTGAACAAGGACCGCAGCGCGGCCTGGGAAAGCGCGTATTCCTCGCCAGCGCTGACGTAGGGGCGCCATTGCGGGTTGGGAACGCGCTCGCCCTGGCTGAGCACGAAGCGCGGGACGTTGTTCGGGCCGATCCATTTGGCCGGCGGATTGCGGGCAAAATCGACATAGGACTCGAAATCTTCCCGGGCGATGCGGTTCAGGGAGCGTTTGCGCACGAGCCAGCACCAATGCAGGAAGTGCTCGACCTCACGGCGGTAGGTGCTGAAGGTGTCGGGGCTGCCGCGGTAGCTATAGATGAATTCGCTGGCGTATTGGTAATCGCTGACCGCGTCGCTTGGCGAATCGCCCGGCAGGCGCGAGGCGTCGCGCACCGGCGACTTGTAGGGGTTGGGCATTTCTTCAAGCGTGTCGAAGAATGGCGCGGGGCTTTTCCTGCTGCTTGGCATGGCGTTCACCGTTTCTGTCTTCCTGACAATCGATAGATACATCGGAAAGGGCGGGCCGCAACTTTAGGCGCTGCACCGAATCGGCGCGCCCCGAACCACCGCCCGCGACCTGCGGCACATTCTTTTATGTCCGGTAATCTTTATTACCGGACATTATGGCATAGGCGCGGATGATCCTTCTGGCTTTGCATTTGAGATTAAAGATTGTGCCTTCGGGACGGCGGCGCCGACGCTAGTCATGCTCATTTTTTCGTTGAGACACCATCTCCTTTTCCTGGCTTAATATGAATCCGAAATAACTCGGCAGCGCGGCCTTGTAATTCGCCGTCCCCAGCGGCGACCAAACATAATCCGTATCTATCATTTCCCGGAATATCCGATCCACGTGATCCGAACCGCCCCGCCGCTGCCGGCGCAGTTCTTCCCGGATCATCTCTTCGAGCCGGGGCCGGTTGACCTCGCCGATTTTCTCCAGCCTCCTGGTCAGCGACATCAGGAGATTCGCGTCGGCGCTCGACCAGGTTCCGAATCGCGACTGATAAGCCTGTTTCTTCTGCTCCTCGATTTCCGGCTTTACGGCCATGACGTCGCCGCCATCGATCACATTGCTCTCCGCCTTCTTTATGCAGCGGTTCCATAAGGCGCTGCCCCAATACTGCAAGTATGTCGGGTACCCCTGCGCATTTTTGACGACCATGTCCAACGCTTCGGGGCTGATCTTCATCGCCGATCTCGACAAGGGATGCGTGATCGCCGCGGCAGAACTGTTCTCGTCCAAGAGGTCGAGCGAGATGTATACGCTCCGCTCCTCGTAGGACACACCGGCCCTGGCAATCCTGTCGATGAGCGCCGGCTTGCCCGCGAACACGCCCACGATTGGCCCATCCTTTTGCCGTATCATCTCGATATCGTCCATGATCGCGGCCAGCACCTCGGGCGACAGCCGGTGCGCCTCGTCAACCATGAAGACGACCGGTCGCGACCGGCAGCTTGCCGCCAGGCTCCCGCAAACGCTCGACCAACTCCTTTCGGTCCTGGACCACTCAGCCGAGACGATCTTCAACTCCGCCACTACCCTTGCCGGCGTCAAGGCTTCTTTCATGGAAACGCCGATATCGTTCACCAGCGTTCTGCGCGCTTCGTCCACGGTGCGCATTGAATTCACCGCGGTCATGGCGATCGCGGCCTTGCCTGCGTTTCCATCGCGCAATAGCCGCAGCTCGCCGCGAACCTCCTCCAGCAGGCTAGTCTTTCCCATTCCCCGGGGCGCGAATATATGCACATTCCTTGTCACCACTTTGCCGGCCACCGTCTGTCCCAGCAGACTTTCCAGCTTATGTTTTTCGTCCTCGCGGCCGGCCAGGAACGGCGGGACTTTTCCGTGACCCACGGTAAATGGATTTTTCGCGATTATCATCTTTCCGTTTGTCATCGATCATTGCCCTTCCGGTTTGCAAGCCCATGCTCCCGCCAAGCCGGATTATCCCGCCGCCCGCCGCCGATTCCAAGCAAATCGAAGTCGGTGTCAGAATGCCCTTTCCTTTTTGGCATTATGTGGCTTCGATTGGGGCCGAACGCGCTGGGTGGCCTCTCACTCAAGGGGGTTTTTCAGGGTGACGAATTCTTCGGCTAGGGTTGGGTGGATGCCGATGGTGCGGTCGAAGTCGGCTTTGGTGGCGCCGCAGTTCATTGCCACGGTGAAGCCCTGGACGAGTTCGCCGGCGTCGGGGCCGACCATGTGCAGGCCGATTACCCGCTGGGAGCCGCGGTCGACGATGAGTTTGAGCAATGCGGGTTCATCGCGGCCGCTTAGGGTGTGTTTCATGGGGCGGGTTCGCGACAGGTATATATCGCACTCTCCCCCGCCGGCCCGCGCTTCGGCTTCGCTTTGGCCGACGCTGGCGATGTTGGGATGGCAGAAAACGGCGCTCGGGATGTAGTCGTAATCCATTTTTGTTGTTTGGCCATCGAACAAGTTGCGGGCGACGATTTGACCCTCGGCGAGCGCAACTGGCGTCAGGGTTACGCGGTCGATGGCGTCGCCAACTGCGAATATGCCGGCCTCGGCGGTTTCAAAGCGTTCGTTGACTTCTATGGCGCCATTGGCGCGGGTTTTGACGCGGGTGTGTTCGAGGCCAAGGTCGCCGGTATTGGGGCGGCGGCCGGTGGCGCAGAGCACTTCGCCGGCGATGATCGTTTCGCCGGAATCAAGGCGCGCCTTGAGTTTGCGCTGGCCCACTTTTTCCAATTGTTCGAGCTGTTCGATTCGCCGGCCGAGCGCAAGGCGGAACTTCCCGCCGAGGGTTGCGGTGACGAACTCGCGGATGTCGGCGTCGAAACCCCGCAACAGCGCCTCGCCCCGGTGCACTAGGGTGACTTCGACGCCGAGGCCGTGGAGGATGCTCGCGAACTCGCAGGCGATGTAGCCTCCGCCTTGCACCACCATCGAATCCGGCAATTCCGGCAAGTGGAACAATTCATCAGAAGTAATCGCCAAGTCATTACCGGGAAAAGGGATTTTCCAAGGCTGCCCGCCAACGGCGAGGAGGATGTGACGGGCACTGATCGTTTCGACGCCAACCTTGATTCGATGCGGCCCGGCGAGTCTCGCGCGTTCGCTGAAGATGCGGATGCCGCGGCTCGCGAGGATGTCGCGGTAGATGGCGTTGAGGCGGGCGATTTCGCGGTTCTTGTTGGCCAGCAGGGTCGGCCAGTCGAATGCGGGTTCGGCGTGGGTCCAGCCGAAGCCACGGCTGTCGCGCCATTCTTCGGCGTAGTGGGCGGCGTAGCTGAACAGTTTTTTCGGCACGCAGCCGAGATTGACGCAGGTGCCGCCGAAATCCCGCTCTTCGGCGATGGCCACCCGGGCGCCAAGGTCGGCGGCGACCCGGCTGGCGCGAACCCCGCCGGAGCCCGCGCCGATGACGAAAAAATCAAAATCGTATGATTTCAAGGGTTTGCCACACTCAGAAACAGCGCGGCATCGCCGTCGCCCGGCGGGTCGGCGAGGCAGTCTTCGATGGCCGCGACAGCCGCGCGGTCGTTCTCCCGCAGGCGCACGCCAATTCCGGCTTGCATCGCCGCCCCCGGCGGATTGACCCAGACGACCTCGCCGCTCGCGGCGACCCGCTCATGCGCGTCATCTGAGCCCGGCAGCAGCATGAGCAGGAAAACCGGCTCGCCGAGCCTGCCATCCTTGATGCCGGGAACGAAAACCGCCCCGGAGAGGATGAAGGGCATCCACATCGCCCGCAGTGCGTCGACATCGCCGATTCGCAATGGCAGCACCCTGCCCTCGGTGCTCCCGGTTTTCGCGCCCTTGCCTTTCAAACTCACGATCTTGTTTCCCTCGCTTTTAACTATATAGACCCGCCTTCCGCGTTAAATCTTTCATACCGCTTGCCTAGGAGCCTGCGCCGCCAGTGCAGGAAAATGCTCTCGAGCAGCAACTGCGGATTGGGATTCCCCGGCCCGGCGAGCAGTTTCCGGGCCAGCGCCACTTGCCGGTGGAAGGCGAGCAGCGCGGCCAGATTGCCGCTTGCCGGCAAAGCCTGGGCAAGCTGCCGGTTCGCGGAATTGCGCCAAGTGCCGGTGACCAGGCCGCGGATCAATATAGTCGAGATCCGGTCCAACTGCTCGAAAACCGCCATATCGCCGATTTTCGCCGCCGCCGCGGCTGCTTGCTGCGGGCTGATGGCGCCGGAGAGCAAGTCCAGCAAGAGCTTGCGGCAGGCGCCGAGGCTGGCGGGCTGATCGGATTGCAGCTCGGCGAGGGCTTCGAGCGGCCGGTTGCCAGCGCTTTCCAGCGCGTCTTCGAGCAGATCGTCCTGGGTTTGGTCCGGCACGCCGCCAAGCTGGCCGCGCAGCCAGTTTTTGGCGGTTTCCCGGTCCGGGCGCGGCAGCGGCAGAATCTGGCAGCGGCTGCGGATCGTCGGCAGCAGGCTGCCGGGGCTGACCGCGGCGAGCAGCAGGCAGGCCCGCCCCGGCGGCTCTTCAAGGGTTTTCAGCAGGGCGTTGGCGGCGGCGAGGGTCAGTTTTTCAGCCTGGGTGACGACCGCCACCCGGCTTAGGCCGGAAAATCCGCTGCGGCTCATGAATTCGGCCAATTCGCGAACCTGGCCGATGCCGATGTCTTTCCGGTCCTCTTCGGGTGCGAGGATAAGCTGATCCGGGTGGTGTTCGGCGCCTCCGGCCCGGCAACTGCGGCATTGGCGGCAGGCCCGGTTGTTTTGGGGCTTTTCACACAGCAGCAAGTCGGCGAATTCGCGGATGAAGGCCATGCGCCCGGTGCCGCGGTCGCCGCAGAACAGGTAGGCGTGGGCCAGGGCGCCCTCTTCCCTTTGCCGGCACAGGCGCCGCCAAGCGCTCGCCTGCCAGGGCAGCACGGTTCGCGCCGGCTCCCGTGTCGAGGCTCGCGGGCCGGGTCCGCTCATCGCAGTTCCGGCAATCTTTCCCGCAGCGCGGCGCGCAGGTCGCGTCCGACCGCTGCCGGCGGCTGCCCGGCGTCGATCAGCAGGCAGCGGCCGGGTTCCGCTCTAGCGATATCGAGATAGCACTGCCGCACCCTGGCATGGAAGGCGATGTCCTCGCGCTCGATGCGGTCGAGTTGGCCGCGGTCGCGGATGCGCGACAGGCCGATGGCCGGGTCGAGGTCGAGAATGATGCTGAGGTCCGGGCGCAAACCGCCCTGCACCAGCTCCTGCAAGGCCGCGATGGCGGCTTTCGGCAAGCCGCGGCCGCCGCCTTGATAGGCGAAGGTGGCATCGGTGAAGCGGTCGCAAAGCACCCATTTCCCGGCGGCGAGGGCGGGTTCGATGCGTTTGGCGAGATGTTCGGCCCGGGCGGCGAAAATCAGCAGCAATTCAGTCAACGCCGCGGGCGCTTCATCATCGCGGGCGAGCAGCAATTCGCGAATCCGCTCGGCGAGCGGAGAGCCGCCCGGCTCCCGGCTGCGGACGAAATCGATGCCGCCCCCGCGCAGCAATTCCTCAAGCACGGGAATATGCGTGCTCTTGCCAGCGCCCTCAACGCCTTCGATGGTGATGAATCTGCCCTTTATTTTCTTCATTCCCGCTCCGCCGCTTTCCGGGCACCGTTCCCAGTTGGCCGCGACAATTGTTCGCAGGCGGCATTTTCCCGCTTGCGCTGGAAGCAGTCCACCGCGAGATTGTGCTCGGCGAGGGTTTCGGAGAAGTAATGCCCGCCCTGGTCGTCGGCGACGAAATACAGATACTCCGATGTGGCCGCCCGCAGGCTGGCGCGGATCGATTCGCGGCTCGCCAGGGCAATTGGCGTTGGCGGCAGGCCGTCGATGCGGTAGGTGTTGTGGGCGGTGTCCTCGCGGAGGTCGGCGACGCGCAGGTCGCCATCGAAACGCGCGCCGAGGCCATATATCACGGTGGGATCGGATTGCAGCCGCATGTTCCGCCCCAGCCGGCGCAGAAAGACCCCCGCGACCAGGCCCCGCTCGCCGCCAGCCGCGGCCTCTTTTTCGACGATGGAGGCCAGAATCAGCGCCTCATAGGGAGTCGCCAGCGGCAGCCCGGAATGCCGCAGCAGCCATTCCTCATCGAGCACTTCTTCGAGCCTGCTGCTGGCCCGCGCGAGCAAGTCGAGGTCGGTGTCGCCGGCGCTGTAGAAATAGGTGTCGGGAAAGATCATTCCCTCCGGGCTTGGTGTTTCAAGCCCGATGGCCCGGGCGATTTCGGTCATGGTTTTGCCGGCGAGCACTGGTTCGATGTCCGCGCCGCGCTGGATTTCCGCGAGCGCCTCGGCGAAGGTCCAGCCTTCTATCAGGGTCAGCCGGCGCTGGCGCGTGGTTCCCGCCACAAACAGCGTCAGCAAGTCCGCGGCCGAGGCATCCGCCGGCAGTTCGTACTCGCCTTGGCGGATCGACTGTTCCACGCCGCGGAAGCGCCCAAGCGCGTTGAACAGGAAGGGTGAATCAACAATCCCCCGCTCGCCCAGCTCCCGGCTGAGCTGGCGGAAAGTGATGCCGGCCTCGATGGTGAAGACCCGGGATTCGGCCAGTCCGGGCAGGGCCCGGTTGAGCCGCCGGTCGGCCAGGATTACGGCAAGCAGGGCGGCGGTCAGCAAGCTGGCGGCGGCGAGCACCAGCCATAATCTGAACCGCTGCGCGCCGCCCTCTTCTTCCCCCGCGCCTTGTCCTTTCTTTTCCTTCATGCACTCGAGCCGCCCAAGCAAGAATGGCGGGATAATCCATTAGTTGGGGGCGGTTTTCAATCTGTGTGGTGCGGACAACCCGAATGAGGGTCGTTCATCGGCTGAAACCACGGCTTCGACTAGAACCCCCTCGCCGCTTCGCGGCTGCCCCTTGACAGGGGGAGAGTTGGCCCAGTCGCGGCGCGGGGCGGGCTAGGCAACTCCCCTCCTTTTCAAGGAGCGGCCCCAAGGGGCGGGGTGGTTGCCTCCAAGCACTGGATCGCGGCCACCACCGGGGTCCATTCGGGCCGGCCCAGGTCGAGATGGGTTCGCGCCTCGGCGCTGAGCATGATGGTGGCGTCGTTGGCGGCGCCGGTGAAGGTGTGCAGCACCCGCAGCCAGCGTTCCGCCGCCGCCGGGCGCCGGGACGCCCCGGCGCGGGCACGGACCTCGGACAGGAGCTCCGGCGGAACGCAGGCCGCCGCCGGGGGTTCGAACCTAGGTTCAAGCCGCGGCGCGGACCGCGCCCGGGGGCCGGGCCCGGTTTGCGGCTCCGCGGCGGGTTCCGCCGCCAGGCCGCCGGCCGCGAACCCGTCCGGCGACTGCAGGGTGTCCGTGTCGGTTTCGACAGGCGGGCACTGAGCCGTGTTGTTTCGGTCGCAGATCGTGCCGACGCCCACCGCGTCGGCGATGGTCGCGCCGCGCGGGTTGGAGAGCACCATCTCGAAGGTCTCGTCGGATTCGTCGTGCGCGTCTTTCCAGGTCTTGATCCAGAGCCGGAGCGCCGTATGCCCGGGGCGGAAGCACGGCAGG
>JAPOTO010000087.1 GCA_026709135.1 Gammaproteobacteria bacterium | reverse complement strand
TTGGGCCGAATCGCGCTGGCCATCAGCCTCGCCCTGGTCAGTGCCGGTTGTTCCCGGTGCGCGGGCGAGGCGTCCATCAACAATGCCGCCACTCCCGCCACCGTGGGCGAGGCCATGCTTGTCCCGCCTATGCTCACATAACCACCGCGACCGCCGGCGCCTCTGGCGGAATGGACATCCACCCCGGTCGCCACGACCTGCGGCGCCAGACGACCATCGGCGGTGGGGCCGAGGCTGCTGAACCGCGCCAATTCCCCGCTGTCCGTCGCCGCCCCCACCGAGAACGAGTTCTTGGCAGTGCCATAATTGGAAAAGGCGGAAGATCCCTCATTCGACTGCGCCACGACATAAAGCTGACGATGGGCCCAGACCACTGAATCGAGCTTGCGCTCGCCGTTTCCCCTGCCCTCGAAAATATTCGCCGCGGACCCCAGGCTCATGTTGACGATCAAGGGTTTGGCGCGGTTGGCGCGGGAGCCGGATTCGCCGCAAGCCGTTGGCAAGCTGAGCCAATCCATGCCTTGCAAAATGCCGTCGGTATTACCGAACCCGCTGTGGTGCAGCACCTTGGCGAAGCGGATATGGGAAACCGCCGGCGCCATGCCGGCATATTCCGGCCGGATGTAGCCATTGCCGGCCAAGGTGCCGGTGACGTGGGTCCCGTGGCCGTCGTCATCGACCCACAGGTCGTAGTCCGAGCGGCGCGCATCAACCCAGACGAAATTGGCGCCGCAAATGCTGCGCCGGTTGGTGGCGATGTCCGGGTGGTTGATGTTGAGGCCGGTGTCCATGACGGCGATGGGAACCGAGGCGCCGCCGATGCCGCGGAAAAGCCCCGGCGAGCCGCTGTGCCAGCGCAGCGCGTCAACGCCCATGGCGGGCACGGCGGTGTCGTGGGCCGCTTCCACCAGCCCAATGGGTTCGACCGCCAGCACAAAATCCGCATTGGCGATGGCGTCAAGCGCCGGCCAGTCCACGGTGGCGGTGTAGGCGCGGATGTCCGCATCGAAGCGTCCGACGACCGCGCCAAGTTCCATCAGTTCACGGCGCCACCGACCGGATGCATCATCGGCCATCAGGGTAATGAACACCGGATATTGTTGATCGGGTGGCAGGGACCGGACTTCCCGGGCGAGCGCCTCGGGCAGCTTCACCGCTCTTGGCTGGACGCCCAGCCCGGCGACTTCCGGCAGGGAGGCGATTTGCTCCACGCGGCTTGGGTCGGCGGGCAGCCGAACCCGAACCAGCGGCCCCGCAGCACCCAGAATCTCCCCGCCGAGCGCGTTCAGGGCCGCGCCCAGCGAGTCTGATTCCGCGCCATCGGCCAGCCTGACCCAGGCGAAGGTGTTGTCGCGGCCCGCTCCAGCGGCCTGGTGCGCCAGTATCGCCACCGAAGCGGAGTTATCGAGCCAGGCGGGATAGCTCGCGGGTGGTGGCGGTTCAAAGTCCGCCTGCCGCGGCGGGCGGGAAACCGCCATCTGCTGCGGCGCGGGGATGAAACTGTAGCCCGCCGGCGGGGTTGGCGGCGCGAAGGGAGTGTCATCCCGCAGTGGACGCGACTCGCGCGCAACTGAAGTGGAGTCGGGTGGCGGACTCTGGACTGGCGCAGCCGCAAGCCCGGCGCTTTCCCCGGCGATGCGGTCCACCAGCGCGTCGCGCATTTCCTCCCGCGACACTTCCTCCGACACCGGAACGGCGGCGGCAGTCTCCGGGCCCGGTTGCGCGGGAGGCGCCTGGCGCAAAATGACAACAATGGCGACCGCGGCAAACGCCAGACCCGCCACCAACAAGATTCGCGCGAGATTCAATTCGCCACAGCTCCGCATGTTTCCGCAGCGCCATTGTATATTCTCTAAACATCGCGGGGGAATCCGCTCCCCGTTGATTGCTACCCGGCTTCGCCGTCTCCGTCGCCTCGGCCCTGATCTGGACGCGCGCGCGCGATGCCGATGAGGATCGGCACAGCCGCCAATCCACCAACGGCGAACAGGACCGCGGAGCGCGCAAGATCGCCGTAGACCGCGCTGCCGGTCGCGAACAGGAACGAGTAGATGCCGATGCAGCCAAACAGCACGTTCAGCAACGACCGCGGCAGGCGGTCGCCCGGCCCGGCCTGCGCATCAGCGCCCAGGCCCGCGCGCACAGGCCCCCATCCCGGCCCCCCGGGCCGAACCCTGAGGTAGAACCGGCGCAGCGCCGCCGGATCGGTGGGCGGGCACAGATAGGTGGCGAGCATCCAGCCCAGGGTGGTGACGGCAACGCCGCCGATCAGTTTCCCATGGGGTGTCCAGCCGGGCAGCTCGGCGAACTGGAAATAGAGCGCGGCCGCGAACGACACCGCCATGGCCGCAATCTCGCTGAATGCGCTGATGCGCCACCAGAACCAGCGCAGGAGAAACAGCAGGCCGGTTCCGGCGCCGACGGTCAGCAGCACGTTGAACGCCTGCAGGGCGCTTTCCAGAAAAAGCGCCAGCCATCCCGCAAGCACCATGAGCAGGACGGTCGTCAACCGGCCGACAAGCACGAGCGTTCCCTCGTCGGCCCCGGGCGCGACGAACCGCTTGAAGAAGTCATTGACAACGTACGAGGCACCCCAGTTCAGATGCGTCGAGACGGTTGACATGTAGGCGCTGACGAGCGAAGCGAGCACGAGGCCGAGCAGACCATGCGGCAGGAAGGTCAGCATCGCCGGATAGGCGAGGTCGTGGCCGACGACCCCGGCCTCCACGCGGGGGAACGCCCGCCGGATGGCGTCAAGATCCGGGAACACCACCAGCGAGGCCAGGGCCACGACGATCCACGGCCAAGGCCGCACCGCGTAATGCACCGCCTGGAACAGCAGCACCGCGCCAGTCGCGTCCCGCTCGCCTCTGGCGGCCAGCAGGCGCTGCGCCACATAACCGCCGCCGCCCGGTTCCGAGCCCGGATACCAGACGCTCCACCACTGCACCGCGAGCGGAACGACCAGCAGCGAGACGACCAGCTCCGTGTTCGACAAATCCGGGAAGAAACTCAGCCGCGATGCGACCTGGGGACTGCTCAGCAGGTTCGCCAGCCCACCCACCTCGGGCAGGTTGACGGCGACCCACGCGGCCGCGACGGCGCCCGCCATCGACACGACGAACAGAACGAGATCGGTGACGAGGACACCGAGAAGCCCCCCAAGGGCGCTGAACGCCACGGTAACCGCGCCGGCCGCCAGCACCGTCTGCGGCGGACTCAACCCCAGCGTCACCGCGCCGATCTTGATGGCGGCGAGCGTGACGAGGGCGATCACGACCACGTTGAAAAAGACGCCAAGGTAAATCGCGCGGAAGGCGCGCACAGCCGCCGCCGCCCCGCCGCTGTAGCGCAATTCGTAGAACTCGAGGTCGGTGAACACGCCCGAGCGGCGCCACAGCCGCGCGTACAGGAAGCAGGTGAACATCCCGCTGATGAGAAAGGCCCACCAGACCCAGTTGCCCGCGACGCCGTTGGTGCGCACGATTTCGGCAACCAGATTGGGGGTGTCGGTCGAGAAGGTGGTGGCGACCATGGAGACGCCGAGCAGCCACCAGGGCACGTTTCTGCCCGAGAGAAAGAATGAACTGCTGTCGCGGCCCGCCCGGCGGCGCACCGCGAATCCGATCCCGAGCGAAGCGATCAGAAAGCCCGCAATGATGGCCCAGTCGTACCAGACGAGAATCATGGCGTCGCCGGGCGCGGACCGCCAGACGGAGACGATTCGGGGCCACTTGATCCGCGACCGGATATCTGCCGAACATCAAGCTGAGAATGGTTTTCCAGCGCTGCCCGTTCTCCCTTCGGTGTGAGTCCGTAAACGCCGCGCGGGGTCTCCGGCGGTCGCTCGAACCAGCCATAGTAGTCTTTCAGCAGGATGTTGCCGGCCCGGGGCACGCCGGTCGCGCTCGCCACGATTGCGGCCTTGCTCGGGCCGTGTTCGCCGAGATAGCCGGCGCAGCGCAGGGCGTCCTGGCGGTAGGCGGTGATGATCTTGCGCCGGGTGGCGCCGCCGGTGTTTGGATCGCCAACCCGGGTTTCGAACTCGCGCAGCAGGCGCGTCAGCGCGGGTTTGCGCTTGCGCGGCTGGAATTCCGCGGGGTCCAGCAGCGGCTCGACTTTGCGGGCGGCGTCGGGCCGCACGATCAGCAGGCCGAGGCCGAGCCGGCGGCACAGCGCGAGCGCCTCCTTCCTGCGCACGCCGCGGGCGGGGAACGGCGGCACCGCGAGATAGACATTGTCAACCAGCCGCTGGCGATCGATGCCCTGCAATACCAGCGGCAGGGAAAACCGCGTCTTCAATTCGACGATCAATGGTGGCTCGCCAGCCCGGGTGGCCACCGCGTCGCAGCCATTGACCTCGCCCTTGACCTGGTAGCCCTGACTTTCGAGAAAAGCCTTCACCGGCCCATACAGTTCGGTTTCGACCATTTTGATCACGGGGAATTGTTCGGAGAATCCTATAAGGTTATTCTGCCACCGACATCCCAACTTTAAGATGCCAACTTCAACACGCAAGGAGCTTTCCGTGCCAGACAAATATGACGTGCCCTACATGCAACGCACCCGGGACTATTACCGGGCTCAGGGTTATGACCAAGATTACCAGTGGGCCTACCACAGCGACGCGCCGTTCACCCCGTTGCCCAAACCCCTGCGCGAGTGCCGCCTCGGGCTGGTGACCACGGCGATGCCGGACACGGTGGAGGGCCGGGCGAACCGGCGGGTATACGCCTCGATGAGCACGCCGACGCCGCATTCGATGCACACCGATGAACTGTCCTGGCACAAGACGGCAACCCACACCCGGGACCTCGGCAGTTTTCTGCCACTCGATCATCTGCGCAACATCGCGCGCTCGGGCATTTTCGAGAGCTTGTCGGGCCGTTTCTATTCGGTGCCAACCGAATACAGCAAGCGCCAGACCAGGGAGAAGGACGCCCCGGCGATTCTCGATCTGTGCCGCCAAGACCAGATCGACGTCGCCATGCTCGTGCCGCTTTGACCCGTCTGCCACCAGACCGTGAGTCTGGTCAGCCGGCATCTTGAAGAGAACGGAATTCCCACCGTGATCATCGGCAGCGCCCTCGACATCGTGGAAAACTGCGGCGTCGCCCGCTATCTGCACACCGATTACCCGCTCGGCAACCCCTGCGGCGCGCCCGGAGACATCCTCAGCCAGATCGGCATCGTCCACCAAGCGCTCAAGCTGCTCAAGGAGGCCGAAGGCCCGGAAACCACCCGCCGTTCAAACCTCGGCTGGCGCCAAGGCGACGACTGGCGCGACGACTACGCCAAAGTAGACGACAGCAACCGCGAAGCCCTCCGCCAACGCGGCGAAAAACGCCGCCA
>JAPOTO010000169.1 GCA_026709135.1 Gammaproteobacteria bacterium | reverse complement strand
GATGTCGGGCAGCCACTGGTGGTGGATGCGCGGGGCTTCGATCGATTCGGCGATGTTGAAATCGTGGTCTACGATGTTCAGCACGGTTTGCAGCACGGTGTTGATGATGGTCTTGCCGCCGGGGCTGCCCACCGCGAACAAGGGCAGGCCGTCTTGGGCGACGATGGTGGGCGTCATGCTCGACAGCGGGCGCTTTCCGGGGCGGACGAGGTTGGGCGGCGTGCCAATGCGTCCGTTGGCGTCGGTGAGGCCGGGAATGGCGTTGAAGTCGCCCATCTCGTTGTTGAGCAGGTAGCCGCCACCTTCAACGACGATGGCCGAGCCGTAGCCGAATTCGAGCGTGTAGGTCAGGCTCACCATGTTGCCGGCGCTGTCCACCACCGAGAAATGCGTCGTTTCCTCGCTTTCGTAGGCCCCGGCGAAGCGTTCCGGGTCGCTGCTTGAGGCCTGTTCGAGATCGATGGTGCCGCGCAGGTGCTCGGCGTAGTCCTTGGAGGTCAGCCGCTCGACCGGCATGCCTTCGTTGAAATCCGGGTCGCCGAGGTGTTCGGCGCGGTCGGCGTAGGCCCGGCGCATGGTTTCGGTCAGCACATGCAGATACGCCGCCGAGTTGTGGCCCATGGCGGCAAGATCGAAGCCTTCGAGGATGTTGAGCATTTGCGTGAGCACCACCCCGCCGGAACTCGGCGGCGGCATGCTGATGATCTCGAAGCCGCGGTAGTTGCCGCGGATGGGCTCGCGCTCGACGGCTTCATAGCGGGCGAGGTCCTCTTCGGTGATCAGCCCGCCGATATCGCCCATGAACCCGGCCAGCCGCGCGGCGTTTTCCCCGGCGTAGAAGCCGTCCCTGCCGTTGTCGCGGATCAGCTCCAGCGTCGCCGCGAGATCCGGCTGCATCCAGTTGTCATCGAGTTCATACAGCGAACCGTCGGCTTTCAGGAACACCGCCGCGCTCGAGGGATATTGCCGGAAGCGCCCGGCGCTGCGGGCGAAGCTCTGTTGCAGGGTGCGGGTGATGGGAATACCTTGCCGGGCGAGCCGCACCGCGGGCTCGACCAGCTCGGCCCAGGGCAGGCTGCCGAGTTCCTGATGAGCCTGCCACAAGCCGGCCACGGTGCCGGGAACTCCGACGGCGAGCGGGCCGAAATGGTTGGAGTTGTTGACCACCTGGCCATCGACGCCGAGATACATCCCCTCGCTCGCCGCCAGCGGCGCCTTTTCGCGGAAATCGAAAGTCGTCGCGTGGCCATCCTCGCCGTGGTAGACGAGGAAGCCACCGCCGCCGATATTGCCCGCGCTCGGCCAGGTAACCGCCAAGGCGAAAGCCGTGGCGACCGCGGCATCCACCGCGTTGCCGCCATTGCGCAGCGTTTCCGCGCCAACCTCCGAAGCCAGCCTCGAGGCGCTGCTGACCATGCCGTTCTTGGCGACAGCCGGTATGCGCCCGCCCTCGGCCGCGACCGCGCCGGCAAAGGCCAGCAAGGTGAAGGAAACCACAACCCGGAAAATTCGCATCTGCCTCATAACACCACCCTGGAAAATCGAAACCCGGATTATACGCGGATTTACCTATGGGACACCCATGACCCTTGCTTTCCCGTCATTCCGCGCGCAGTCGCGGAATGACGGAAAGGGGCGCCGATTGTCAGAAAGTCCGGTGGGTGGTAGTTTGGTTCTGTTGCTGATTCACAGACAGGTGCAGACTGATGACCACAGAATCCACAAGCCGCTTGCTTCCCCTCGCATGGCTTGCCGCCGCCTTGGCGCTGATCCTCGCTGGATGCGGCGGGCCGGAAACCGGGCAGCCATCAGCGGAGGCCGAGCGGCAGATGCCGGAAACCGCGCGGCAAGCGCCCGAGACCGAAGAGCAATTGCTCGCGCGGGCCCGGGGGATTCACGAGCGGGTGATCACACTCGACACGCACATCGATATCGATACCGCGAACTTCACCGCGGACAACAACTACAGCAGCGACCTCGACACCCTCGTCACCCTGCCGAAAATCGAGGCGGGCGGGCTCGATGTGGTCTGGCTCGTCGTCTACAGCGCCCAGGGCCCGCTCGATGAGGCGGGCTACGCCGCGGCCTACGCCAACGCCATCGACAAGTTCGACGCGATCCACCGCCTCGCCGAAGAGTTCGCCCCCGAGCGGATCGGCATCGCCCTGACCTCGGACGAGGCCCGCGAAATCGCCGCGGGCGGGCGCAAGGTCGCGATGATCGGCGTCGAGAACGCCTACCCGCTGGGAACCGATCTTTCCCGCATCGCGGAATTCCACGACCGCGGCGGGCGCTACATGTCGCTGGCCCACAACGGCCACAATCAATTGTCCGACTCCCACACCGGCGAAGCCGCGGGCGGCTACCTGCACAACGGCCTCAGCGAACTCGGCCGCGCGGCCATCGCCGAGATGAACCGGCTCGGCATCATCGTCGACGTGTCGCACCCTTCAGCCGAGGCCATCTCGCAGATGCTCGACATCAGCGCCGCGCCGATCATCGCCTCGCATTCCTCGGCCCGGGCGCTCACCAACCACAGCCGCAACCTGAGCGACGATTTGCTGCTGCGGCTGCGCGACAACGGCGGCGTGGCCCACGTCACCGCGCTCGACATCTATGTCAACGAAGCGCGCCGGGTCTTTGTCGAGGAAGGCCGGCAAAGGCTGCTGAACGAGGTTGCCACTGGGATGGGCCTCGAACTGCTGACCAGGGAACAAGCCGATCAACTCGAGCCCGGCGCGCGGGCCGAATACGAAGCCGCATTGTCCCTAGCCGAAGAACAAGTGGACACCCGCATGGAAATGGAAGTCGAAAGCCAAGCCCCGGCGGCGACAGTCGCCGACCTCGTTGACCATATCGACTACATGGTGGGGCTGATCGGCATCGAGCATGTCGGCATCAGTTCGGATTTCGATGGCGGCGGCGGCATCGAAGGCTGGCGCGACGCCTCCGAAACCTTCAACGTCACCCTCGAGCTCGTCCGCCGCGGCTACAGCGAGGCGGAAATCGCAATGCTCTGGAGCGGCAACCTGCTGCGCGTGCTCGATGAAGTCCAGCGTATCGCGGCCGCTAATGGTTGTTGAAGCGGTTGCCGAAATTGAGGGTAAGCCGCAATGCGCGGGCCAAGCCGTGTTGTTTTCTGACGCGCTAAACGGCATAGTAGGCACCGCAGCCGCGGTTTTGGCGGTAAAAAAATAATTGTTGAATGTATGGAGAACTTGCCGTGGCACCAGACGAAATGACTCTGTTGGAAGAGCTCGTGCTCATGCTGCTGAGTGAAGAAAGCGGCTACATGGAGCAAGTCGCGGGCTGGAACCTTTCCTGCGCTTTGGTCGGCGCCCAGTTGGCGGATCTTTCGCTTGAGCGGCGCATCGATATGGATCTCGAGCAAATGAAAACGCTTGAGTCGAAGCCAACCGGGAACCAGCTGCTCGACCCCTTGCTGGAACAGATCGCCACCTACCCGGAATCGCAAACGGTGCAATACTGGGTGGAAAAGTGCGCGCCCAAGGCCGATGATGTGCTCGAAGCGACCTTGGGGCGACTTGAGGAAAAAGGGCTGCTCAATCGGCACTCCGGCGGTTTCTGGTCGCTGTCGCGGAAAAAATCGGCCTCGGGCCAAACGCTTGTCGATGCGCAATCCAAGGCCGAGGTACGACAGCGCATTATCGCCACGGTGTTGGATGAAACCGTCATTCCCGATCCGCGCGACGTGCTCCTGATCGGCCTCGCCAACGCCTGCGACGCATTCCGGTTCCTGCTGGAACCCGATGCCTATCTGCCTTCCGTGATCGACCGGATCGAGTTTATCGAAAACCTCGACCTCGTAACGAGATCGGTCACCAAAGCGGTGGCGGAAAGCTCGCTCCACCTGTCACTCGCCAAACAGGTGACCAAGCCCATTCCGAAAGTCAAACTTTTGAAATTGCTGACGCAACCATCAATGCGGGAGTTGAATGCGCCGCGAGTATTCGCCGATCTTCACGCGGAATATGGTCCGGTGTTTGCGATAAAGCCCCCATTCGGCAAACCGCTCGTTTGCCTGGTGGGGAACGAGGCCAATATCTGGGTGAATCGCCACGGGCGGCTGTACCTGAACGCCAAGGGTTATATTGAAGAATTTGAGCAGAAGGTATTCCAAGCCTCCCGCTCGATGACCGGAATGGAGGGGGCGGAGCATTTCCGCATGCGCAAAGCGCAGCGGCACGCGCATTCGCGCGCCCGGCTGTTCGAGCGGCTGGATGAACTCTATGCGGAAATTCGGGCATCGCTGGAAACTTGGAAAGTCGGAGAGGTCATGGAGGCTCTGCCCGTGTTGCGACATCACATGTCGGGCCAGACTTCGCAGCTTCAGGTTGGCATCGACACATCGTACATCATGAAAGATTTGCTGGTATTCAAAAATCGGGCGCTTTTGACCCATGTGCAGCACACCTTGCCCGAGTTTATGATGCACACGCCCCGCATGCGCCGCATCCGTCGGCAAATCGATGACTTGTATCTCAAGATCTATACGGCCCACTCGTCGGCCCAGCGCGGCAACCGGCCGCGGGATGTGGTGGACGATTTGATCGCCCTGCACCGCTCCGACCCGCAATTCCTGCCCGAAGTGGACATGAAATTCGCTTTGGTCATGCCGCTTATCACCGCGCTATATATGGCGAATGGCCTCGGCTTCCTTCTTCACAGCCTGGCGGTTCGGCCCGAGCTCCACAAACAGGTGCAGGAGGAGGCGGACAACCTGTTCGCAGATGGCGACCCCGGCCCGGAAGATCTGTTGTCGGACAAGCTCGACATTACGATGCGGACGATTATGGAAACTTTCCGGCTCTTTCCCGCGGTGCCAATGCAACTGCGCGATGTGGTGAACCACTGCACGTTTCAGGATTACGAGCTCAATATCGGTCAACGGGTATTGATTGCGGGCACGGCGCCGCACTACATGCCGGCGAACTATCCAGACCCGCTGGAATTCGACATCGACCGGTATTTGCCCGACAGGGAAGAGCACAAACGGCCCGGCGCCTGGGGTTTGTTCGGTCTCGGCACCCACGCCTGCCTGGGTCAAAGATGGGCGGAAGTGCAAATCGCCGTCAATGTGCTCATGATCCTGCACCGATTCAATATTGAAGTGACGCCCAAAAACGCCAAGTTGAAACTGAATCCGTTTCCAACCAATGGGCCGCGGGGCGATCTCAAGTTTCTAATCAAGTCGAGGCATTGACTGCAGGTATTGACGGTGCGCGTTGAAACCGCAAGAAAGCGGTGAGAACTGAGGGGGTATAGGCTATGGACGTGATCATCATTCTGATCATTTCATCGATCTTGTTCAACTATGTCCATGAATTCGGACATTTTCTTACCGCCAACCGGGTGGGTATGAAAGTCAAGCGGATGTACGTCGCCGTTGGGCCGAAAATACGCATGTGGAAAGACCGGCACGGCACGGAAATGTATCTGGGCATGTTCCCCAACGCCTCGATGCAAATAAGTTCCGAAGAGTGGGATTCCCATCCCGCGTTCAATCGGCTGCTGGTGTCGTCCGCGGGGCCCGCCGCCAACTTTGCGATGACCTTCCTGCTGCTCGCGGTCGCCTATGTGGGATTCCACACGCCAACGCCGGCATCGATCGATTCGGTTGACGCCGAAGGCCGCGGCTTCACCGCCGGGCTGCGCGCGGGCGACCTGATCGCGCAAGTCGATGGCGCGGCGACCGACACTTGGACCGATGTTGGCCTGGGCTTGATGAGCCGGGTCGGCCAAACCGGCACCATCAGCCTCGATGTGTTGCGCGACGGCGAGACCGAGCGTTACGAGTTGGCGGTCGAGGACTGGCAGTCGGATGTCGCCTGGGTGGACGTGTTCCAATACCTCGGCGTGACGCCCGCGGAACCGGACCAAGGCGCCGGCGGGTTGTTCGCCGGGGTGTACGGCGCCGCCGTTGATAGCGTGCGCATTTTCTGGTCCACGGCGGTGGCGGGCATCAAGATGCTGTTTGGCGAATTGAGCGTGCTCAATTTCGGCGGCGGCATGCAGCTTACCCAGTTGGGCATCGACCGGGCGGAGCTCGGCGTGGACGACTACCTGAAGCTTTTCGCCTTGTTCTCGCTCGGATTCGGCATCATCAACCTGTTGCCCGGGCCCATCGTCGATGGCCTGGCGATGCTGACGGCGGCTGTGGAATGGGTGCGGCGCAAGGAGATTCCCCCCGCCGTCATGAAAATCGCCCGGCCCATCGGCTACGTGCTGGCGTTCGGGCCGATACCGCTATGCATCATCCATGAGGTTCTCAGGCTGTCCTGAGCTTCTTCGCCCGCGGCGCGGCCAGTTCAAGCTGCAAAATCGAGATCGCCGGCACCAGCAGCATCAGGATGCCGGTGGCGACGAGAATGCCGATTCCCAGCGAAGCGGCGAACGGCAGAAAAAACTGCGCCTGGATGGAAGACTCGAATATCAGCGGCGTGAATCCAAGAAAAGTGGTGATCGAGGTCAGCAATATCGGCCGGAACCGCCCCTTGGCGCCTTCGATCACCGCCTGCCGCGGCGCCATGCCCTCGCGGGTGCGTTGACCGATCAAATCGACCATCACCAGCGAGTCGTTGACCAGCACCCCGCTCAACCCGAGCACACCCATCACGGTGGATGCGCCGACGGGAATCCCCAGCACCCAGTGCCCCAGAATCACGCCGATCAGACCAAATGGAATGATCGACATGATGATCAGCGGCTTGCCATAGGAGCGCAGGGGAATCGCGAGCAGCGAGTAAATCAACAGCAGGGCGATGGCGAAACCCCGGTAGAGCGAGTCGAGCGATTCGATCTGTTGCGCTTGCACGCCGCCGTATTCGAAAACCAGATCGGGATGCGTCTCGGCCAGTTCGGCGAGTATTTCCCCGGCGAGAATCGCATTCGCCTCGTTCGCCGAGATTTCCGTCAAATCCACATCGGCGGCGACGGTGATCACGCGCTGGCCCTCCTCGCGCCGGATCGAAGTCGCCGAAGCGGCCAATTCCACCGCCGCCACCTGGCTCAGCGGCACATCGCCGCCGGCCACCCGGATCGGATAGCGCTCGATATCGCTGATCGAGTTCCGCTCGGCCTCGGGCAGCCGCACCATCACCCGCAACTCCTCGCCGTCGCGCTGGATTCGCTGCGCTTCCGCGCCGACAAAGGCGTCCCGCGCCTGATTCGCCAGCGAGTCCGCCGTGAGCCCCAGCGAGCGCGCTTCGGGCAACAGCCGGAGTTGAATCTCGCGAATGTCCGGCACATAGTCCGAACGCGCATCGAAGACGCCGCCAACCTCGCGCAGGCGCGCGATGGTTTCATCGGCGATCATGGCAAGCCGGGCCGGGTCCGGGTGCGACAACTTGGCCTCCACCGCGTTGCCCAGGGTCAAGGCCTCGCCGGTGATGGAAACATTGCGCACATAGGGCAGCACGCCCACCGCCTCGCGCCAGCGCTGGGCGAGTTCAATCGTGGTCACGTCGCGGTCCTGGGCGCTGACGAGTTTGAATTGCACAAAGGCCAAATCGGCCCGGGGATTCAGCGATGGCTCGGCGGAGACGCTGCCCCCCTCGAATCTCGGGCCCTGCCCCACCATCAGCAGATCCCCCATGAGCAATTCCGCCAAGGGCAACTCCCGTTCTTCGGCGGCGTCCTCGATAACGGCCAGGCCGGCCCCGCGCAGCGCCTCGGCCACCTCCGCGGTTCGCGCGGCGACGGTGCCGTCGGGCATTTCCACGGTTGCCGTAACGAAATCGCTTTGCACGATATCGGCGAAGGTCGTCTGCACGATTCCCGCGGGAATCAGCGAAATACTGAGTACCAGCGCGGCGACCGCGCCGGCGATGATCACCAGCGGTTGCGCCGTGGTGAACACCAGCATCCTTTGCAGCGGGCCATCGCTAAAGCGCTGCAGTTGCATCCGCACCGCTTGCTGGATTCGCGCCAGATGGCGCTCCGCCGGCCACTCCCGCGAGCGGACGCCCTCCTCCCCACCGCGCAAATTCGACAGGTGGTGGGGCAGAACGAACAGCGACTCGACCAGGGAAATCGCCAACATGCCGATGACGATCACCGGCAGCGGGCGCCACAACTCGCCGAGGCCGCCGGGAATGAACAGCAGCGGCATGAAGGCGGCGATGGAGGTGAGCACGGCGAATGTCAGCGGCAGCGCGATGCGGCGCGTGCCGCGGATGGCCGCGGCGAGCGCCGGCGTGCCCCGGCCGCGCTCGCTGTCGATGCTCTCGGCAACGATGATCGCGTCATCGACGACGATGCCGATGGCGAGCACGAACACAAACAGCGAAACGGTGCTGATCGAGATGCCGAACAGCAGCATCACCGCCAAGGCGCCGATGAAAGTCACCGCAAGGCCAACGCTGACCCAAAACGCCAGCCGGATTTCCAGGAACAGGGCCAGCGCGGTCAGCACCAGCAGCAATCCCAGGCCGCCGTTCTTCAGCAGGATTTCGGCGCGCTCGGTGTATTGCCGGGATTCATCGTTCCAGACCGTGATGCCGATGCCATCCGGCGCCGCGGGTTCGACCGCCCCGGCGATATGCGCGAGCACCGCGTTGGCGATGTCGTTCACTTGTTCGTTTGGCGCGCTGAACACCTCGACGAACACCGCCGGCTCGCCCTGGTTGCGGAGAATGAGATCGCTGTCGCGGAATCCGTCGCGCACGACGCCGATGTCGCCGAGCCGCAGCGCGGCGCCGTCGTCGCGCGCCAGGATGACGATATCCTCGAAGTCCCGCTGCACATAGCGCTGGCCCAAAGTGCGCAGGCGCACCTGGGATTCGGTGGTTTCAATGCGGCCGGCCGGCAGGTTCAGCGAATCGTCGCGGATGGCGGCGGCGATGTCCTCGAGCGTGAGGCCAAGGGCGCGCAACCGCCGCGCCGGCACCTCGATGGATATTTCGTAATCCCGCGCGCCGGAGACTTCGACCCGGGTCACCTCGGGCAGGGCGGCGAGTTCGCTTTCCACCTGAAGCGCGAAACCTTTCAGCGCGCGCTCGCCGACATCGCCGTGGATCACCAACCGCACGGCGCTGCGGGAGTTGTCCGTCTCGGCGATCACCGGGCGTTCGGCGCCTTCCGGGAAATTGTCTATGCGGCTGACGGCGGATTCGATGTTGTCCAGCGCCTCGCCCATGTCGGCGCTGGTTTTCATCTCGATCAGCACCGAGGCGATGCCGGGCGCGGCCACGGAGCGCACCTTGTGGACATCCTTCAGGCCGCGCACCTGATCCTCGATCTTCTCGATGATCGATTCTTCAATCTCTCCGGGATTCGCTCCGCGCCAGGCCACGGCGACTTCGATGGTGTTGAACGACAGCACCGGCCAGGCTTCCCGCACGAGCCCGGTCAGCGAGACGAGGCCGGCGAGGACGATGCCCAGCATCAGCAGATTGGCGGCCACGCCGTTGCCGGCCATGTAGCCGAGGGGGCCCGGCGGTTCTCCTTGGTATGGATCGCCCTGGTATGGATCGCCGGCGCTCATTGCAACGGCCCGGCTCCGCTCAGCACGCGCATGCCTTCAACGGCGAATTGCAGGCCGCCGGTGATCACCGGCTGGCCATCGGCGAGCGCGCCGGAAACATAGGCCGCATCGTCGGCGCGCTGCAAAACGCGAACCGGGACGATACCCACCGCGCCGTCGTCCACCACCCAGACTTCGTTGCCGGCTTGCAGCGCCGCGCGCGGAATCCGGTACACATCCGCCATCGCGATGCCCTCGATCTCGACATCGACGAACCCGCCGATGAGCAGGGGCGGATTGCCGCCGGCCGCCGGGCCGTCGAGCGGCGACCCCGGAACGAAGGGTTCCGGCACGCGGATGACGACATCGACGGTTCTCGTTTGCGCATCGACCGAGGCCTCGGCCCGGTCAACATGGCCGCTCCAGGCGAAACGCCGCCCGCCGTACTCGGCGATTACACGCGCCGCCGCCGCTTGCGATTCGCCCGCCGCGCCGCCCGCCACACCCAAGCTCCAAAGCGCGGGGATCAGGGCGGCGTCGCCATCGGGCAGCGCCACCGGAACTTCCGCCGCATCCGCCGCGAACAGGCTGCCAAGGATTTGCCCCGGCGCCACGATCTGGCCGGCGGCGACCGACTCCGCGCGCACATAGCCGTCGAAGGGGGCGGCAACCGCGGTTCGCGACAAATCGAGCCGGGCCTGGGCGAGCTCGGCCTCGGCCCGGGCAAGCGCGGCCTCGGCGGCCTGCAATTGCGGCTGCCGCAAGGTCAACGGGCTCGGTTCCGCGGGCGCGGCGCCGGATTGCCGCCGGGAAAAGCTGCCATATTCCTCCGCCGCGATTTCCGCCTGCTCCCGGGCTTCGAGCAAGGCGACCCGCCGCGCCGCCACATCGGCCATGGCGACCTCGACCCGATAGCGGTAATCCTCCTGTTCGATCTGGAACAGTGTCTGCCCCGCTGCCACCCGCCCGCCGCTCACCAGGGCGGGATTCACGTTCTCGACCCGGCCGCCCACCTGCGGAGAGATATCGACCTCCCGGGCCGGCCGCACGGTTCCCGACCCGAATACGCTGATCGCTCCCGGCGAGGCGGCCGCCGCGCCGGTCAGCACATAAGGCATTTGGGGCGGCAATTCGCGGCTTTCCGGCTCCGGCGCCAGCGAGACCAGCAACATCGCCAGAACCACGGACGCGGCAAGGATGCCCATGGCGACGAAAACTCCGCTAACTTTGCCCATGGCGTTCACTCGTTCGACACATATTGCGCATCTTCGGCGATCCAGGCGCCACCCAGCGCCCGGTGCAGGGCCAGCCGGGCCAGGCCGAGATCGCGCTCCGCCGCGGCAAGCGCGGCCTCGGCGCCGACGCGGACCTGCGCCGCGCGCAGCGCATCCCCGTAACTGCCGATGCCGGCGGAATACCTTTCGTCCCGCAATGCCGCTTCGGCCCGGGCTTCCTCGAGAAAGGAAACGAGTACCTCGTGGCGGCGGCGGCCGGCCTCGAGGCCCGACAGGGCGGCTTCGACTTCGTTGACGGCGGTAAGGACGGCACCGCCGTAAGCGGCCGCGGCCTCGTTCAGTTGCGCCTCGGCCAATTCGACATTATCGCGCAGGCGCGAGCCCTGGATCGCCGGCCCGAGCAGATTGGCGCTGAGATTGCGGAACCATTGGTCTGGATCGAACCAGTCGCCGGCATCGGTGGCCCGCAGGCCGATCGACCCCGTCAGCGACAGCGACGGCAGCAATTCGGCGCGTCTGGCGCCGAGGGCGAAACGGGCCGCCTCCATGCGCTGCCTGGCGGCGGCCACATCGGGACGTTGAATGAGCAAATCGGCGGGTATCCCCGCGGGCACCGGCTCGCCGCCGCCGGCGATGGCCAATTCGGCGGGCAGCGAGGCCGCGATGTCCCCGCGGAATCCGCCGAGCAGAATCCACAGCCGCGCGCCGGCTTCGGCCAGCCCGGCTTCAAGTTGCGGCAAGCCCGCGCGCGCGTCGCGCAGGGCCCGGCGGGTGGCGTACAACTCCTGGGCTTCGATCAATCCACTCTCATAGCGCGATTGCGCCAGGGCCTCGCGTTCTTCCAGGAGTGCGATGTTCTCTACCCCCAGCTCGCGCTGGCGCCGCAGATCCACCAGCTCCAGGTAGGTGCGGATGGTTTCCGCGAGCACCGAGATGCTGGCGGCGACATAATCCGACTCCGAGGCGAGCCGCCGCGCCCCGGCGGCAAGCCGGGTGTTGCGGTTGCGGCCCCAGAAATCGACCTCGTAGGCGAATTCCGCCCCGAGGGTGTAGGTGGTCAAACCGAGGCGCTCGGGCAGCGTTATGCCGAAGGCTTCGGTCAGATCGGAACCGAGCCCAAGCTCGTCAAGCTGCGCGCCGATTCCGGCGTCCGTGGGGATATCGAAGTCGTCGGCGCCCGCGATTGGATTCAGCCGCGGGTAGGCAAGCGCATTGGCGATGCGGGCCCGGGCCCGGGCCTGATCGACCCGCGCCACCGCCTGGGCGAGGTCCAGATTGCTGTCGAGCGCGACTTCGACCACTTGGTTGAGCACCGGGTCGGCGAAGGATTCCCACCAGGCCAGGGGTTGCGGGCGTCCGGCGCCCCCGCTCGCGGCGAACCGTTCCGGCAGCAATGCCAGGGCGGTGTCCGTGGTGGTGTCAGGGACGGAATCCGGCCCGGCTTCCGGGGCGAAGGGAAGCAGCGAACCCGGCAGCGCGCAGCCGGCGAGAAAGGCTGCCGCCACAACGGCCAGTGAATATCTTGTTGGTTTGCTTTTCACCCACACGAAACCTGTGGCTGCATGCCCCGAATTGCGGCGGATAGTAGCACACCAGCAAGCACATCGCGTGTTATGGTTGACCGTTGGTTAACCGCTGGTTAACCGCTGGTTAACCACGAATCGACTTGTTCACGGTTGCGCGCCCACGATGGAAAGAGCCGACATTGTCATCGCCGTGCTGGTGGTTTACCAAGCCGCGCTGCTCGGCATCGGATTCTGGGCCTCGCGCCGCACCGCGGACGGGGCGGATTTCTTTCTCGGCGGCCGCCAGCTCGGCCCCGTGGTGGCCGGCGTCAGCTACGCTTCGAGCGCCTCCTCGGCGTGGACCCTGCTCGGCTTGAGCGGACTCGCCTATGCGGCTGGGGTTTCGGCGGTCTGGGTCGCTTTGGGGTCGATCAGCGGCATGTTTGTGGCCTGGTGGTGGATCGCGCCGCGGCTGATGCGCCACAGCCGCGCCCACGACCACCTGACCCTGACCGACTTCCTGGCCCACGGAACCGAAGGCCGCTCCCGCCGGGCCATCGTCTACCTGTCCTCGGCGGTCATCATTTTTTCCTTCGTGTTCTATGTCGCCGCGCAATTCCAGGGCGCCGGCAACATGTTTTCCGCCACCTTCGACATTCCACTGTCCGCCAGCATCGCCGCCGGCGCGCTGATCATCCTGATCTACACTTTCCTCGGCGGCTTCTGGGCGGTGAGCGTCACCGACACCCTGCAAGGCTTCCTGATGGCGGTTACCGCCGTGCTGCTGCCAGCAACCGCGATGATCGCCGTCGACGGGATGCCGGGGCTGGTCGCGGGACTGCACACCGTTGGCAGCCCCGAGCAGGTGAGCTTTGTCGCTGGCGGCGGATTCTGGTTCGCCGCGGGCGTTGTCGTCGGCGGCATCAGCATCGGCATCGGCACCTACGGCCAGCCGCATCTGCTCGTGCGCTTCATGGCGCTGCGCGACGGGCGGGCGCTGCTGTGGGCGCGCTGGATCGTGACGATCTGGTATTTCGTGGTTTTTATCGGCATGATCGCGCTCGGCTTGGCTGGGCGCATCCTGCTGCCCGAACTCGGCGACCCCGAAACCGTGTTCTTCCGCGTCAACGAGGAACTGCTGCCGCCGATCATCGGCGCGGTGCTGCTCGCGGCGGTGCTTTCGGCGATCATGTCCACCGCCGACAGCCAGTTGCTGGTGGCGGCGGGCGTCATCGCCCACGATCTGGGCCTTGGCCACCGGGGGCGGGCATCGCTGCTGCGGGTTTCGCGGATCGTGATCGTCGCGCTGGTGGCGGCGGCGGTGGCGGTGGCGGTTTACCTGCCAGAAAGCATCTTCAACCGGGTGCTGTTCGCCTGGATCGCCCTCGGTTCGGCTTTCGGGCCGCTGGTTTTCCTGCGGCTGGCGGGATACGAGGCGCCCGCCCAAGCGATCCTGCTGTCGATACTGACCGGCTTCTCGCTGTCGGTGCTGTTCTACCTGCTGCCGAACACCCCGGGCGAAATCCTCGAACGGCTGGCGCCTTTCTGCTGCGCGGCCGCAGTGTTGCTTGGCATGCGCAAGTTGCGCGGCTAGAAACCGCAGTCCTTGTCGAGAAAATCGAACAGGGCGGTGTAGAACTGCATGTTGTGGTCGAAGCCGAGGGTGTCCACGGTGTGGGCGGCGTCGATGAGCTTTTCGTAGCGGAAGGGCTTGCCGCGGCGCTCAAGCTCGAGGGCGAACAGGTCGCTGTGGCGGATCGGCACGATCAGGTCCCGGTCGCCGTGGACGAGCAGCACGGGGATGTTGACATTGTCCATGTTCTCGATGGGTGAAAGACCGCCCCGGGTGCGCTGGAACATTTCGCGGAAGCGGTAGTTCCATTCCTCCTTGGCGATCAACTCCATGCTGCTCACCCCGGCGCCGGCGATCGAGCACCGGTAGAGGTTCGGCTCGCGCATGGCGCCGACCATGGCCGAATAGCCGCCATAGCTCCAGCCGAAGATCGCCAGCCGCTCCGGGTCGGCGATGCCCTGCTCGACAAGGAACCGCATGCCGTCATCGACATCATCCTGCATCTTGTAGCCCCATTGCCGGTCGCCGGCGGCGAAGTATTCGTAGCCGAAACCGGTCGAGCCGCGGAAATTGGGCTGGAGCACGGCGTAGCCCCGGCTCGCGAGCAGATGCGGCCATTCGTCCCAATACGATGAATTCCAGTGCAGCGCATCCCGCGACTGGGGCCCGCCGTGGGGGTTGGCGATGGTGGGATAGGGCGGCTCGCCGGTGGGCGGCAGGGTCAGCACGGCGTTGAGCAGCATGCCGTCCCGGGCCTCAAACCAGACGACTTGGCTGTCGCCGAGTTGTTCCGGCTCGACCGCCGTGGTCTGGCCGAGCAACTGGAGTTGCCGCTTGTCGGTGAGCAGATAGTAGCGGCCCGGCTCCTTCGGGCCGGTTGAGCGGATGACGATGTACTTGTCGTCCGCCGCCCGGTCGCGGATGGCGTTGAAATTGCCCGCGGGCAAGGCGCCGTCGATCGAGCGCTGGAGCCGCTCGGCCTCCTCGTCCACGTAGTAGATCGTCGGGGCGTCGCCGATGTAGTAGAAGCCCACCAGCCGCGGGTCCTCGTCGCCATCGATGCAGGCCTGGGAAATGCAGGCGGTGACGACATTGCCGGCATCGAAGCGGTCGATGGCGAACAGCAGTTCGGCCTCGGCTTCGGGGGCCGTCATGTCGTAGAGGAAGATGCCTTCGGTGTCCCGACCCTGGGCGGAAAGCACATAGACCTGATTCGGCTCGCCGGGAACGAAGCCAATCACCGAAAGCGGCCGGCGATCGTCGACATCGTAGCTGAGCCATTCGTTCCAGCCGCTTTCATCCTTGAGCCGGTACTCCATGTGGATGCGGTTCTCGTTGCGGGCCACCACCGAGCGGATGCGCAGATCGCCATCGTAGTCGAACCGGTAGTCGAAATAACTGGAGGAGAGCTGCAGCACCGATTCGCTGCGCCCGTCCTCGATGTTGACGCGGAAGATCTCGGTGCCGACATCGTTGGAGCCGAACCACTCGATCAACACCCAGTCATCTTCATCGGGCAGGCGATGGACGAGACCCGGGCTGCCGAGGCGCTGAACCACGGTTTCCGAGGCGAAGCGGGCGATGTTCGACTTGCTTGGCAACTCGACCCAGCGGCCGCCTTCGATCCCCACGGAAAGCAGCTTCCATGCGTAAGTCTTGACCCTGCCGGCGAGGCCGATGCCGGGCTGGTTGTAACCGACCCGGCGCCCCGGAACTTCCACCGGCTGCCGGGTGCGCACGAGCAGGCGCTCGTCGTTGGCCCAACTGATGCCGACGATGTCCATGTGTTCGGCGCCGAGGGTGTGGGGCGGGGCCGCCATGTCGTCGGTGCGGTACACCTGGATGACGTAGTTGCCGCCCTGCCCCGGCAGCCGCACCACCGCCAGATGCTCGCCGGAGGGCGACAGGTCCACATCGAGAATGATGGGCCGCATGGCGAAGGCTTCCAGCGGCGGCGGCTCCGCGCGCTGGGACTGGACTTGATCTTGACCTTGGGCCAAGACCGGCGCGACGGCCGCCAGCGCGCACAAGGCGGCGAATCCGCCGAGTATTCCCTTGCGTTTCATGGTTCCGCCCTTTCCTCCAACATCCGCTCAGGGACCCGAGAAACTTATGCTCAGCGAGGTGAACAGGCGCCTGCCGAGATACTCGTACCCGGCGCCGATGGGGATATTGTAGTTGACCGGCGCGGCCAGGGACGGCGAAAAGCCGCTCCAGCCCACCACCGGCGGATTTTCATCGAGCGCGTTGAGCAGGCCGACAATCCAGACATAGCGCCCGTTGGGGTCGGTGTAGCGCGCCGACAGGGTGTGGTACAGCCGGCTGTCCGCCCGGTGGATGTTGGTCACGGACTCGTCTTCGGCCAGGGTGTAGACCGGCTCCTCGTCGGTCGAGCCGATGTAGTCCATCGCCCAGGTGAAGGTGAAATCGCGCCAGTTGAAGCGAACATCGGCCTCGCCGCGCCATTTGGGATAGGCGTGGAGGCCGATGTATTCAGTCGGCACGCTTTCGCCGGTGAGGCCGTACTCGTAGTTCAGCACCCGCGTCGCCAGCAAGTCGACGCTGAGGTCGCCAAAGCCGAATTCGCGGTCGGTGCGAAGGGAAACATCAAAGCCCCTGGACCTTTCGAGGGCGACGTTGACAAAGGAGGAATTCACCGAGCTCAACTGGCCGTTCTCGTTGCGTTCGCCAACGAGGGCGCACTCGGGGGCCGAGAAACCGGGCGAGTTGTAACAACGCGAAAGCACCGTGCCAACGCCGAGTTGCGAGATCGAATTGCTCAAGTCGATATCGTAATAGTCCACCGCCAGATTCATGTCGACGCCAAGCGCCGGCAGCCAGTCGGCGAGGTCGGGCGTCACCACCAGGCCGAAGGTTTTCGAGCGCGAGGTCTCGGCTTTCAGGTCGAGATTGCCGCCGGTGATCGAGTTGATCGACTGGGTGGCGCTGTAGCCCGGCGGCAGTATGCCCTGCTCTTCCAAGCTGGCGCAGTTCTGGTAGCGCTCGCTGCCGGTGTCGATATCGCTCGAAGGATCACGGAAATTGTTGCAGGGGTCGAAGCGGGCGTTGACGAAGCCGGTCTGGTTCGCCAGGAACAGCTCGTACAGCGCCGGCGCCCTGAACGAGGTGCCGAGCGAGCCGCGCAGGCGGAAAGTCGTGTTTGGCGAATAGTTGACCAGCGCGCGCCAGGTGGTGTCGTCGCCGTAGGAGCTGTAGTCGGTCCAGCGGTAGGAAGTGTTGAGCGTCAACTCTTCCGCCCAGGGGCGGCCGGCGAGCAGGGGGAATTCGATTTCGCCGTAGGCCTCGCCAACACGGTCGTCGCCCTGGGTGCGGCCGGCGCCGGTGAAGCCCCATTGATTGTCGAGGCCTGAGGCTTCGGAGGGCCGGTCGTCGATTTCCCGACCGCGCCATTCGAGGCCGAGCACGCCCCGGGCCTCGCCCGCGGGCAGGTCGAACAGGCGGCCTTCGAGATGGAAGGCGGCGGTGAGCAGATCGTAGTCGGTTTCGAGGAATTGCCGCTCGCTGATGTAATCGATGGCCGCTTGATCGACCCCGCCGCGCAGCGCCATCGGCGTGAACAGGTTCATCGGCACACAGCCTGGATCGACCCCTTGGGAGAGGAGCCGCGCCAACACCGGGTCCTCGAAACTCGCGCCGAAATACAACTGCTGGAGATCGAAGGCGCAGCGCAGCGCGCCATCCGGGCCGACTTCGCTCGACAGCGAGCGGGCCACCCTGTCCTTGAGCCAGGCGTCGTAGTTCCAGCCGCCGCGGCTGTAGGAGTAGCCGATATCGAAGTCCCAGGAAAAGTCGCCGCGGTCGCCTTCGAGGCCGAGGTTGAGCGCGGTGACGTCGTTTTCCACCGCGGAGATCGGATCGCGCAATTCGTAGCTCATGATCACCGGTTGGGCGATGCCGCCAAGCGGGCCGAAGGGGTTGGTGGGGTTGTTCGGATGCACAAAAGGGAAGAACTGGCCGTAGCCATTGTTGTATTCGTCTTCCCGGCGGCTGAAATAGAACTCGTAGGTCGCGCTCGCCGCGCCGAGGGCGTCGCCGAGGTCAAGATCGAGCAGGCCGTCGCTGTAGATCTGGGTCAGGGCGCGCTTGGGCAGCAGGTCCTCGGCGGACCAGTTGCGGTCGTCGCGCAGATGGGGCTCGACGATGCGGTTGCCGTCGGCGTCGTAGGTCGCCGTGCGCCAGGGCAGGCCCTCGCCGAACAGGTTGCCGTTCGGGTCGGGCACCATCGAAATCGGCGATTCGCCAAGGTTGTAGACATCGACGAAAGCGTGAACCGTGCCGAAGCACTTGCCCCGGGTTGGCGCGAACAGCGATGGATGCACCCCGCCATTGCTGAGCGGACGTTCATTGCAGGCCGCGAACTCGCGCTCGTTGCGGGTGACCGGGCCGAACTTCGAGGTTTCCAGCGCGATGTCGATGTAGCCGCGGTCGAAGGTGCGGCCCCAGATCATGCTGACGGCGCCGTAGTCGGCATCGTCCTGCCAATCGACTTCCACCACGAAATCGTCGAAGCGGCGGCGGGTGATGATGTTGACCACCCCCGCCACGGCGTCGGCGCCGTAGACCGAGGACGCGCCGTCCTTGAGCACCTCGATGCGCTGGACTGCGATGAAGGGAATCGAACTCAGATCGACACTGGCGACCTGCCCCCGGGTGCCCGCCGGGGTGAAGCGGCGGCCGTTGAGCAGGACGAGGGTGCGGCCGGCGTCGAGATTGCGCAGGCCGAAAGTGCTCGCGCCCGGCCCGCCGGAAACGACAAAGCCGCTGAAGCTGTTGTCGACCTGCACCCCCGAGGCGAGCGCGCTGCCCTGGAGGATGTCGGACACATTGTCGAGGCCGGCGAGCAATGCCTGCTCGTTGGTGATCACCGTCAGCGGCAGCGAGTCCGAATAGGCGTCGCGGCGGATGCGCGAGCCGGTGATGACGATCTCATCGACGAGTTGGTCGCCGACGGCCTCGTCGAGGGCCGATGACTCGACTTCGGTTTCTTCGATCCCCCCATCAACGGCTTGGTCGGCGCCGTCCGCCGGGGCCTGCGCGAGCGCGGCGCCGCACACAAAAACCATGCCGAGGCAGGGCCACGTCAAACGGTCCAGTATTGTCATGATGATTCCCTTTTGTTGTTTTTTTGACGTCTTTTTTGACGTCCGGGCAACGAATTCACCGCACCGGGCGGGCGTGGGCGGCGCCCCGGAAGATGGCGTTCATCAGAATCACGTTGAGACCATCGAGATAGGCGCGCACGGTTGGGTCCTGGGTGAAGGCGATGACCTGTCCCGCGCCCCTGGGCTGGGCCACAACGAATGGCTTGTAGGCAAGCTGCCGCCGGTTCTCCTCCCACAGGTAGCCGCTGGTCATCAACTCGTCCGGGCCTTGGAAGCGCGCCACATTGACGCCGTCGTTGAAGCGAATCGGGGTGTAAACGTCGGGGCCGCGAACGAGCACATTGAGCGTCGGCGCCACCCCGGCGCTGAGCCAGTGTTCGGGATGCACATCGGCCTTGACGATCACTCCGGCGACGCCATAGGGGTCGGCTTCGAGCGCGGCGATGCGCTCGCGGTAGCCTTCCTCTTCGGCGATATAGCTTCCCGCCACGGTGCGCGAATCCCCGCCCTCTTCCGGGGCGGTGGCTTCGACCGCCTCCTCGACCACCGCCCGCTCGCGGCGGATCGCCAGCAGATCGACCTCCGGGTCGGCGAGGAAGCGGGTGGCGTTGCCGAGGGCGATCAGCACGCCGCCGTTGTTGACCCATCTGCGGATATTGTCGATTCCCGCCTCGCCGAGGGCGGACTGGTAGCCACCGCCGCCGGCGAGCGGCAACAGCAGCACCTGATAGCGGTCGAGGTCCGCTTGGGCGAGCCGGTCCGCCCGGATCGGCGTCACCGGATAGTCGAACTGCCGCTCGATGACAAAACGGGTATTGCCGGCGCTGTAGGCCGAGGTCGGTTCATCCCAGGCCATGGCGACTTTCGGCGCGTTGAAGCGCGCGACATTTGCGCTGCCGAAGCTCGGGCCATCGGTAACCCAGCTATCGTTCACGGCAATGACTTCGGCGCCGGTTTCGGCGGCGAGGCTCGACATCATCCCGTGCAGATCGGCGGGATTGTCGGCCACGTCGATGATGAGCGTGCCGGCGGGATATTCGCGGCCGAGATTGGTGAAGGCCAGGTCATTGCTCTTGATGTCGAGCCCGGCGAGCAGGCCCCTGGCGAGCAGGCGCGCCGCCGGGGCCGAACCCCAGGGGACGAGATAGGCGACGCTGGCCTCCCCGCCCCGCACCGCGGCCGGAATCACCATTTCCTCCCCCGCGCTGGCGAAATCGCCGGTGGGAAAGCGGTTGCAGATGTTCATGTCCACATTGAACATGTGCGGCAGCGACCAGGCGGTGACGTCATAGATCTGGTCCGGCAGGTTGTTCGCCCGCCGCTCCTCCTGTTCGGCGATGAAAAAGTCCTCCATGGAAACCTGGGGCTCGAGCATGGTGCGGATGAAGCGCTTGGCGGGCTGGTCGGCGCGAATGAGGTGGCTGCCCGCGGCGTAATCGACACCGCAGGCGGCGAAACCGGCGCCCGCCCGCAGCACTTCCACACCCTGCCGGCCAAGCAGGCCGGCGATGCGGACCACCGCGGCCTGGTCGGCCTGGACCGGGAACAGATAGGCGCGGTTTTCCTCCTCCCCGCCCTCCTCGATCGCCGTCGCCCGGTAGTTGTAGAAATCGGTCAGCAGGCGCTCGCGGTTGACGGCGACGGTTTCGGCGGTCGCGAGCGAAGTCAGGAAGTGGTTGCGGATCGTTTCCGCGAAGGTCAGCTCCTTGCCGTCGTACTGGCGGTAGGCGAGCCCCCTGGAGGACGCTTGTTCGTAGGTCATGGAGATGGCGCCGTAATACGCGGGCCAGCTCGCGCCGTAGCCGGGAAAGAAAAAGTCGAAAATTTCCCGGGTGAAATAGTCGATGCCGAATTCATCGAACCATCTGGCGTTGTTGCGGCCGAACAATTCCAGGCTTGAGCGCTGGCCTTCCCAGAGATGGGGATTGAAGGGATAGGCTTCCGGGGTGAAGAAGTAGGTGGTGTCGCCACCCATTTCGTGGGCGTCGACGACAGCCACCGGGTACCATTCCTGCAGCGCGGCGACCCGGCCCCGGGTTTCGGGCTGGGTCAGGATGAACCAGTCGCGGTTCATGTCGAACAGGTAATGGTTGGTGCGGCCGCCGGGCCAGGGTTCGTTGTGTTCGGCGGAGATCCGGTCGGAGTCGGGCGCGAGTCCGAGGGCGCTGGTGAAATGGTGGATGAAGCGGTCGCGGCCGTCGGGGTTCTGCAATGGGTCGATGACCACAACGGTGTCATCCATGATGTCGGCGACGCGGGCATCGCCCCTTGAGGCCAGCAGATGGTACGCGGTGAGCATGGCGGCGTCGGTGGGGGAGATTTCGTTGCCGTGGACGGTGTAGGCGAGCCAGGTGACCGGTGGCTGGCTGGCGATGATTGCCTCCGCCTCGGCCCGGGAAGTCTGGCGCGGGTCGGCCAATGCGCGCATTCCGGCCTGGATGTCCTCGATGCGGGCCAGATTCTCCGGGGCGGTCAGCACCACATAGACCAGCTTCCTGCCCTGCCAGCTTGTGGCGTATTCGACGATCCGCACGCGGTCCGGGGCGGCCTCGGCGAGCGCCTCGAAATAGCGGATCACGTCGCGGTGCCAAGGGATCCGCTCGCCAGGGCTGTGACCGAGCACCTGCTCGAAGGTGGGTATCGCCGGGTCGTAGTTGTCGTCGGACCAGAAGCGGAAATCGCCCTGGGCCGCCGTCATCGATGTCCAGCAGAGCAGCGCGGACGCTGCCAGTGCCAATGGAATTCTCTTCATCTTTTCAGTCTCGACAGGGATCGGCCGCGGTGCCGGAAACACGGCAGGCGGGCCGACAGAATTATTCCGGCGGATTGCCGATGGGGGTGCCTTCCCTGCGCCATTCGCCGTAGAGGAACTCTTCGGAAAACTCGGCGCATTTGAATTCGAGCAACTGCATGTTCGAATCGATATGGCGGTACAGCGGCAGGCGGATCGTCCACGGCTCGGTGAAGGTCTGCGGGTCGGTGATCAGCGCCTCATAGTCGATGTGGTTGGGGCCGTTGTAGGTCCAGCGCTCCTCGACGACCATTTCCCAGCTATGGTGGTTGCCCGCCCGGTCGAACCAGGTGTCGGGTATCTGGCCGGTCACGCGGACCACCAGGGTGTCGCCCTCCCAATGGGCGTTCGAGTGCCCCATCCAGGCATCGACCTGGGACACGACCTCGGGCTGGTCGACATACAGAATGCGGTTCGACTCGGCGTATTCGTAGGAGATCAGGATCACATCGGTGGACTGCACGATCTGGAAAGGGAACGGCAGGTAGTTGGCCCTCGGCACCCCCGGCATGTAGCACTTGGTGAGCGGGTCGTTCTCCAGCGCGTTGGCGCGGTTGGCGTCGCGCACCCGCGCCGCCTGCTCGTTGTAGGGAATGCGCCCGCCGACAACGATGCCGAGGCTCGCGGGGATCGCCGAATGGGCGCCGAATAGACCGGGATGCGGCCCCATCGCCGCCGCGTGTGGCTCGATGTCGTGATGGGCGTTGGTCATCGCCTGCCAGATGCCGCTGAAATCGGGTTTGCCGGCGGGCGTGCGCGGAATGCCGTCCTCCTGGGCCAGCGCCATCGGGACCGTCATTAGGCCAATAACAAGCAGGGAAATGGTGAAACCGATCAGTGCGGTGAATTTCATTTTGGGTCCTTGTGTTACAAAAGCTCAGTGCCGCTCGGGCAGATCTTCACCCTGGGCGAGACGCTGTTCATCGACCCGCGCCCCGCGCAGGGTGTTGAGCATGCCGTAGTTGCCCTCGTGGCAGGCGTATTCGTAAATCTGCCCCGCGACCTTGATCATCGGCACCACCGCGGTGATCTTGTCGGTGAAGGTTGATGGGTCGTTGATGGTGAATTCGTACTGCACGGTGTCGAAGGCGGTGCGGGTGAAACGCTCGGTGAGCGCCATGTCGTAGTCGGTGCCGGTGCTCGCGAAGGTCTGGCGCAGGCCGGTGAAGTTTTTCGTTTCCACCACCAGGGTGTCGCCATCCCACCAACCCCGGGAATCCCCGGACCAGAGGCGGATGTCGTCATGCAGCGGCGGCCTTTCCACCAGCGGCACGATGCGGGCGTCGTGGACCATCTCGGTCATGATGACCGCGGTGTCCTCGTTCTGGATGATCTGCATGTTGTTGTTGTACAGGCTCGGCACGAAGGGCGGCCCGGAGTTGAAGCCGACGATGCAGCGCTCGGAAAGGCCCCGATCCTCCGGCCCGTTTTTGGCGATGCCGCCCACCACATAGCGCACCGGACGCTCGCCGGGAATGTCGGGGCCGAGGCCGCCGAACTGCCGCGGCGCGCCTTCCACCGCTTCGGGAATGCGGCCGTCCTCGGGATGGATGATATGGGAGGTGCGCACCACATCGGCGAGGCCGGCGACTTCAACCCAGAAATCGTTGTAGCCGCCAGGGTTGTTCGTGGCCGTCGGGGCTTCCGGGTCGAGCACAAGCTCGGCCGCGGCTTCATCGGCCGCGGCCCGGGTGGAGGCGATCTGCGCCCGCCGCTCTTCCATTTCCTCCTCGTTGAGAAACTGCCGGTTGCCGAAACGCTGCGGCCGCTGCATCGGCACGTCGGAGGAAAAGTTCCACACGCCCTGCAGGTCGGGCTGGCCCCATTCCGTGCGCGGAACCTCGTAGCCGCCATCCTGGGGTAGAACGGGCGAGCTCAGCAGCAAGCCAGTCAGCAAGCCGAAAAATGTTCTGGTTTTCATCGTAGGCCTCATTGTTCTCGGGTGGATAATCGCATTCAGCCGCCAAGTGTAACCGCCTGTGGCCCCACGTCAATGCACCCATGAACAACCCGCGCGTCAATCTCCCGCGCCGAAAGGCGGAAAGTGCAGCCAGCCGGTGATGATGTGCTTCTCGCCGGAATGGAGCACCCCGGCGCGGTGGGCGTGGGTCCATTCGGCGGGCCAGATAAGCGTCAGCCCCTTTCGCGGTTGCACCGCCAAATCCTGATGCGCGAACTCCGTCGCCCCGCCCTCGGCGACATCGTTCAGATATGTCATCCAAGCCAGCACCCGGTGTGAACTCGCCAGCGCAGTGCGCTCGGAATGCAATTTGAGGAAATGTCCGCCGGGCCGGTAGCGCTGGATATTGAAGGGGCCGAGGTCGGCGCGGGTGAAAAAGGTCTTCAGGAAGGGCCACTGTTCCAGATAATCGCGGTGGCAGTCGAACAGGCGTTGGATATAGTCCCGCAGCGGCGCGTGGCCGGCCTGTTCCAGGTCCCGGGGCCAGATCGACAAATCAGTCGAGTTCTTGGCTTCGAGGTTGAGCCCGCCGGCGGTTTTGCCCTGGGTGTGGTTTTCGGGATGCCGCTCGAAAAAGTCGATCACCTGATCGCACAGCGTTAAGGGTTCGATCATCCAGGCGCCGATGAAGTGCGGCTCCGCGGCTTTAATTTCAATGCGCCGCACCGCTGCCTCCCCCTTGTATGCCGACACCCCGTTCGGCATCGAATCTGACCATGCCGAAGCCGCGCTCTTCAAGTCGCAGCCCTTCCTCGAGTTTCCCTTGGGCTAGCAGCACCGAGCCGAGCGAGCCGGCGGCCCCGGCAAGCGCCGGCTTGATCTCGAGCGCCCGGCGGTAGCTCGCCTCCGCCCCGGCGAGATCGCCGAGCAGCTCGAGCGCGTTGCCGAGATTGCGGTGGGCTTCGGCGAAGCGCGGCTCGATGGCGAGCGCCCGCCGGTAACTCGCCGCCGCCTCGCCCACCCTGCCGGACTTTTGCAGCGCGATGCCGAGGCTGTTGTGCGCGGGGGCGGAACCGGGTTCGAGCGCAATCGCTTCGCTGTAGCTCGCGATGGCTTCGGCCAGCAGGCCCCGGGCCTTGAGCGCCGCGGCAAGATTGCCATGCAAACCCGCCGCCCCCGGCGCAAGCGCCACCGCCTTGCGGTAACTCGCAATCGCCTCATCGAGCCGGCCAAGCGATTGCAGCACGAGCCCCATATTGCCGTGGCAGGGCACATGATCCGGCTGGATCGCGAGGGCCCGCCGGTAATTCGCGAGCGCTTCTTCCAACCGGCCGAGGTCGCGGTACACATTGCCGAGGTTGTTGATCGCCGCGACATAGCCGGGCTGAACCTCAAGGGCGCGCTTGATCAGCGCGAGCCCGGCCTCGCTGCGCCCGGACTGATGCGACAGCACGCCGAGAAGGTGTAAAGCGACGGGATGATTCGGCTCGCTCAACAGCACTTGGCGAAACAGCCCCTCGGCCTCCCCGGGCCGCCCGGAGCGCAAATGCCCCATGGCCCGCTCAAGCATCTGGGTCAAATCCACGGCAAAACTCCGGGCGGGGCGAAATGGCTCGACATGCGACTGGTTCCCGACTCCCGCTTGCGCTGCGACATCGATTGATTTTCCCACAAAAACCGAATCCGCGAAAAACTTGCCATAGTGGCCAGCCCTGCTATGCTTACCCCGAAGACTGTGAGAGCAAGGCCGTGGGAGTAAGAGCTTCGCCATGCTGAATGCGTTGTTGACATCGGCCACCGAAAACCTGTCGGTGCTCGTGGTGCTGCTGGTCTGGTTCATCTGGCAGCAATCCACCCGGCACAAGGACATGACCAGCCTGCGCAAGGATATTGCGGATGGCGATGCCGCCTTGCGCAAGGAAATCACCGACAGCAACGCCGCGCTGAGAAAGGAGATTGCGAATGTCGAGGCCACCTTGCGCAAGCAGATCGCGAATGTCGAGACCACCCTGCGCAAAGATATTGCCATGCAGGGCGAGAGGATTGCCAAGATCGAGGGTCTGCTCATGGGGCTTGCGCCCTACGACACGGTTGCCGAGCCGCCGCCGGTTGACTATGAAATCGAGGACAAGGATGGGAATGGGGATGAAAATGGAAGTAAGGACAAATAAACCGCCGCGTTCAAGAAAAAGGGCTCCCGAGGGAGCCCTTTTTGGTTGCGGACGATTTCCGGGTCAGAAATCGTATACGAGCCGGGCATAGAGCATTCGGCCCAGCGGATCCTGCAATCCACCGACGACACCCGCGAACTCAGGCGAGCGCTGTGCCTCGCGGTCGAAGACGTTGCGCGAGCCGATGGTCATCGCCATTTCACCGTCGAACAGCTCGAATCCCCGGTAGGTGTAGGCGATATCCATATCGGTCCAAGCATAAATGCCCGTCTCGAAGATGTTGCCGGGACGATAGACCCCACTGAAAAAGTCCAAGTGGGTATAAGCCGGTCCATCATAAGGCAGATCATCGATGTAGTGCACCGTTGAAACCACGGCGTGGTTGCCAAGGTTCCAGCTCATTCTCAGGTTGGCTTTCCAGTGCGGCAATTCAGGTGCCGCCCCGGTTGGGTAGTTGTACAAGCCCGCCACATCCCGGATTGGCTGATCCGGGTTGGCTTGGACCAGAAACTCGTCGATGTAGGTGGCTTGCAGGTTCAGGCGGAAATCGCCGATGTTGTCAAAGCCGAAGCTGTACGTGCCTTGGATATCATAGGCGGTGACTTTGACGAATTCGGCGTTGATCGAACCCCGGCAGCAAATTTGCAGCACCGTTCCCACGTCATCGCGGGGGCGGATGATTTGCTTGTCCGACCGGGGATCGTTCACCCAAGCTTGCAATTGCTCTTCGGTCGGCTTGCCGTCGCCCGAGAATCCCGTCGCCTCCCGGAACCTCCTGAATTCCCGATTCAGGATGTCCTGGGCATTGAAATCCACAATCCGGTTTTGGAAATCGGTCTCGTTCCAGGTGACATGCAGATCGAAGTTGTCGAACAGCAGATCGAATCCAAGCTGTCTCGACTGCGATGTCTCGTTGTCGAGCGCCGCATTGCCGCCACCGCAGGTTGTGGTCCAAGCCTCGAAGGTGCTGAACGGGTCGCTGACGGTGCCGAGCCCACAGGTAATCGGCGCCAGCAGTTGTTCCAGCGTCGGCGCGATGAAGGCGTCGCCGGCGGTGGCGCGCAGGTTCAGCCAATCAGTCGGCGCGTAGGTGATGCCGTACTTCGGGTCGGTGGAAGTCTGCCCGGTGCTGAACTCCTCGTGGCGAACCGCCAACTCGAGCTCAAGGTTGTCCAAGATGGGCAGGGCCAATTCAGCGAAGAACGCGTCGATTTCGCGCGAACCCCGGGAAACCGACTCCCGGTTGGAACTGCCGATCCAGGTGACGCCGGCGATTTCCTCCTCGGCGGGAACATTGATGTAGTTGTCGTCCCGGTACTGGTAGCCGATAGCCGCGCCAATCGGCCCGCCGGGCAACTCCCATCCGCCAAGACCAATCTCGCCGGTCAGGACCAGATCGAAGAAGTTCAGTTTGTCTTCAATGACTTCGTTGCTGCGCCCGGCGATCGCGTTCATCACGTGGACCGAGTTGTTGTCTTCCGGGTTGACAATGAGGAAGGGGCTGTAGCAGGCGTCGCGGTCATTGACGATGTCGCAATTCAGGCCTTGGATCATCGCGCTGATGTCGTAGTTCTGGTTCGACATGAAGATCAGTTCCCGGTAGGCGCGGGAGAATGCGGCGTTGCCTTCCCAGCCCTCGAGGAATGGCACGTTGAAGTCCGCCTCGATGGTCCAGCGGCTCAAGTGATCGACATTGTCGGAAAGATTGTCGCCATCAGGGGAATGGCCATCGGACCGGGTATGGGTCTTGTTGATCGGCCGCAGCCTGCGGGCCACCACGTCTTCATACAGCGGAATCCCGGATGGATCCAATCCGCCGTTTGCCGTCAGGATCGCATCCATCAGGCCATCGTTGTTGACATCATGCATACCCCGGTCCGGCAGGCCGTCACCGTTTGCATCCACCGCGAACAGCGGCTCGCCCATGGCGTTCACCGCCCGGAATGGGTTGCCCGGCATCTCACCCCGCACAGTGGGAAGTTCACCGATTCGGGAGTTGCCCGGATTGCTGGTGGAGGTGTAGGTGCGCTCGGCGAGCCGGGTCAGATACCCTTGCGCCGAAATGGTCAGATCGTCGCTGAAATCCCAGGTCGCGTTGGCGAAAAGTTGCGTGGTTTCGGTGGGTTCCCGGTAGCTGCGGTTGTCGCCGAAATCGAAGAAGCAGTTCGACCCCAGGCGCATGCCGAAAGGGTTGGCTGCTTGATCGGGCATGTAATCCTCGCGCTCGCTGGCGGGCGGGCAGTTGGGATCGTAAGTCGCTGAGCGACCACCGTTGTACAAACCGTCATCACCCCGGGTGGGCACAAACCAGTTGCCCGGCGCGTTGGAGGAAACCGTCAGGCCGGAGTTGGCCAGAATGTTTCTTTCATCCCAGCCGAGGCGGCTGTTCTGGCGGAACTGACCGGCGAGCACCACATCGAGGTCGCCGATATCCCCACCCCACAGCATCTGCACCGAGTGCTCGTCGTAATCGCCGCGGGTGTCGCCTTCGGCGTAGGATTCAACGCGAAAGCCGTCGTAGCTCGTGTAGGGCACAAAGTTGACCACGCCCGCCACGGCCTCGTTGCCGTACAGCGCCGCCGACCCGTCCGCCACGATGTCGATGCGCTGGATGGCGATCGTCGGAATCAGCGCGTTGACGTTTTCGTCGACGATTCGCCTGCCGTCAAGCAGCGTCAGGGTTGACCGGGCGCCAAGACCGCGCAAATCGATCTCTGTGCTTCTCGAGTCCTGGCCCTGGATGGTATTGGTTATGGCGGAGGCGTCCCCGTTCACGAAAGAAAGGTTCTGCACCACCTCGCCGAGGTTGAGCGTGCCTTCGGCTTCGAGATCCTCCGCGGCGAGTTGAACCACGGAAGACGCCGAAGTGAAGCCCTCGGACCGCCTGATGTAGGAACCCGTTACGATAACCTCTTCAACCGCCGCCTCTTCCTGAGCGAGGCCCGCGCCTGCAACCGGCAGCAGCGACAGCGAGATGGCCGCGCAGAGGAGGTTTCGCTGGTGTGGAATCTTGAATTGCATCATCTCTCTCCTTACTAGCTTTGCGTTTGTTGTCGGAACCGAAGCGGCGCGCCGCCGCGTCCGGTCTTCACAGTTTTCGCGGACCCCCCTCACCGCATGGCGCTCCCCGCCATGGCGGGAAAGCCTTGTCAGCGGATACTGAACGAAATTCCAACGTAGTCAAGCAAAACCGCTCCCCCGGAAACCCGTTCTTCGCAAGAGAACCCCAGCGCGTTACTTTTGGTAACGATGACGCGGGGATGCCGGGCGGCCCGGCAACGCTATCCAGTTATCAATTTTTCCAATCAAAGCACACAGCAATATCAATTATCCTGATAAGCCAAGTTGTGCTAACTTGCCTTCCCAAGTCGCCGGGCGACCGCGCCCGGATCGCTTTTCGATCATTCGCATTCACAGGAAGGAGCAATCATGCACGACACCGTCAAATGCCCGTTCACGGGCAGCGCGCAGAAGTTCGCCGCGGGTTTCGGCACGTCCAACGCGGACTGGTGGCCGAACCAGCTCAACCTCAAAATCCTGCACCAGCATTCGGAAAAATCCGACCCCATGGGCGCGGCGTTCAACTACGCCGAAGCCTTCAAGCGCCTTGATCTCGACGCCCTCAAGCGGGACATTTGCGAGGTGCTCACCACCTCCCAGGACTGGTGGCCCGCGGACTACGGCCACTACGGCCCGCTGTTCATCCGCATGGCCTGGCACAGCGCCGGAACCTACCGCATCTCCGACGGCCGCGGCGGCGGCGGCACCGGCAACCAGCGCTTCGCCCCGGTCAACAGTTGGCCGGACAACGGCAACCTCGACAAGGCGCGGATGCTGCTGTGGCCGGTCAAGCGCAAATACGGCGAGCGGATTTCCTGGGCCGACCTGATGATTCTGGCGGGCAACTGCGCGCTGGAGTCGATGGGCTTTCAGACCCTCGGCTTCGGCGGCGGCCGGCCCGACATCTGGGAACCCGAGGCGGACATCTACTGGGGCGCCGAAACAACCTGGCTCGGCGACAACCGCTACTCCGGCGACCGCGAGCTTGAGAACCCGCTCGGCGCGGTGCAAATGGGCCTCATCTACGTCAACCCGGAAGGGCCGAACGGCAATCCCGACCCCATCGCCTCGGGCCGCGACATCCGCGAGACCTTCGGCCGCATGGCGATGAACGACGAGGAAACCGTCGCCCTCGTCGCCGGCGGACACACCTTCGGCAAATGCCACGGCGCCGGCGACGCCGCCCTCGTTGGCCCCGAACCCGAAGCCGCCGACATCGCCAAGCAGGGCATGGGCTGGATCAGCAGCCACGGCTCGGGCAAGGCCGGCGACGCCATCACCAGCGGCATCGAGGGCGCGTGGACGACCAACCCGATCCAGTGGGACAACAACTACCTGGAAAACCTGTTCGGCTATGAATGGGAACTGACCAAGAGCCCCGCCGGGGCGAACCAGTGGAAGCCAACCGGCGCCACCGGCGACGGCACCGTGCCAGACGCCCACGACCCGGCCAAGCGCCACGCGCCGATGATGACCACGGCCGATATGGCGATGCGCATGGACCCGGTCTACGGCCCCATCGCCAGGCGTTTCCTGGAAAACCCCGACCAGCTCGCCGACGCCTTCGCCAAAGCCTGGTTCAAGCTCACCCACCGCGACATGGGGCCGAAGTCGCGCTATCTCGGCAAGGAAGTCCCCGCCGAGGACTTCATCTGGCAAGACCCGATTCCGGCATCCGGCCATGCCCTGGTCGACGCCGCCGACATCGCCGCGCTCAAGGCGAAAATCCTCGATTCCGGCCTGAGCGTCTCACAGCTTGTCGGCGCGGCCTGGGCTTCGGCTTCGACTTTCCGCGGCTCGGACATGCGCGGCGGCGCCAATGGCGCCCGCGTGCGGCTCGCGCCCCAGAAGGATTGGGAAGTCAACCGCCCCGCGGATCTGGCCACAGTGCTCGCGGCGCTGGAAGGCATCCAGGCTGAGTTCAACGCCGCGCAATCCGGCGGCAAGCAAGTCTCCATCGCCGACCTGATCGTGCTCGGCGGCTGCGCGGCCATCGAAAAAGCCGCGGCCGCGGCGGGATGCGCAGTCGAGGTGCCCTTCACACCGGGCCGCGGCGACGCCTCCACCGGGCAAACCGACGCCGAATCCTTCGCCGTGCTTGAGCCGGTGGCGGATGGCTTCCGCAACTACCTCGGTGGCGAGTTCTCGGTTTCCGCCGAGGAATTGCTTATCGACAAGGCGCAGTTGCTGACGCTGACCGCCCCGGAAATGACCGCCATCGTCGGCGGCATGCGCGTGCTCGGCGCCAATGCCGACGGCTCCGGCCACGGCGTGTTCACCGACCGCCCGGGAACCCTGAGCAATGACTTCTTCGTCAATCTGCTCGACTTGGGAACCGAGTGGCAGCCGGTTTCCAGCGACGAGGACGTCTTCGAGGGCCGCGACCGCGCCAGCGGCGACAAGCGCTGGACCGGCACCCGGGCCGATCTCGTCTTCGGTTCTAACTCCCAGCTTCGCGCCCTCGCCGAGGTGTACGCCTGCGCCGGCGCCCAGGAGAAGTTCGTCGGCGATTTCGTCAAGGCCTGGACCAAGGTGATGAATCTGGACCGGTTCGACCTGTCTTGATGGCTTGTTGATCGCAGCTTGATCGCAACTGCGGGGGGCGCCAGCGCCTAGCGCGGCGCCCCCGGCTTTTCCGGCAATCCGATCTCGCCGCCATCCAGCCGCGAGAAGTAATCCCTCGCCGCCGCGCGCACTTTCGGCGCCAGCACCAGGGTCGAGAGCATCGTGGGGATCGCCATGATGGCGTAGGCGCCGTCGAACAGGCTCACCACGGCTTCGAGCGAGGCCACCGCGCCCGCGGTGATCAGCCCCACATAGGCCCAGACGTAGTACTTCTCCCGCTTGGTGCCAAACAGGAAGGCCATGCATTTGCCGCCATAGTAGGAATAGGTGAGCACGGTGGTCGCGCCCAGCGTCACCACCATCAGCAGCACCAGCCAGGAACCATAGCCGGGAAAGACCTGCTCGTAGGCGAGCGAGGTCAGGGTGACGCCCGTCGCGTCCTCTTGCCAGACGCCGGTGACCAGAATCGCCAGCGCCGTGCAGGTGCAAACGAGCAGCGTGTCGATGATCGGCCCGAGCATCGCCACCAGCCCTTCCCGCACCGGCTCGTTGGTTTTCGCCGCGCCGTGGGCGAGTGATTCGGTGCCGAGCCCAGCCTCGTTCGAGAACACGCCCCGCTGCACGCCGATGAGGATGACCGCGCCGATGGCCCCGCCAGCCACCGCCTCGCCGCTGAAGGCGTCGCGGAAGATCAGCGCGAAGGTCGCCGGAATCTGCGCGGCGTGAATCAGCAACAGCCAAGCCGTCACCAGCAGCCAGAATAGCACCATCAAGGGCACGAGCCGGCTCGTCCACGCGGCGATGCGCTGGATTCTGCCGATGATGATGGCGAAGGCCCCGGCGGAAAGCAGCAGGCCCATCACCAGGTCGAAAGTGAAATGATCCCCGGCGCTGGCGAGTCCGGCTGGAATCGCGATGACATCGCGCAGAATCTGCACGGTCTGGTTGATCTGGAACACCGGCAGGGTGCCAAACATGCCGGCCACGGCGAACAGGCCGGCGAGCGGCATCCACTTGCGGCCGAGCGCCTCGCGGATGACGTACATCGGCCCGCCCTGGAGCTTGCCGGCGTCATCCCGGCCGCGGTACATCACCGCCAGGCTGGCGGTGTAGAACTTGGTGGAAGTGCCAACGATGGCGGTAACCCACATCCAGAACACCGCGCCGGGGCCGCCCAAGGTGATCGCCAGCGCCACGCTGGTGATGTTGCCGAGCCCGATGGTCCCCGCCAGCGCAGTGGACAGTGCGCGGAAATGGCTGATATCACCCTCGGCCTCGCGGGAGTCGTAGCGGCCAAGCAGCAGATCCACCGAATGCCGCAGATAGCGGAACTGCCGCAGCCGCGAATGAACCATGAAGAACAGCCCGCCACCAACCAACAGCACCACAAGCTGCGGCCCCCACATAAACCCGGCAAAAGCCCCAAGCGCGTTTTCGATTTCCGCCATGAATGGGATCGCTTTCGTTTTTCTCGCTTTTGGGGCTGGAAGTTTAATTTTCCAGCTATGCGCCGGAGTATCTCACGAGACGCCTTCGCACTTCCGCCTGTGGCAGCCGGCAACGTGGATGAGCGGCAATTCTGGCAAGACTTGAGCGCAGTTGTGCGCCGCTCACGACACCGTTCTCAAAAATCCGATCCATCAGCCAAAGCACACCATGGCACTCGATGTTTTCAGCTTCGGCCAGTTTGCGGAGTTCCTTGTCCCCGGCGAGCAAAACCCATGAATGCCTGCTCGCAAGCGCGAGTGCAAAGGCATCCGGCAGAGAAAGAGTCCGGCGCTTGCGGCGATACTCCAATGCGAGGTTCACCCCGGGACCGTCGAGTTCCTCGATGCGGAGCCCAAGATCGATCAATTCCGCTCCGTCGTATTTTTCAATTTCAGCCACATACAGCAGATCGGGCACGGCAAATTCATACGGCAGCCGAAAAGCCTCCTCGGTTAATCCGCCTCGATCAAGGTCGATAAGAACCGATGTGTCGGATACCAGAATTTTCATTCGGAATCAGTTCGCTGTGGGAACCGACTCCGAATCGGGTGGTTCGTCCATGAGTTGATTGAGTTCCCGAACGGAACTTCCAAGCAACTCTGCCGCTTTGGCTTCCGATACGGCACCTTCCGACAGGGCGCGAAAACACAGCCGCTCGAATCGCCGCGGCTTTTCCGGGGGCATTGCCCCAGGTTCCTTGTAAGGCGGTTTTCTCCACCCGCGCCGCGTGAATTCCTCAAACATTCGGCGGACCACCGGAGCGCTGAGAATCCCAAGCTCCTTGCAGCGATAAACGAGCGCCGGCGCGCTCACGCCGAAAATTCTTTTTAGCTCAAAGAGTTCGCCCAAGCTGATTGACTGTCGGCGCACTCCGATCTCGGCGCGCAATGTCTCGGCGGGCATCAGGAAAGCGCCGGCGAATCTGTGCGCGGCCTTCTCTTCGTCAATCTCCCTTGCCACGTTCAGAACCATGTGGCCCAGCTCATGCGCCAAGGTAAAACGTTGCCGCTCTCCCCAGTCCTTGTCATTCACAACAACGACCGACGCGATATTCCGGTCCTGACAGCGCACCCGCGCTGTCAGCCCATCGATATTGGCGAGATTCAGGGCAAGCACCTTGATCCCATGGTCTTCCAGCAAATCGACCAGATTGGCAATCGGGTCGAGCCCAAGCCCCCAATGAATGCGCAATCCGAGAGCCGCCTGCTCCGCCTCGCCAAAATCATTAAGCACCGGCCACGGGGCGTCCCGCGGCCTGTCCCAGGCAACAGTGGGGAGGCCCAGAATCTCCTCCACGGCAAGATAACGCTCAAGCAGGTGCAAGACACTGGCTTCGACCCGGGCCTCTTCCCGGCGGCTGGTGAGCCGCTTCCTGCGAAAATCGACCGCCTCCAGCCGGATGTCGCTATCGCTCACGAGATAGTCGACGGGCACACCGAGCGCGCCGGCGAGCGCAATGAGCACGCCGGACCCCGGCATGGCCTCGCCACGCTCATACTTGCTGATCGCCTGCGCGGTAACCCGGTTGCCGATTCTTGCCGACAGGTCGCGAAGCGACAGGCCGAGCGCGCTGCGGGATACCTTGATGCGTTGACCGATAGACATGATCTATTCCAGTTTTCAGTTGACAATCTATAACTACTAATATCAAACTGTCAACTAACGATAGGCCTTGGCAATAGATGCTTATATAAGCGCATCCCTATGATTGCTGAGGCTGATGCCTCGGCCAATATTCGAGAAGCTGGATGGCTCCAAGCGCATGATGAATATTCAAGCTTTTGCTTGGTGAAAAAGAAGCGAAGCACAACCATTGGAGAAAAAGTATGGCCCGAAAACTAACTTTGGACGACCTGATTGAAGGCTGCGCCGATTCGTCCTTCGACGACGGCATCCGGATTGACGCGGAACTCGCGCCCGTCGGCGGCGCCGGGAGTCCAGTGAAACCAGCCATCTACGAGGGTGGAAGCTACCAGCTTGACCAGCGTTGGGCGAGCCCGGACGATGCGGGTCCCACGCAGGTCATCGTGATCGACAACACGCCGTCCCAGGCGAACCGGCTGGAGGAGGCGCTCCGCCTGCACCGGGGCGAATCGGAAATCCCCGAATTCGTGCTCGATTTGTCCGGCCTGCCCCATCTGCCGGCCCATCTGCCGAGAAACCTGTCGAGCCTCCAGTTTCCGCACCGCAACGGCGACGCGTATCTTCGCGATGCCACGCTCGATGGCAAAGACTTCATCAAAACCGGTTTGGGCCGGGCGATTTTCAACGCGACGGCCCAGACCTGCGGCCCCCTGATGGGGTGGTTTCCCCAAGCGCTCCTTTATGGATTCTGGCAATCGCACCTGGGCAAGAAGCGCCAGAACACCAAGCATGCCCGCGCCTGGGTTTCGGAGATTGTGGGCTGGCGGCCGGCGTCAACCGAAACGAGGGTGCTTGGCGTGAAAGGGGATCCGCTGAATCTAAGCGTGGGCGAGGATGTTTTATCGAGCGACGAGGACCGGACGGAATGGTCTTTCGCGGAGGGTGGCAGGGCGACCGGAGGCGGAAAGAAGAAAAAGCTCTCCGAAATCGGCCATGGACAGGTTCCGTTCACTGGCGCGGATGCAACGCCGGCGGCCGTGTCGTTCTCGCGCATCACGCAAAGAGCCACCCTGTCCTTCGCGCATCTGCGCAGGATCAGTCTCGGGCCGGAAGGGTCCGCAGACGCCGACGCCGCAGCAAGGGCATTGCTTGCCGCACTCGCGCTGTACGCGCACCGGTTCGCTTTCGGGCGGGGTTTCGCCCTGCGCTCGGGCGCGGAACTGAGGCCTTCTGAAACAACATTGACCTGGCTCGGCGCCAATGGCGACGAAACCAAGGATTTGGGAGACAGCGAGAGTTCCCTGCAACTTCTGCGGTCCGCGAGGGCGAACGCGGCATCGGCCGGCGTCCCGCTTGACGGCTGGGGGAGGGAGCCCACCATCCTGCTGCCCAAGAAGAATCTGGAAACCGCCATCGCTTCCACCTGGCCGGAGTTGGATAGCTGATGTTTGCGGTAACGGTGGAGTTTCTGCAGGGCACTTTCCGCGCCGACCCGGACGGGCTCGCCGCCACCGGCCGGCAGGTCGAGGGGGAGTGGCCACCGTCGGTGTCGCGGTTGTTCGCCGCGTTCGTCGCGGCCGACGGCACCCGCGAAAGCTGCCGCGTCACGGATGGTTCCGAACTTCGCTGGTTGGAACGGCTTCCTCCGCCCGTGATTCACGCCGATCCGCGGGTCCGGCATCAACCGCTGAATCCCCGCTACGTGGTGAAGCAGAAGAAGACACCAGCCGAAGACAAAAAAGACACGTGCCAGGAATATCCGGCGCGGTCCGGGCGGCTCATCCGGCCCGGAGTGCGGGTTGCTCCCCGAGTTCCCAGAATAGTCTACCGGTGGGATGTGGAGCCGCCTTCCAAGGGGGTTTTCGAATCGCTGCGCCGCCGTGCCGCCAGGATCGGATACCTTGGCGCTTCGGATTCTCCGGCGCGGATGCGCGTCGTCATGCAAGCGCCTGAATCGAATTTTCCCGAGGGCGCGTACGTGCCCGACGAATTCGGCGAAAAGATCATCTGCGTCCCGCGGAGCGGGGATCTGGACATCTTGGACAGCGCCTATGATCAGTGGCGGGAGCGCGGCGCCTCCCTGTCGCGGCAGCAGTTCCCCGCCCTACGCCATGAAGCGGCCTACCGCCCGCCCGGTCGGACGGAACCCCAAAATGGCGAAGTGGTCGCATGGCTGCGCTTGGAGAAATCCATTTCCGGGCGGAGGCTGGCCGTCTTGACCGCCTGTTTCAAGGCGGCGGTGCTGGACTGGTTCGACAGGAAGCACGGCGAGCCGCCAAGCTTGCTGCACGGTCATGGGTTCTCTGGCCCCGGCTACGAGATCGCCCGGTATCTGGCTTTGCCGGATGTCGGATTTCGACATTCCAAGGGGCGGATCCATGGCCTCGCGCTTTGGATGCCGGGGGATGCGCCCGTGGAAATCCGGCGCAAATCAGCCGATGCCGCGCGCTCGATCCGCCAACTGGTCGCCAAAGGTATCAATGTGCGCGTTTCGCCATGGGATGCCGAGGCCGAACGCCCGTTCGCGGCCAATCCAAAACGCTGGCGGAAGTCCTCCCGGGAATGGGTAACCGCCGTGCCCGCCATCCACGAAAGGCGGATCGCCCTTGACCTGGCGGAGTTGACCCGGTGGTGCCGGCACGCCGGACTGCCGGACCCGGTCGCGTTCCGTTCGGCGCGAACGCCACTCGCCCCGGGCGCGCTGGACCTTGCGCCGATTGAGGTGAACCGGCCGGGAAGGATTGGGCCGCCCTACTCGCATGTTGAACTGCGCTTTGCCGAAGAGGTCACGGGGCCGGTGGCCATCGGTTCGGGGCGCCAGCGGGGTTTCGGGCTGTGCGTGCCCCGGGAACCGCGTTCGGGGGATGGGCAATGATTCCTGCAATGCCGGCATTCACCGACTTTTACCGCCAAATACACGGCCGCGACCCATTCCCCTGGCAAGACAGGCTGGGGCGCCGCGTGGCCGAAACCGGTTGCTGGCCCGATGAAATTGGGGTTCCAACCGGATTGGGCAAAACCGCCTGCCTGGATATCGCGGTGTGGTGGCTCGCCTCCCAAGCCGACCGCGAGGCGGCCGAGCGGACTGCTCCGACACGCATCTGGTGGGTCGTCAACCGCCGTCTGCTGGTGGATTCCACCGCGGAGCATGCCCGGAGCTTGGCCGGACTGCTCGCCGCGTCGACCGGGAAATCCGCCGCCAGCCCGGAAAAGACCGCGGTGGCGGCGGTGGCCAATCGCCTGAATTGCATATCCGCCAGCTCCGACGCGACGCCATTGGAAGTGATTTCCCTGCGTGGCGGACTTTCCTCGCGCACACCGGTCGATCCCTCGAAACCCGCGGTGATTCTGTGCACCCTGCCAATGTACGGCTCCCGCCTTTTGTTCCGGGGCTATGGATCGAGGCTGCGCGCCGTGGACGCGGCAATGGCGGGCGCCGACAGCCTTGTGCTGCTGGACGAGGCGCATCTCGCGCCCCATCTGAAATCGCTGATGGGCGCGCTGGAAAAATGCACCCCTGGCGCGCGACCACCGCTGAATGCGACCCGCTCAAAGGCATCGCTGGTGGCGCTCACCGCAACCGGCGAGGCGGACGGGGCGCGGCGGTTCGACCTCGATGAGGCGGACAACCGAAATGACGAAGTGGCCAGGCGGTTGGACGCGGCCAAGCCATTGGAAGTCAGGGTAGAGAAAACCGGAGACATCGGCTTGCATCTTTGCGACGCGACGCTTGACCTGCTGCACGCGGCGGATGAACCGGGAAGTTTCCTGGTGTTCGCCAACACCCCCAAAACCGCCAGGGATGTGCATCGGCGGCTGGCGAAGTCTCCGGATGCCCGGAAAACCAAGGCGGAAGTGCTCCTGCTGACCGGCCTGGTGCGGGAGAGGGAGGCCGAAAGCACACGTAAGAAGATTCTGGACCCCGCGGACGGGATGCCCGCAGCGCGGAACACGGACGAAAGGGAGCGCCATCTGGTGGTTGTCGCCACGCAGACATTGGAGGTTGGCGCTGACCTCGACGCGGAGTTTCTGGTCACCGAAGCCTGTGGCGTACGCGCGCTGACCCAGCGGCTGGGCCGGCTGAACCGGTTGGGGCGGCATCCGCGGTCAAAGGCGATTTATGTGCATGCGCCGCCGAAAAAATCGGGCCGCGGCGGAAGCGGGGAATTCTGGCCCGTGTACGGCGAAGAACCCGCAATCGTGCTGGAAAGGCTGCAACAGGCCCCTAAGGACTCGGATGGAATGGTCGATCTCCGCCCCCGATGGATCGCCGACACATTGGGCCGTCCGGGTGACGATCCGGGCCGGGCGCCGGAGGTGCTTCCCGGCATCCTGTGGGAATGGGTAAAGACCACCACGCCGCCGGAAGGGGAGGCGCCGGTGGAGCCATACTTCTCCGGCATCAAGGATCCGGTCAGAACCGTTGCGGTTATCTGGCGCGCGCATGTCCCCGCGGAAGGCGGGCGGCTTTGGCCCAGGCCAATCGAAGCCGAGGCGGTGGATGTTGGGTTGGGCGAGTTTCGCGACGCGGCGGGGGATGGGCCGGTGCTGAAACTCGGCACCGACGGCATCACCGGGGAGCAATCGACAACCTCCCAACTGAAACCCGGAGATCGGATCATTTTGCCATCGGATCGCGGACTGCTGGACGGGTTTGGCTGGAACTCCAGCGCCACCAAACCGGTGGTGGATGTTTCACTGGCAAGGAAAGGGTTGCCCCTTGACGCAAAAGCGATCAACCGGTTGTGCGGGGATGGCCTTGGACCTGGTTTTTCCGAACTGGTGGACAAGGCGGTCGGGGGCGACACCGAAGAAATCGACGAAGATGAACGGGAAATAGCCATTGCCGAAATACTCGGCACGATCCAAAACCTCGATGCCCCCACCGGTTGGGACGACGGGGAATGGTCCGGTTTCACCCATTCGCTCAAGCCGGAAGTGGTGGCCGCGAACAAGGAAGTGCCCAGGCTCCCAGTGGGGGTTTCGGCAGAAGAAACTCCTGTTGCCGAGTTCGATGAGACTTCGCTGGTTACGTCGCTTGGCGACCTTTCCACGCTGTGCGGCCACGGCGGGGCCGTGGGCCGGAAAGCCCGGTCGGTGGCCGAAAGAACCGGCCTTCCGAAGCGGCTGGTGGAAGTCATCCAGCTCGCCGGCGACCTGCACGACATCGGCAAGGCGGATTATCGATTCCAGCGATGGCTAGACCCCGATGGACAAAGCGCGGAATTGATGGCGAAGTCCGATACCCCCCGCCACCGCTGGGCTTCCACGCGCGCGGCGGCGGGATGGCCGCGTGGCGGACGCCATGAGGCCCTTTCGGCCCGGCTGGCGGAAAAATGGCTTGAATCCAATCCCGACTGGGGTTCGGGCGAAGAGCGGGATCTGCTCCTCCATCTCATCATCAGCCACCACGGCAAAGGCAGGCCAATGGTGCTCCCCGTCAGGGACGGAACGCCGGATCGTGTAAGTGTCAAGGTGGTGGGATCGGAGATCGGGGTTTCCGCCGATCTCTCAGTGGCCGACTGGGCCCAGCCGGAGCGGTTCCGGCGCCTGAACGAGCGTTTTGGCCCTTGGGGGCTTGCGCTGCTGGAAGCGATCATCATCCGGTCCGACCACGCAGTTTCGAGGGAAACCGATTTGAACAATAGTGGCAAGCAATGAATGAAGTGACCTGTCCGGGCCTGCCGGCGAGCTGGGTCAACTCGTGGCTGGCGGCGGTTGGCGCCACGGTGATCGACCCGCGAATCCGCCTGCGCTGGACCGGGGACGGCAACCTGGCCGTACTTTCGGCCGATGGCCTCGATCCAGTCGAGGCGCTGACCGAGTCTTGGCCCGAAGAGCGGTTTGTATCCGAACTCCCCATATCGTCCCAATGGGGAAAAACAAAAAATATGGAGCGCAAAATCCCGGTGGAGGTTTTCCGGGACCGCGCGCGGGCTGCAAGGGGCAGCCCCCAATCATGGACTCTCTCTTCGACGGTAACGGACCTGAGCGTAGACAAAAACGGTGAAGTCGCTCATGCGCCTTTTGATCCACCGGGCCCCGGCACCGTGAAATGGCTCCACCACCGGTTGCAAAAAATCCATGGGGCAGTCCCGAATCCGTCCACGGAGCGGATAAAAGATTCCCTTATGGGCAAAGCGCCAAGGATCAAGAACAACGGTCTGGGATTCGATCTGGCCAGACTCGGGTCGGGGGCGGACGAAAGTGACAAATGGATAGACCCTATCCTGGAAGTGCTGGCGTTTTTCGGCCTTGCCCTGTTCCCCATGCGCGGCGAGGGGGCGGACGCGCGGCAGCCAATGGCGGGATTCGATGCGGGTCGCCAGCGGGGTTGGCGTCGGCCCGCGGCGGGCGGCCCCCGCCTTTTCCACTGGCCCGCCTGGGGGCAGCCGCTGGGGATGGAAGGAATAGACGCCCTGCTTGACACCTGGAAGCCATCCAAAACGCAGAATTGGGACTTGCTGAGTGTCCACGCGGCGTGGAAAAGCACCGCGTTCAAGACCAGCAGCACAAGCGACCCCACGCGAGCCTATGGGTCGGAGCGAATTTGAGCATCGAACCCGTAATCCGGATATCCGCCATCGAGCATTTCGCCTACTGTCCCAGACAGTGCGCGTTGATTCACTGCGATGGTGTCTGGACCGACAACGAGCACCCGGTGCGCGGGGTTCGCGCGCACCGCCGGGTTGATGGTGGTGGACACCGCAC
>JAPOTO010000229.1 GCA_026709135.1 Gammaproteobacteria bacterium | reverse complement strand
AGCAGCTCGATGTATTCGTCGGCCAATTCCTGGTACTCCGCCGAAAGGCTGGAATAGCGCCGAAGCAGTTGGCTGGCGGCGGCCGCCGGGGTGTCCATTTGATCGGTGTGGCCGAGCAGGTAGTCCGCGGACACACCGAGCGCCTCCACCAGCCGCCAGAAATTGTCGAGCGAGGGTTTCCGCGCGCCGGTTTCGAACTGGGAAACGGCGGTAGCCGGCAGATTCGCCCGCCTGGCGAGTGCGACCTGACTGAGCCCGCGCACAGTCCGCGCCGCGTTTAGCCGTTGTTTGAGTATATCGGTTAGGGAGATTGACTCTGTCATTCGGTGGAACGTATAATAAAAAATAGCGTTTTCGCTATGGGGCTTGCGGCAGCCTGGCGCAGACTCTTGGGGCGCGTCGCATTTTGCGTCACACCTTACTTTGCGGCACAGGCGAAGGCAAGCGGAAAACAAGGCGGGCAGATGGGCAGTCGGAAAATCCGTGGCGCGGCGCGAATGGCGATGTTGATCGACGGCGACAACGCGCAACCCTCGAAAGTCCCGGTCATTCTCGCCGAGGCTTTGCGGCATGGCGGGATTGCGGTGCGGCGCATCTACGGCGACTGGACCAACCCGGGCATGTCCGGCTGGAAGGCTTCCTTGCATGCGCATTCGATCCAGCCAATTCAGCAGTTCCCTTACACCACCGGAAAAAACGCCACCGACAGCGCCCTGATTATCGACGCGATGGATTTGCTGCACTCGGGGACAGTCGACGGCTTTTGCATCGTCTCGAGCGACAGCGACTTCACCCGGCTCGCCGCCCGCATAGGCGAGCAGGGCTTGTTTGTCATGGGGATTGGCGAGCCGAAAACGCCAAAATCCTTTGTCAACGCCTGCGATGTGTTCAGCTACACCACGAACCTGGCCGAGGACAATCCGAACGGCGAAACGTCGAAAGAAGCGGAAGATTGGACGCAGCTGGTGGGCCGGGCCGTGATCGCGTCGATGAGGGACGATCGCTGGGCGGATCTGTCGGCGGTCGGCAGCCAGGCCCGCAAGTTCAACCCGTCGTTCGACCCGCGCCACCACGGAAACCGGCGGCTGTCCACGCTCATTAAATCGAAGCCCAATATTTTCGCCATCCGCGAGCACGCGGTGAACGGCCAGGGCGCAACCGCCATCCACGTCAGGATGCTGAGTTGAAAAACCGGCGCGGCCCGGATACAGCGGATGTATCCACGATCCAGCGAAATCGTTTGCATATGCGCGTTGCCATGTATACAAAAATGCGGTTTTGTTGATATGGCTGCGGAATATGTGCGGAATATGTATAGAAATTCCGATTTCGTATACATGAGGGCCGCGAGATGCCCCCGGATCGAAGCCACCACCCAGGCAGCCTTTGTGCGCCAAGCGGCTTTAGTGGTTACAATGGCCGGAGAGGAATTTGCGAGCGAACTTCGTGGCAAAGCGGAAGTACAAGGTCAGCCTGATCGAGGATATCGCCGAGCGCGACGCCAATTACATCCGGCTGTTGCGGCTGCTGCCGCGGCTGCGCCGCTGGCGCGACTTCTCGCGGCGGCCCGGCCCGGAATTCGATGCCGCCGCCAGCGCGGAACTGCTGGCGCACACCGCCACTTTCCTGCTGCCGGGGCCGGACGGCGGCGACATCAGCCTGCGCATCCGCGTGACCGAAGCCTTCCGCTACACCACCAGCCTCGAAATCGTGCAGCAGCCCGGCGACCCCGACCGCATCGCCAATCCCGCCATGCAGGTGCGCGTGTATCACGATGTCAACTCCGCCGAAGTCATTTCCTACCAAGGCCACCGCGGCTTCAAGGCGCGCTACAAGCAACCCGACCGGCGCATGTACCAGGTCAACGAAAAAGCGCTGATCAACCGCTTTCTCGGCGAGTGGCTCACGCTGTGCCTGCAATGCGGCCGCGTGGAGCACCACCTCGAAGCCATGCTCGAAACCTGACAGGGCACCGGCAAGCGCGGGTCAAGAAAAGCGGCACCGGTTCGATATAGACAGATATGCCTTGAGCGCATCAGCGCCACCCGGGCAATCCACCGCAACCCGCCAGCGACACTCGCTGGATACGCTCTGACTTGATCAGAGCTTCCCTAGCCGGAACCCAGGAGAATGGGAAGCAGCTATAACGCCGACGCCATCGAAGTGCTCGCCGGGCTCGACCCGGTCAGAAAGCGCCCTGGCATGTACACCGATGTCTCCCGGCCGAATCACCTCGTGCAGGAAGTCGTCGACAACAGCGTCGATGAGGCCCTTGCGGGCCACGCCAGCGAAATCACCATCAATCTCCACCGCGACGGCTCGGTCGAAGTCAGCGACGACGGCCGCGGCATGCCGGTGGACGTCCACCCGGAGGAAGGCGTCAGCGGCGTCGAGCTGATCCTCACCCGGCTCCACGCCGGGGCCAAGTTTTCCGACCGCAACTACAAGTTCTCCGGCGGCCTGCATGGGGTCGGCGTATCCGTGGTCAACGCGCTGTCGAGCGACCTCGAAGTCGAAGTCAAGCGCGGCGGCAAAGTCCACAAGATGTTTTTCCGGGGCGGCGAAAAGGTCTCGAGCCTCGCCGTCACCGGCGAAGTCGGGCAGCGCAACACCGGCACCCGCATCCACTTCATGCCCGACGGCGCCTACTTCGACACCACCCGGGTTTCGGTTCCCAAGCTCAAACACGCCCTGCGCGCCAAAGCCGTGCTGTGCCCGGGCCTGAAAGTGCATTTCGTCGACCATTCCCCCGCCGGAGCGCCGGAAAGCCAGACCTGGCAGTACCTGGACGGGCTGCGGGACTATCTCGCCCAAGCCACCGAAGAATGGGAAACCGTGCCGGCGGAACCCTTCACCGGCGCGGTGCAAGGCAACGACGAAGCCGTCGACTGGGCCCTGCAATGGCTGCCCGAAGGTGGCGGCCAAGTCTGCGAAAGCTATGTCAACCTGATTCCCACGCCATTGGGCGGCACCCACGTCAGCGGCCTGCGCACCGGCCTGCTCGACGCCATGCGCGAGTTCTGCGAGTTCCGCAACCTCGTTCCCCGGGGCCTGCGGCTCACCGCCGACGATGTGGTCGAGAACCTGAGCTATGTGCTCTCGTCGAAACTCGTGGAGCCGCAGTTTTCGGGCCAGACCAAGGAGCGCCTCGCCTCGCGCAAATGCGCGGTTTTCGTCGCCGGGGTCATCAAGGACGCCTTCAGCCTGTGGCTGAACCAGCACACCGCCGAGGCCGAGGCCATCGCCGAACTCGTCATCGGCCACGCCCAGCGGCGCGCCAAGGCGGGCAAGAAGGTCGTGCGCAAGAAGATCGGCGCCGGCCCCGCCCTGCCCGGCAAACTCGCCGATTGCTCGACGGAGGATGTGTCCCAGGGCGAGTTGTTCCTCGTCGAAGGCGATTCCGCCGGCGGTTCAGCCAAGCAGGCGCGGAACCGCGAGTTCCAGGCGATCATGCCGCTGCGGGGCAAGATTCTGAACACCTGGGAAGTCGATTCCGGCGAAATACTCGCCTCCCAGGCGGTGCACGACATCGCCATCGCCCTTGGCGTCGACCCAGGCGGGAAGGACATCGGCGGCCTGCGCTACGGCAAGATTTGCATTCTCGCCGACGCCGATTCCGACGGCCTGCACATCGCCACCCTGCTCTGCGCGCTGTTCCTCAAGCACTTCCGGCCAGTGCTCGAAGCCGGCCATGTGTATGTCGCGATGCCGCCGCTGTTCCGCATCGACGTGGGCAAGGAGGTTTACTACGCCCTCGACGAGGAGGAAAAGAACGGCATCCTCGACCAGCTCGCCGCCGGCAACAAATCCGCCCGGCCCAATGTGCAGCGCTTCAAGGGCCTCGGCGAAATGAACCCCATGCAACTGCGCGAAACAACCATGGCCCCGGAAACCCGGCGGCTCGTGCAATTGAGCCTCGACAGCGCAGCGGTTCCGGGCGGGCGCGGCGAATCCGCCGACTCGGTGATGGACATGCTGCTGGCGAGAAACCGCGCCGCCGACCGCAAAAGCTGGCTCGAAGACAGCGGCAACCAGGCCGAACTTGTGGATTAGGTAACCGTAATGACCCTCGACTTCGACGCCGAACCCGACAACAACACCGAGCGCGTCCCGCTGCACAGCTACACGCGGCAGGCCTACCTCAACTATTCGATGTACGTCATCAACGACCGGGCGCTGCCGAGCCTCGGCGACGGTCTCAAGCCGGTGCAGCGGCGCATCGTCTACGCGATGTCCGAGCTGGGCCTGAAAGCGGCGTCGAAGTTCAAGAAATCGGCGCGCACGATTGGCGATGTCATCGGCAAGTTCCACCCCCACGGCGACGGCGCCTGCTACGAGGCCATGGTGCACATGGCCCAGCCCTTCAGCTACCGCTACCCGCTGGTTGACGGCCAGGGCAACTGGGGTTCGCAGGACGACCCCAAGTCATTCGCCGCGATGCGCTACACCGAGTCGCGGCTGCGCGGCTACACCGAACTCCTGCTCGCCGAACTCGGCCAAGGCACGGTGGATTGGAAACCCAATTTCGACGGCACCCTCAAGGAACCCGAAATCCTGCCGGCGCGGCTGCCCAATGTGCTGCTCAATGGCGGCAGCGGCATCGCCGTGGGCATGGCCACCGATATTCCGCCGCACAACCTGCGCGAAGTCGCGGAAGCTTGCATCCACTTGCTCGATCATCCCGATGCGGATGTGGCGGCGCTGTGCCAATTCATCGAGGGGCCGGACTTTCCCACCGGCGCCGAACTCGTCACCCCCCGGGAAGAAATCGAGGCGATCTACCGCGGCGGCCGCGGCGCGCTGAAGCTCCGCGCCCGCTGCCAATTCGACAGCGGCGAAATCATCATCACCGCATTGCCGTACCAAGTGTCCGGCGCCAAGGTGCTCGAGCAAATCGCCGCCCAGATGCAGAAAAAAAAGCTGCCGATGGTGGTGGACCTGCGCGATGAATCGGACCATGAAAACCCCACCCGGATCGCCATCGTGCTGCGCTCGAACCGGGTGGACAAAGCCGGGGTGATGTCGCATTTGTTCGCCACCACCGATCTGGAAAAACAGTACCGGGCCAACTTCAATGTCATCGGCAACAACCGCCGGCCCCAGGTCAAGGACCTCGCCACGCTGCTGCGCGAATGGCTCGACTTCCGCGTGCTCACCGTGCGGCGGCGGCTCAAGTTCCGCCTCGAGCGGATTCTGTCGCGCCTGCACATCCTCGACGGGCTGCTCATCGCCTATCTCCATATCGATGAAGTGATCCGCATCGTGCGGGAAGAGGACGAGCCGAAGCCCGCGCTGATGGCGCGTTTCAAGCTCAGCGAAAAGCAGGCCGAGGCGATTCTCGAACTGCGCCTGAAGCAACTCGCCAAACTCGAGGAAATCCGCATCAAGGCCGAGCAGGGCGAACTCGGCGAAGA
>JAPOTO010000004.1 GCA_026709135.1 Gammaproteobacteria bacterium | reverse complement strand
TCTGCGGCGACCTCGCGGTGGCCACCACCGTCGCCAAATGGGAAAACGAACTCGACCCAACCGCTTTCGAGCGGGATGCCGGGGCGGAGATTCCTGAAACCAGCCACTGAATCGGAATTCGACGGCTTCCGCCTTCACTGCTCAAATACGCCGGCATCAAATCAGGAATTAAAGATCTACGAAAGAAAAGTGTTTTCAGAGAACATTTTATATCTCTTCAGATACAATTTGAACCCTCCAATCTGCCTTGGCCTTGAGCTTTTGATAACTGATTCGAACCCGAAAATCTTCTCCAAGGCTTGGCGCATCCCTGCCTGCCAACCAGATTGTATCCTCGGCCGACGGATTGTATAGATCCTGAAGCTCACCACTTGGAATACAACAAACAACGATCCGGCTCAGCGAGCGATTGCCATTAGTTTCCTGATATTCGAACTTGGAAATAATGGTAACAACTCGGTATTTTCGACTTCCACGATGTATAACAGTTTCTAATTTTCCCTGCTCATCCCACAATTTTCCCGCCCGCTCCTGCCGCACTTTCATCGAAGTTTGAGACATTTGAATTGTCGCGGTCGCGCTTGGTTTCTCGGCTTTAGCATCTAACATCAAGGCGACCGGAACGGATTCAGGAAGGAAGGCATATATCGCTTTTTTCACATCCACCTTTCCGTATAGTCTATCCTGAGTGCCTGATACACCCATCGAGGCAATAGCTTCCCGGGTAATATCCTCGGCTATGTCCTGTGGCATGTCGGACTCTTCGCGAAAAATCGTTACCGCCTCCTCCCAGTAATCCCGCATGGCTTGCACAACCAGGGAAAGCACCGAGCGCTCCAGCCGCTCAATATCACAAGGTTTCATCTGTTCTTTGCGTTGCTATGGCCGCCGCCTTGGGATCGCTGTCGATACCCAGCCAGTCCCGACCCAAAGATTTAGCCACGACCGCAGTGGTGCCGCTTCCAACAAAAGGATCAATCACGAATCCACCCTTTGGAGAAAACAATCGGATGACCCTCCACGCCAATTCTTCCGGGAACTCCGCTTCATGGCGGTAGTTGGATTTCACCGATTTAATATTCCACACCCCTCTGGAACCCCATTCCGCCCATTCGCTATCCGACAATCTACTTCTATCATAGTCCACTATGCCGGGGCGCCAAAACACATAAATATGTTCGAATTCATCGACAGCACGATAGCTGTTAGAGTGCCATCTGCTATTTGCCCAGCATGGATCTTTGTGCCAAGTGCGCTGGTCATACAAGTACAAACCAGCCTTCTCGGCCCACTCTGTCAACATGCATCCGGTCAGCAACACCTTGGTCGGCACTTGGTGCTTTCCGCCCCGCACATTGTTGTTTTCAAGCCTGCGTTGTATAGTTTGTTCACTGCATCCCAATATTGCCCCGAGCTGTTTTCGATTCGCTTTGGGATGTTTCATCTTTGCAGTCAGAACTTGTTCTCTCGTTACCGGATTTACCTTGCCGCGAACATTGTTAGCTTGATAACTCGGCATGTCGGGGTCGGGAAAACACAGAATGTCACCAATATTGACGACAACAAATCCTCCCGGCTTGATAATAGTGGCATGACAAACCAAAACTTCACGAATCAACGATTGCCAGTCGGAAAAAGACATGCCCCGCTCATATGACTTGCCCACAAAATAAGGCGGAGACCAAAAACTGAGATCGACCGATTCGGCAGGCAAATCATTCATCACCATCCGCGCATCGCCATTGACTATTCTGTTTCTTAAGCTTGAACCATCAGCATACAGATCTGTCGCCACAAGAGTCATTTGTATTCCGCCCTCCCCTCTCTAACCATCGGCAATGGAAGCTGGATCGGTTCTTGCAGGTGCCGTTCGACATAGTCCGATATGGCCTGCCGGCTCAGCCAGGCCATGGATACCCGATATTTCTCCGCCAATCCGGCGAGATCCTGATACTCTTGCTTGGTCAGGTTGACGCTGACCCTGTGGTTTGCCGCCATTTCGCGTGACCTTGATGCCGAAGTGCTGCAATCTGCATTTGATTGCGCCAGAATGCCCCAAATCCATGCCGCGGTCAAGCGCTGCGACGGGCTGCGCTGCGGCAGGCGGCGGCAGCTATGGCGCCGGGGTACAATCGGTGGTCAAATCGCTGGAATCGTCCGGCAGTGGAGAAGGTTCATGATTAGAGTCAACAATATGGCGTTTGCGCTGGCGGCCGCGATGGCGGTGGCTGGCCTGGCCCAGACGCAAGCCCAGGCCCAAGACCAAACCCAAGACCAAACCCAGCGCGGCGGCTTGATTGCCGATGGCGCCGAACTGGTGGAGGTTCGCGGCGGCTTCGGCTTTCTTGAAGGGCCCGTCAGCGACCGTTCGGGCGACCTGCACTTCACCGACATCAACAACAACCGCATCTGGCGCCTCACCGCCGGCGGGGAATTCGAGATCGCCGTCGAGCCAGCCAACTACCCCAACGGGCTCACCCTCGATCTCGATGGCTCGCTGCTGATTTGCGAACAGGGCGCGCAGCGCGTCACCCGGATGGATGCGGCAGGCGCGGTATCGGTGGTGGCGGACAGCTACAATGGCGCGCCTTTCAACAGCCCCAACGATCTCTGGGTGCATCCCGATGGTTCGATCTATTTCACCGACCCGCGCTACCGCATCCCGGCGGGCCCGCTCACCCAGCCCGGCGAGTATGTGTACCGCATCGCCCCCGACCGGCAAAGCGTTGAGGCGGTGGTGACCGACATTCCCAAACCCAACGGCATCGTCGGCACCGAGGATGGGCGCACACTCTATCTGGCAAGCACCGAAAACGCCAAAATCTACCGCTTCGACATCGCCGCGGACGGCTCGCTCGAAAACCGCGCCGAGTTCGCCGACCAGGGTTCCGACGGCATGACCCTCGACGAGCGCGGCAATGTCTACCTGACCTGGATCGGCGGTGTCAGCATCCGCAACCCCGAGGGCGGCGAGATCGAATTCATCGAGACCCCGCAAATGCCCGCCAATGTCGCCTTCGGCGGCGGCGACGGGCGCACGCTCTACGTCACCGCCCGCACGAGCCTGTACTCGCTGCGGATGAATGTGGTGGCGAGCCGCTGAGGCGCGGCGATGGCCGCCGCCAGCACTCCGCCCGCCCGGAAACGCGGGCCAATCCGGTGACCGCCACATTCCTGTTGGGTGGCGCCCGCTCGGGCAAGAGCCGTCACGCGGTGCGATTGGCCCAGCAAATGGCGGAAAATCCCCTGCTGATCGCCACCGCGGTGGCCGGGGACGGCGAGATGCGGCGGCGCATCGCCCGCCACCGGGAAGAACGCGGCGCGCACTGGAGGGTGGTGGAAGCCCCGCTTGACCTTGCCGAGGCCATCGCCGGACTCGAAGCCGATGCGGTCGCCGTGGTGGATTGCCTGACTTTGTGGCTCTCCAATCTCTTGCACGAGCGCCGGGATGCGGGAGAGGAATCATCCCGGCTGCTCGCCGCCATCGATGCATCGCCGGCGCGGCTCATCCTGGTTTCCAACGAGGTCGGCCTCGGCATCGTCCCCGCGACGCCGCTCGGGAGAAGCTTTCGCGATGAACAGGGCAGATTGAACCAGTGTGTCGCCGAAATCGCCGACCGGGTCATCCTGCTGGCCGCGGGGCTGCCGCTAGTGCTGAAGCCTTGAAAGCAAGCGCAGATTCAGTCAGAGCGCCGCCAGCAATCCGAGATACACACCGAGTTCGCTCAGTTGCTGGGTGGCGCCGAGGCAATCGCCGGTGTGCCCGCGCAGTTTGCGCTCGTAAAGCAGGCGGCCCGCGGCATGGCCGATTATCAGGCCGATGAGGCCACCCGCCAGAACAAGCGCCGGAACCACGGTCAGCGCGGCCGCCAAAACGGCAAACCCGGTCAACGCGGAGCGGATCAAACCACCCGCGCCCACACCCGCCGTAGTGGGTTTAGCCTCCGGGTTGGCGCCGACATAGGGGCTCGTCGCCATCACGATAACCAGCGACAATCTGCTGCCGGCATGGGCGAACAGCAAGGCCATTGGCAACACAGCCGCGGGCAGGGCGATCAAAGCGGCGGCCTTGATCGCCAAAACCAGCCACAATGCCGCGGCGCCGAACACGCCGATGCGGCTGTCCACCATGATGGCGAGCGCCGCTGCCGCATCCCTGCCGCCCAGCCCATCGGCGGTATCGGCGAGCCCATCCTCGTGAAAAGCGCCGGTGAGCAGCAGGCCTGCGGCTATGGCAAGCAAAATGGCAACCGGCGATGGCAACAACCATTGCGCGGCGAACCAGAAAGCGGCGATGCAAATACCGATCAGGGCCCCGGCCAGCGGGTAATAGCCGATCGCCCGGCGCTGCCTCGCCCTGTTGAACTCGATACTTGCCGGGATGGACACCCGGGTGAGCATTTGCCAGGCGAACAGCGCGGCGGCGGTTTCCTCGCGCAGAAATCTCACGAAAGCTTGCCGCTGACACCAGCCTCCTCGAAGGAGGCCATGCCATCGAGTATCGCCGCGGCAGCCCGCAGCAGCGGCCAAGCCAGCAACGCGCCGGTGCCTTCGCCGAGGCGCAGTCCAAGCTCGAGCAGGGGTTCCGCCGCCATAGACTCGAGCAGCAGCCGGTGTCCGGGTTCGGCGCCTTGATGGGAAAAAACGAGATTACCGCGGCAGCCGGGTTCAAGCCGCACGGCGGCCAGCGCGGCGGCGGTGGCGATGAACCCATCCACCAGCACCATGCGGCGCGCCGCCGCCGCCCCCAGCATCGCCCCGGTCAGCATGGCGATTTCAAACCCGCCGTATTCGGCAAGCGCTTGGCTGGCGTCCAGCCTTGGGCTGGTTCGCGCCGCGGCTTGCAGCAGCACTTCCCGCTTGCGCTCGACGCCAGCCGGGTCGAGCCCGCTTCCCGGCCCAGCGAGTTGGGCGATCGGATGCCCCAGCAGCTTGTGGGCGATCAGGGCCGCCGCCGAGGTATTGCCGATTCCCATCTCGCCGAGGCAAAGCGCGTCGCAATCCATCCGCCCGCCGATTTCGCGGCCCCGGTCCAACGCCGATTCGCACTCGGCCGCGGACATCGCCGGGCCGGTGGCGAAGTTGGCGGTGCCCGGAGCGATGCGCCGGTCGAGCAGCCGCGGATGCGGCAGCGGCTCGCGCATGCCCGCATCGACCAGGGTGACGGGAATATCTAATGTCCGCGCGAATACCGTCGCCGCGGCACCGTCGGCGAGAAAATTGCGCGCCATTTCCCGCGTCACCGACTGCGGAAATGCCGACACCCCGCTCGCGGCGATGCCGTGGTCGGCGATAAAGATGACCAGCGCCGCGCGCGCCAGCGCCGGCCGCGGCGAACCCCGCGCGACGGCAACCTGGGCGGCAAGCTCCTCCAACCTGCCGAGTGAACCCCGGGGCTTGGTCTTGCCATCGATCAAACGCCAGACCTGGCGCGAAAGAC
>JAPOTO010000194.1 GCA_026709135.1 Gammaproteobacteria bacterium | reverse complement strand
CATAGCGGTTTCTCTGTTAGTCGGCGACGACTCCCGATTGCTTAGGGAAGCTCTGAGCGCTGACTTGGCCAGGGCTTGGCCTACTTCCGCTGGCGGCGGAAATGGCCTTCGAGCCAGGGGAACACCCAGTGCGGCAGGTGGTTTTTGCGCCAGGCGTTGGCGGCGAACTTGTTGGCTTCGAGCATCGTCGGGTAGATGTGGGTTGCCGCGGCGATTTTGCCGAGGCCCATGCCGTGGGTCATGGCGAGGACGAATTCGCCGATGAGCTCGCCGGCGTGCTGGCCGACGATGGTTGCGCCGAGGATGCGGTCCTTGCCGGGCGGGGTGAGCACCTTGACGAAACCTTCGTTGGCGCCGTCGGCCAAGGCCCGGTCGTGCATTTTAAGCGGGTGGCGGACAACTTCGTATTCGATGTTCCGCGCCTTGGCCTCCTCCTCGGATAGGCCAACCCGGGCGACTTCCGGGTCGGTGAAGGTCGCCCAGGGAACCGCCTTGTAGCTGACCTTGCGCCAAGCGCCGGCGAGGGCGTTCATCGCCGCGAACCAAGCCTGGTGAGACGCCATGTGGGTGAACTGATAGGGGCCGGCGACATCGCCGCAGGCGAAAATGTTGGGCACGCTCGTCTGCAAATAGGAGTTGACCTCGACGGCGCCCGCCGCGGTCAGCGAGATGTCGAGCTCTTCAAGCCCGAAACCTTCCACATTGGGTTTGCGCCCGAGGGCGAGCAGCACCTTGTCGAACTCGACGCGGACCATCTTGCCCCCGTGTTCGGCTTCCATGAATTGGCTTTCCCCGTCGCGACCGAATCGCGCCACGCGGTGGCCGGTAAGCAACTCGATGCCTTGGCTGCGGAACCGTTCCGACATCAGCTCCGAGACTTCCGGGTCTTCCCGCGCCATGATGCGCGGCGCCATTTCGACCTGGGTGACCTTGGCGCCGAGATTGCCAAACGCCTGGGACAATTCGCAGCCGATGGGCCCGCCGCCGACCACGAGCAGCCGCCCGGGAAGGCTTTCGAGGTTCCACACAGTGTCCGAGGTCAGATAATCGACTTGATCGAGGCCCGGAATCGGCGGCGCCAGCGGGCGCGCCCCGGTCGCCAAGATGATCGTCCGGGTGGTGATTGTCCGCCCGCCGACGCGAACGGCATAGGGCGATTCGATGAAAGCCTCCCCGGCGACGCATTCCACGCCGAGCGAAGTGAAGCGCTCTGGGGAGTCGTGCGGCTCGATGCGGGCGATGATATTGCGGATCCGCTCCATGACCGCCGGGAAATCGACTTTCGCGCCGGCATCCTTGAGGCCGTATTCCCGCGCGTTGTCAATCAGCTGCTTGACGTGGCCGCTGCGCAACAGCGACTTGCTCGGCACGCAGCCGGTGTAGAGGCAGTCGCCCCCCATGCGGTGTTTTTCAACCAGCGCGACCTTGGCCTTCGCGCCCGCGATGATGAGCGACGACACCAGCCCGGCCGCGCCGCCGCCGATGACCACGGCATTGACATCGAACTTGCGCGGTTTGCCGTAGCGCCGCGCGAGCTTGCGCCTTTGCAGGGCGGCGACGATCAGCCGCGCCAGCAGCGGCGTGACGCCGACGAGGGCGATGGAGAACAGCACCGGGCCACTGACCAGGCCCGAAAGCGAACTGATGCGGGCAAGCTCGGACCCCGCGTTGACGAACACCGCCGTGCCGAGCAGCATCCCAAGCTGGCTCGCGACATAGAAGGTTCCAGCGCGGATTGGCGTCAGCGACATCAGCAGGTTGACCAGAAAATACGGAAACAGCGGCACCATGCGGATGGTGAACAGGTAGAAGCCGCCGTCCTTGCGGATGCCGCGGTTGATCGGCTCGAGCAATGCGCCGTAGCGGTTCTGCACCCAGTCGTGGAGCAGGGTGCGGGCGAGCAGGAACGCCGCCGTGGCGCCGACGCTGCTGGCGAAGGAAACGATCACGGTGCCCCACAGCAGGCCGAAGAGGGCGCCGGCGAGCAGGGTCATGATCAGCGCGCCGGGGATCGAAAAGGCGGCCATCACCACGTAAACGAGGAAGTAGATCGCCGCGGACAGGGCGAAATTCTCTTCCCTGAAGTCCTGCAAAACGCCGAGTTGCGACTGCACGAAGGCGAGGCTGACAAAGCGTTCGAGGTCGAAAACAAAATACGAGCCAAGCACCGCGGCGATCAGCGCGACGATCAACACCCTGAGTTTTTTCATGTTGCCCCTGTTCAGCTTCTTCTGTAATTCCGCGCGAGGTGACGGGAAAGGTGAACCGCCATCGGCGGAATGCGGGCGGGATGATTCGGTTGTGCTATGGTTCCGTCATGGCTTCCCGGCATTAGCCGAGGCGCAGCCACTATAGAGCAGGAGTGGAAAATTGACCAGACCCGACGATACCCGGCGCGGCTTCCCCGCCACGCGCATGCGGCGGATGCGGCGGGACGACTTCAGCCGCCGGCTGATGCGCGAGAACCGGCTTGGCCCCGATGATCTGATTTATCCGGTTTTTGTCGTCGAAGGCGCCGGCGAGCGGCAGCCGGTGGCATCGATGCCCGGCGTGTTCCGGCTCAGCATCGACGAATTGCTGCGCGAAGCCAAGGAAATCGCCGCCCTCGGGATTCCGGCGCTCGCGCTGTTCCCCTCCCCCGAGGCCGGCGGCAAATCGCTCGACGGCCGCGAAGCCTGGAATCCCGATGGCCTTGTCCAGCGCGCCGTGGCCGAGCTGAAAGCCGCCCTGCCCGCCCTCGGCGTGATCTGCGACGCCGCCCTCGACCCGTACACCACCCACGGCCAGGACGGCATCATCGACGCCGGCGGCTATGTGCTCAACGACGAAACCGTCGAGGCCCTGGCGCGGCAGGCGCTGTCCCAGGCCAAGGCCGGCGCCGATGTCATCGCGCCCTCGGACATGATGGATGGCCGCATCGGCGCGATCCGCGCCGCGCTCGAAGCCGAAGGGCATATCCACACCCGCATCCTCGCCTATTCCGCCAAGTATGCGTCCTCTTATTACGGGCCCTTCCGCGACGCGGTGGGTTCGAGCGGCTCGCTTGGTGGCGGCAACAAATACAGCTATCAGATGGACCCCGCCAACAGCGATGAAGCCATCGCGGAAGTCGCCCTCGACCTCGCCGAAGGCGCCGACATGGTGATGGTCAAACCGGGCATGCCCTATCTCGATGTGGTGCGGCGGGTGAAGGACGAATTCGGCGCGCCGACTTTCGTCTACCAGGTCAGCGGCGAATACGCCATGCACCAGGCCGCGGCGCAAAAAGGCTGGCTCGATGGCGACGCCGTGATGCTCGAATCGCTGCTGTCGATCAAACGCGCCGGCGCCGACGGCATTCTGACGTATTTCGCCCCGGCGGCGGCGAGGCTGCTCGGTTGAGATGCCGGAGGCTGCCTTGAATCCTGGCCGCAAGCCCTTATCATACGCCCCACTTCATTCCCATCCGGGCGGAATCGGCGCCCGGCCGAACAGCAAGGAGTTCCGCCATGAGCGACAACATCGTCCACGTATCCGACGCCAGTTTTGAAGCCGATGTGCTGCAAGCCGATGGCCCAGTGCTCGTCGACTTCTGGGCCGAATGGTGCGGCCCCTGCAAGATGATCGCGCCGGTGCTCGAGCAACTCGCCGGCGAATACCAGGGCCGGCTCAAGGTCTGCAAGATGGATGTGGACGCGAACACCGCCACCGCGCCAAAATACGGCGTCCGCGGCATTCCGACACTGATCGTGTTCAACAACGGCGAAGTGGCCGGCACCAAAGTCGGCGCCATGTCCAAGTCGCAACTCGCCGCCTTCGTCGACGGCGTGATCTGATCCTTCCGCGCATCAGGGGAGGCGCCTCAAGGCGCGCGTGGCCGGTTGCGGGTTTGCGCGTCGTTGAGACTGAGCGTGCCAAGGATGCGCAAGGAAGTTCTGATGAAATCAGAACTTCCCGAAGCGAAGTCGAACCGATTCGAATCTCGTCATGGATGACGAGGCGAGATTAAGCGCAAACCCGCAACCGGCCACGCCCGCCGTCCCAATCGAAGCCACAACCCGATCAATTGCCGCGATGAATTGCCGATGAATTGCCGCTTGTTCCGATAAAGACTTTGCTTTACACTGCGCACGCATCCGGGGAATAATGATGTTCCCGACCCGGAGCCTGGCAGTCGATCGCGGCCGCGGGCAAGGTGCGGGGCTTCTCCCGCCCGACTACTTCATCGCTTAGAACCTCGCCCGGTCAGGCCCGGCTCAAACCCACCCACAACACCGCAAATGCCGGTAACGGTAGCCATGCCCTATGAACCTTACAGAACTCAAACAGAAACCCATAGCAGAATTGCTCGACACAGCCCACTCGATGGGGCTTGAGAACGTAGCCCGAACGCGCAAGCAGGACATCATCTTCTTCCTGCTCAAGCGCCACGCCAAGAACGGCGAGGACATCTACGGCGACGGCGTGCTCGAAATCCTCCAGGACGGCTTCGGCTTCCTGCGCTCGGCGGACTCCTCCTACCTCGCCGGACCAGACGACATCTACGTCTCGCCCAGCCAGATACGCCGCTTCAACCTCCGCACCGGCGACACGATTTCCGGCAAGATCCGGCCCCCGAAAGACGGCGAGCGCTATTTCGCCCTGCTCAAGATCTCCGAGATCAACTTCAGCGTCCCCGAGAACACCAAGCACAAGATTCTCTTTGAAAACCTCACGCCGCTGTTCCCGCAGGACCGGCTCGCCCTCGAGGTCGGAAATGGCAGCACCGAGGATCTCAGCGCCCGCATCATCGACCTCACCGCCCCCATCGGCAAGGGCCAGCGCGGGCTGATCGTGTCGCCGCCGAAGGCGGGCAAGACGCTGATTCTGCAAAACATCGCCCAGTCGATCACCCGCAACAACCCGGAGTGCCGGCTGATCGTGCTGCTGATCGACGAGCGGCCCGAGGAAGTCACCGAAATGCAGCGCTCGGTCCGCGGCGAAGTCGTGGCGAGCACCTTCGACGAGCCGCCGACGCGCCACGTGCAGGTCGCCGACATGGTGATCGAAAAAGCCAAGCGGCTCGTTGAGCACAAGGAAGATGTGGTCATCCTGCTCGATTCGATGACGCGGCTCGCCCGGGCCTACAACACCATCGTGCCGTCCTCGGGCAAGGTGCTCACCGGCGGCGTCGACGCCCACGCGCTTGAGCGGCCCAAGCGCTTTTTCGGCGCGGCGCGGAATCTCGAAGAGGGCGGCAGCCTGACGATCATCGCCACCGCGCTGATCGAAACCGGCTCGAAAATGGACGAAGTGATTTACGAGGAGTTCAAGGGCACCGGCAACATGGAACTCCACCTCGACCGCAAGATCGCCGAAAAGCGCGTCTACCCGGCCATCAACGTGCGCCGTTCGGGCACGCGCCGCGAGGACCTGCTCACCACCGAGGAGGAATTGCAGCGCATGTGGATTCTGCGCAAGCTGCTGTCGTCGATGGAAGACGTGCAGGCCACCGAGTTTATCCTCGACAAGTTGAAGAACACCAAGACCAACGAGGAATTCTTCAAGTCCATGCGCAGAAGCTAGCCGGTCCATGGCTTTCAAGGATCTGCGCGATTTCATCGCTTTGCTCGAGGGGCGGGGTGAACTGAGGCGGATCGCGGCCGAGGTTGATCCGGTTCTCGAAATCACCGAAATCAGCGACCGGACGCTGCGGGCCGGCGGCCCGGCGCTGTTGTTCGAGAATCCCAAAGGGTCGAAAATCCCCCTGCTCGCCAATCTGTTCGGCACCACGCGCCGCATCGCCCTGGCCATGGGCCGGGAAGACCTCGAGGGCCTGCGCGAGGTCGGCAGGCTGCTCGCCTTTCTGCGCGAACCCGCGCCGCCGAAGGACTGGAAGGATCTGTGGGAGAATCTCCCCAACTACCGCCGCGCCCTGCATATCAGCCCCGCGCTGAAGAAATCCGCGCCATGCCAGGAGATTGTCCACGAGGGCGATGCCGTCGATATCGCCATGTTCCCGGTGCAGACCTGCTGGCCCGGCGACGCCGCGCCGCTGGTGACCTGGCCGCTGGTGATCACCCGGGGGCCGGAGAAGGAGCGGCAGAACCTCGGCATTTACCGGATGCAGGTGCTCGGCCGCGACAAGCTCATCATGCGCTGGCTGCCGCATCGCGGCGGCGCCCTCGACTTCCGCGAATGGAAGGTGAAACACCCGGGCGAGCCGTTCCCCGTCTCCATCGCCCTCGGCGCCGACCCGGCGACGATTCTCGCCACGGTGACGCCAATTCCCGACACGCTTTCCGAATACGCTTTCGCCGGGCTGCTGCGCGGCGGCAAGACCGAGGTCGTGCGCTCGATCGGCAATGATCTGCAAGTGCCGGCGAGCGCCGAGATCGTGCTCGAGGGCGTGATTCATCCCGACGAGACCGCGGAGGAAGGCCCCTTCGGCGACCACACGGGCTATTACAACGAGGTCGAGACTTTCCCGGTTTTCACCATCGAGCGCATCAGCCACCGGCGCAATCCGATCTATCACAGCACCTACACCGGCAAGCCGCCGGACGAGCCGTCGATGCTCGGCGTGGCGCTGAACGAAGTCTTCGTGCCGCTGCTGCAAAAGCAGTTCCCGGAGATCGTCGACTTCTGGCTGCCGCCGGAGGCGTGTTCCTACCGGGTGGCGGTGGCGGCCATCCGCAAGCAGTATCCAGGCCACGCCAAGCGGGTGATGATGGGCATGTGGTCGTTTCTGCGCCAGTTCATCTACACCAAATTCGTCATCGTGGTCGATGAAGACATCGACATCCGCGACTGGAAAGAGGTGATCTGGGCGATCTCCACGCGGATGGACCCGGCAAGGGACACGGTGCTGATCGAAAACACTCCCATCGACTATCTCGATTTCGCCTCGCCGGTGGCGGGCCTCGGCTCCAAAATGGGCCTCGACGCAACGAGCAAATGGCCCGCCGAGACCGAACGCGAATGGGGCCGGCCCATCGAGATGAGCGGGGAAGTGAAATCCAGGGTTGATGCGTTGTGGGCGGAGTTGGGGATCGGGTGATTTAGGCTTCGATCCGTCGCCGTTTAGCTGGGTGGGGTTCAGCGGACGCCGTGAATACATCCCTGTAGGCTTCGGGCTCGACATCCTGTCTCGCACGCCCGCTGAACCCCACCCAGCCAAACGGCGACTCACACCGTGCAACCCCCTCTGTCATTCTGCGCGCAGCGAAGCGGAGTGATTCGGGGCATCCATGCCCCTCACCCCTGCGGGGCAGCGCAAGCGCTGTCCAAAATGGCAATCCTGCCATTTTGTCGCAGAATCTGGTTGGTTCTGGTCAATCTGGATTGGGAGATGGGAGTGGGGGCTGCGGCAGGTCGGGGAGGGGTTCGCGGGTTAGTTTGCGGTATTGGTTCAGGTGGTGTCTTGCGGGGGTGGGGTCGTTGAGGTTTTCCAGCAGGCGGCTGAGTTCGCCGTGGGTGGCGGCGGCGGGTTTGGCGGCCAGGCTCTGCTGGAAGTATTCCCGGGCTTTGCCCCAGAGTTCGTTGCGCAGGCAGAGGCGGCCAAGGGTGAGCAGCAGTTCGGCGTCTTTCGGATGGTTTTCCAGCCATTGTTCGGCGATGTTGAGCCGCCGGGCGTCGTCGCCGAGGGGAAGCGTGCCGTAGAGCGCGACCAGGTTTTGGTCCCATTCCGCGCCGAGGGTTTGTTCGATGGCCGCGGCCGCGTCCCCGCCGCCGTCCTGGCGCAGGGTGTATTTCGCGAACAGGCTGGTGAGATAGGGTGAGCGGCGGTACTCCCCCGGCGCTTTTTTCCAGAGTTGGCGCAAGCTGGCCAGGCTTGTTTCCCGGTCGAGGCTGGAATCGCGGCCGACGGCGAGGGCGTGCAGGCGCTGGGCGAAGATATGCCGCCGCAGGCGGAGGACTTCATCTTGGTCCGCGGCTTCGTTTTTCTCCAGGGCCGGCAGCAGTTTTTCCAGCTCGTCCCAGTTTTCCAGATCGATGTAAACCTGTTGCAGCAGGCCGAGCAGGGCGGCGTCGTTGAGCACGGTTTTGCGGATGCCGTTGATGGCTTTCAGGGCCTGCTCGGGGCGTTTGTCGCGGTGCAGCAGTTGGGCGCGGAGGATGCCCGCGGTCGAGCGCGCCCGGGGATAGCGCTGTTCGACGGTTTCGATGCAGCTTTCCCACAGCTCCCGCTGGCCGAGCTTGTGGGCGGCGTAGGCGGCGAACAGGTGGTTGGCGGGCCCCGACCCGCGCTCGCCGCGGCCCTGCATCAGCAGGTTGTAAGCCGACTGCCAGTTGCCGCGAAACAGCGCGAGCATGCCCTGCTCGGTCTTGCTTTGGCGCCTCGCGCTCAGCAGCGTGCCGACGCGCTTGCCGGCCCGGGTCCATTGCCAGGGGTTGGCCCAGCCCAACAACATACGCAGCAGGCGGTACAGCAGATAGATGACCGCGGCGGCCAGGGCGAGGGCGAGCAGGCTGGTTTCAAAGGTGTAATCGCCGAAAGCGAGGAGCAGATAGCCGGGGTCGGTGGGGAAATCGGTGAAGACGATAACGAGCAGGGCGGCGGCGATGGCCGCCAGCGAATACAAGAACAGGCGGATCATTGCGTTTCGCCGGCGAGGAACTCGCCCACGAGCCTGAGCGATTCATTCAGCAGCGGGAGTTCCGGGGCGATATTTACGGCCAGCAAGTCATCCATTTCGGCGGCGAGCCGGGCGATGGTTTCATCGCCGGCGAAGGCTTGCAACTGGTCGAGGCCGGCCCCCAGGCTGCTTTGGTAGATTCCGGCCTCGCCCCGCAGCAGGGCAAGCTGGGCTTGGGAGATGCGCAGGCGGATCGATTCGCGGATGAAATCCCGCTGGCTGGCGACGCGCTCGAACGCCGGGCGCTCCTCCCAGCGCCGCCAGACGAATACGCCGCCGAGGAACTCAAGCCCCGCCGCGAGCCAGCCTTCCGCCGGCGCGGCGGGCGGGCTGCTGCCCGCCGAAACCGACTCCCGCAGCGACGCCAGCAAGTCGAGCCGCCCAATCTCGCCTTGCAGCGTTTCCAGCCGGAAGTAGATGTCGTCGCGGTCCACCGGCTCGACCGCGCGCAGCCAGCCGGTTTCATCGGCGATGGCTTGGCGAATGTGCAGGACATCATCGCGTTCGGCCCGCGCGAGCGCCGCATCGGCGCTTTCGAACAGGACGATGGCGCCGGCGACATCGGCTTCGAGTCGCAGCTTGCGGTTGGCGAGATTCAAGAGATAGTCGGCTTCCCGCACTTTCCAGCCGAATTCCGGCTGGGTTTGCAGGCTGCGCTGGGCGGCGCCAAGTTCGCCGATCTGTCTTTGCAGCGAATCGGTTTCCTCGCGGAGGCGTTGTTCGAGCGCGTTGAGTTCGGCGGGGTCGATTGGCGCGGGCTCGGGGGGCGCGGCAAGCCGCGCCCGCATGGACTCGATGGTTGCGGTTTGCGCGGATTCCCGCTCGGCAAGTTCGGCGTTGCCGCTGGCGAGGCTTTCGACCTCGCCCCGCATGGCGGCGAGTTCCATCAGCAGATAAGCCGTGGCCGCGAGCGCGGAAACGAACAGGAACAGCAGGATGAGAAAACGGTTGCGCGCGGTGTGCGGCTGTCGGGCGGGACGGCTCTTCGCCGCCGCAGTGTCGCTCTTGGCGGCGGTGCCGCGGGGCTTGGGTTTTTCCTTCTGCTCGGCCAACTCGGCGCTACTCTTTGGGGTGTGCGATCTGCGCTGGATTTCCTATCTTCGCGCTCGGGAAGAGGGCGGCGGCGGCCGCGACCATGGCTTTCGCTCCGGCGTCGCCGGCATTGGCCACCGCGCCGAAGCCATCGCGCTCCGCCGCCTCCGCCACCCGCCGCGAAGGCACGATCAATGGTAGCGCGAATGGCGCGGCAATGGGACACCCACCGCCGGCGGCTAGTTCCCGCCAGGCTTGCAGCGCTTCAATGCTCGTGACGATGGCGCAATCAACCGGGCCCGCGGCGAGAATCCGCTCCAGCCGCCGCGCCGCATCCGGGACGTGCACGCGGCGGTACACCTCGAAATAGGTCACCCGCGCGCCGCGGCGCCGCAATTCCCGGGCGAGCAGTTCGCGGCCGCCTTCGCCGCGGAAAATCGCCACTTGCCTGCCCGCGACATCCGCCAGTTGCGGCATTTCGAGCAGGGCTTCGCTGCCGCTTGCCGCGGCGGGGCTGTCCACCGGCCGCCCGAGCCGCAGGGAGGCTTCCCGGGCCGTGGCGGCGCCGACCGCCAGCATCCGCGCCGTGGGCGGCGGTTCCACACCAGCGGCGGCGATAGCCTTCGCGCCATGCTCGGCGGCATTGGCGCTGACGAATATCAGCGTGTCGAATTCGCGCAAGCGTTGCAGATTCCGCCGCAGGGGCGGTGCGGCGCCGGTATCGACATCAGTGGCATCGGCAACCGGCTCGATGGCGAGTAGCGGCAGGCCGAGGGCTTGGCCGCCAGCGGCCTCGATGGCGGCGCGCAATTGCCGCTGCTGACCTTCGGGGCGGGTGACTAGGATGCGGCGGCCCGCAAGTGGCAGGGTGGCGGAACGCGCCGTTTGACCGCCGGTGGCGGATGCGGCGGGGGGGTTGTTCAAGAGTCCGCCGCCCCGCGCAGGGCGCCGATGATGCGGTCCGCGCCGAGCGCGCGCAGTTCCGCCGCCACGGCGCCGCCGAGCTTTACCGCCGCATCGAGGTTTTTGGCGTCGGCGGCACTGGCGCGTTGTTCGGCGCGCAGGATTTCACTGCCGTCGGCGTTGCCCACGAGCGCGCGCAGGCTCAATTCGCCGCCGCGCGATTCGGCATGGGCGGCGATCGGCAATTCGCAGCCGCCGTCGAGGCTGAGGGTGACTTCCCGCTCGGCGGCAACCCGCGCCGCCGTATCGGCATGATGCAGGCAGGCGAGCAGTTCCCGGGTTTCCCCGTCATCGCGGCGGCATTCGATGCCGATGGCGCCCTGGCCGGCCGCCGGCAGACATTCGCCGATATCGAGCCGGGCGGCGATGCGGTTTTCCAGCCCCAGCCGGATCAAACCGGCGCTCGCCAGGATGATCGCGTCGTATTGCCCGTCGTCGAGCTTGCCGAGGCGGGTGCCGACATTGCCGCGCAAGTCGGCCAGGCGGAGATCGGGCCGCAGCCGCGCGAGCTGGCACTGCCGGCGCAGGCTCGAGGTGCCGACGATGGCCCCCCGCGGCAATTCCGCCAAGCTGCCGTATCGATTGGAAACGAGGGCGTCGCTCGGGTCGGCGCGCTCGCAGATCACCGGCAATTCGAGGCCGGATGGCAGCGCCGCCGGCACATCCTTCATCGAATGCACGGCGATGTCGGCTTCGCCATCGAGCATCGCCCGCTCAAGCTCCTTGACGAACAGCCCCTTGCCCCCGAGCCGCGCGAGCGGGCTGTGAAGCAGGCGGTCGCCGGTGGTGGTGAAGCCGACAATCTCCACCGCGAGCCCGGGGTGCGCCCGTTCGAGCCGCGATTGGACGAAGTTCGCCTGCCACATCGCCAGCGGGCTGTTGCGGCTTGCGATTCGCAGGATGGGTGGCGGCATGTCGCCATTTTACGCAATCACGCCGCCGATGCGCGAGTGGAATATGCGCGCCGAGGTGGTGGCGGGCGAGCGGGAAAAGTAAAATTGACCGCCTGAATCGAGGGAGGCCCTGCTCAAACCGGAGCTTCCCTGGGTTTCCAAACGAAATTCTTTCGATGCGGACGGGACGCATGGGCGGCGACGACTCTTACAAGACCGGGGGCAAGACCGGGGACAAGACCGGCGGCAAACCCAACCCGCTCTGGGGTGGGCGGTTCCAAGAGGCCACGGACCGCTTTATCGAGCGTTTCACCGCCTCGGTGGGTTTTGACGCGCGGCTGTACCGGCACGACATCGCCGGCTCCATCGCCCATGCCACGATGCTTGGCGAGGTCGGTGTGCTGACTGGCGCCGAGGCGCGGCGGATCATCGCCGGGCTTGAGGCGATTCGGGAGGAAATCGAGCGGGGCGATTTTGCCTGGTCGGTGGAACGCGAAGATGTCCACATGAACATCGAGGCGGCGCTGACCGCGCGCATCGGCGAGGCCGGCAAGAAGCTGCACACGGGGCGCTCGCGCAACGATCAGGTCGCCACCGATCTGCGGCTCTACCTGCGCGAGGAGATCGACGCGCTGCGCGGACTGCTGTGGAAGCTGCAATCGGCGCTCGTTGACCTCGCCGAGCGCGAAGCCGACACCATCCTGCCCGGCTTCACCCATTTGCAATCGGCCCAGCCAGTGACATTCGGCCACCACATGCTCGCCTGGCGCGAAATGCTCGCCCGGGACGACAGCCGCCTCGCGGACTGCCGCAAGCGGGTCAACATCTCCCCGCTCGGCGCCGCCGCCCTGGCTGGCACTGGCTTTCCCATCGACCGGGCCCGCAGCGCCGAACTGCTCGGCTTCGACGCCCCGGCCGGCAATTCACTAGATGCCGTGAGCGACCGGGACTTCGCCATCGAATTCGCCGCTTGCGGCAGCCTGCTCATGATGCATTTGTCGCGCATGGCCGAGGAGCTGGTGCTGTGGATGTCGGCCGGTTTTGGCTTCATCGACTTGCCCGACCGCTTCTGCACAGGCTCGTCGATCATGCCGCAGAAGAAGAATCCCGATGTGCCCGAACTCGTTCGCGGCAAAAGCGGGCGCGTGTTCGGGCATCTGCTGGCGCTGCTGACGCTGATGAAATCCCAGCCGCTGGCCTACAACAAGGACAACCAGGAGGACAAAGAGCCGGTTTTCGACCTCGTCGATACGCTCAAGGACTGCCTGTTCGCCTTCGGCGAACTCGTCCCCGCCATCGAATGCAAGCGCGAGGCGATGCGGGAAGCGGCGGCGCGGGACTGCGCCACGGCAACCGATTTCGCGGATTATCTCGTGGGCAAGGGCGTGGCTTTCCGCGACGCCCACGAGATCACCGGCAAGGCCGTGGCCCACGCCCTCGCCGCGGGCAAAGAATTGCACGAGCTTGGCCTTGATGAATTAGCCGGATTTTCGCCGTTGATCGAGGCGGATGTCATCGAGGCGCTTTCCGTCGAAGGTTCGGTGGCCGCCCGCGATCACTTCGGCGGAACCGCCCCGGCCGCGGTGCGCCAAGCCGCGGCGCGGGCGCGGGAAGAACTCGACGGGGAAAAACAAGCGCGCGAATAATCCACGGGAAGTCCCGGCTGGATTCCGCGACACAACACACTTTGATTATCGGGTTGATTATTGGATCGTATCCGGCTGATGAAGGGCCGGTGGCGTTGCGGGCTCCTGATCTTGCCCATCCCGGTCGGCCGGTGGCCCCAGCAATATCGTCAGTATGGCTAGCTGCACGGCGATCATGGCAAGCGCCGTCCCGAGCATTGTGGCCATGAGCAACTTGTGTGAATTAGCCACCTCAACACGCAGGCTGGCGAAATCCCGCGTCGTATCGATTTTCAATTCGGTGAATTTCTCGTCCATCTCGGTGAATCGTCCGTCCATCGCGTCGAAGCGCCTGTCCATGGCGTCCAAGCGTCCGTCCATCGCGTCGAAGCGCCTGTCCATGGCATCCAATCGGCTGTTCATGGCGTCCAATCTGCCGTCCATGGTATCGAGCCGACTATCCATGGTATCCAACCGGCTATCCGAGGCGCCGAAGCGCCGATCCAGTTCGGTGGTGAAGAATTGTTTTGTGACGAGATCCTGCATGGCGTCCTTGACGACCTCCACGGTCGCGCCGGCCTGCGGCTCGGGCATGCCCGACTCTTCAAGTCTACGATATGCGTCCAAAGAATCAAAGGCTTGCTGCATGATCTGCTCCTGTGGCTGGCCGTGCAAGGCTGGAGGGCGGTGGCGCGCCAAACCGCCACGGAACATAAATATAGTCAGTTTCAGGGGAAACGCCACATTTCGGGGGAAAATTTCCGCCACCGGAATCCCGCGGCGGCTCGTTGCCCGGCAAATGCCCGCGGCGCATTGCGCTTCACCGGGGCGCTTGGGGGCGATCAGGGTTAGAATCGGGGGCGGGACGGATGGTTCCCGTTGCGGAATTTGCCGGGTTCAGGCATGTTCGGTTTGATTGTTCAATGGGTGGCGACGCCCGCCCGTAATCCCCGGCTGTTCCGCAATTTCGTGCGGCAGGACTTTCTTGGCCAGTTCAGCGCGGCGACGGCGGGCGCGTTCTGGCTGTTCATCACGCCGATTCTGCACATTCTCATTTATTCCTTTGTTTTCAGCTATATTTTCCGGCTGCGGGAAATCGCCGAATTCGGCGAGGCGCAATTCGTGATCTTCCTGATCATCGGCTATCTGCCCTGGTTCGCCTGTGCCGAGGCGGTGAGCAAATCGACCAATCTGCTGCTGGAAAAAGCCCCGCTGATCACCAAGGTCGTGTTTCCCGTGCAGATCATCCCCGTGGTGGGGACGCTGGTGCCGTATCTCACCCACGGCGTCGGCTTCGGCGTGCTGCTCGCCTACATGGCGCTGACCGGCCACCTGTCCTGGGCCTGGCTGCTGCTGCCGCTGGTGTTCGCGCTGCAATTCCTCTTCACCATGGGCCTGGTGGCGGTGCTGTCGGCGCTGTGCGTGTTTCTGCGGGACTTGCAGCAAATCGTCTCGCTGGCGGTTACCCTGTGGTTTTTCCTCACCCCGATCATCTATCCCATCACCCTGATCGAAAGCGAATTCATCCGCGGCCTGTACCTGCTCAACCCCATGCACAGCTTCATCAACCTGTACCGGGAGATCATCCTGCTTGGCGAGTTTTCCGCGCCGCAGCTCGGCATCGCCTGCGCCAGCGCGCTGGCCTCCTGGCTGCTCGGCGGCTGGCTGTTCATGCGCATCCGCCACGCCTTCGGGGATGTGTTGTAGCATGGGCCGGGCGAAGCCCCCGATCGCGGTGCGGAACCTGAACAAGGAGTTCCGCATCTACGAGCGGCCCCAGGACCGGCTCGCGGAACTGATTCTGCGGCGGCCCCGGCACCGGCTGTTCCATGTGCTGAACGACATCTCCTTCGCCGTCGAAAGCGGCCGCAGCCTTGGCATCATCGGCAACAACGGCGCCGGCAAATCGACCCTGCTCAAACTGCTCGTGGGCACGCTGCAACCCACTTCCGGGCAGATCGACATTCACGGACAAGTGGCGGCCCTGCTCGAACTCGGGGCCGGGTTCCACCACGATTTCAGCGGCCGCAGGAACATCCACCTCAACGCCTCCCTGCTCGGCGTGCCCGATGAAGACATGGGCGAGCTCGAGCGCGAAATCATCGACTTTTCGGAACTCGGCTACTTCATCGACCGGCCGGTGCGGACCTACTCCTCGGGCATGTTCGTGCGCCTCGCCTTCTCCATCGCCACCCTGGTGCGGCCCGACATTCTCGTCATCGACGAGGCGCTTTCTGTGGGCGACATGGCCTTCCAGCGCAAATGCGTCCAGCGCATGCAGGACTTCCGCGCCCAGCGCAAGACGATGGTGTTTTGCAGCCATTCGATGTTTCATGTGCAGGAGCTGTGCGACACCGCCATCTGGCTCGACAAGGGCAGCGTTCGCGAGCTTGGCGGCAGCGAGGAGGTCGTCGGGCACTATGAAGATTTCTGCACGCGGAACAAATCCTACAACACCATCCAAAAAGACTTGCCGGCAGCGGCCGGGTCTTCGGCGCAGGCCACCGAAGTGCCGGAATGCGGCATCAAATCGCTCAGCGTGCGGGATGCGCAAGGCAATGAACTGACCACGCTGAAGCCCTTGGGCGAAGTCGTCCTCGAAATGGAAATCGAAGCGCTGCGGGATGGCGCCACAAGCTATTTCGGCTTCGCCTTCATGAGATCCGCCGAAGAGTCGGTGGCTTCCTTTCTCACCGTCGACCGGGACGACATAGATACCGGCCCATTCCGCCAAGGGGAAATCGTCAAAGTCTCGGTGGCCGTGCGCAATGTGGCGATGCGCGTGGGTGACTATTACGTGGTGGGCGGATTGTGCGACGAAACCGGCCTGCTCTGGTACGAAACCCGCTACAGCAAGCTGCTCACCGTCGAAGCGAACAAGGGTGTCGGCCCGCTGACGATGCCAGCGCAGTGGGCGGTGACCAGGAAACCGCCGCGGGACAAGCGCTGATCCAGTCAGCGCCTGCCCGCCTCCCGGCCAAGTTCGCTCCGCAATTCCTCGGTCAAAGGCTTGTCGTCGGGCCCGGGGAAGATTTGCCCCCCAATCATCCAATCGAGCGGCTGGTAACGCGAAACCCTGTTCTGCACCTCGGCGAAACTTTCCGCTTCAATCAGCCCATGCATATCGGTTTTCCGGCTGGTGCAGTATGCCGCGGCAACCCCCGCCGCCGTGCCGGAGACGACCTCTCCGGGCTGTGTGCGCGTGGCGGCATTCGCCAGGTAGGATTGGGCCATGCATTTGCCGGCCACGATTAGATTGGCGGTGGTATCGTTGGAGAAGGCCCGCAAGGGCAGATAGAATGGCTTGGGGTGGTTTCGCCAGGGGGCAACCGGGGTTTCGGGCGTTTCCGCGCATTCGTCGAGAGCGTGAATGTCATAGTCGTAGACAGTGGTCGCAACGCGGTCGGCGAATGGAAAGCCGGTTGGCCCGGGAAAGAAGCTCAAATCCCAGGCGCAAAGAAGAAACCCGCCATAGCCGATGCTGCGGCGGGATTCCCGCAAATAGGGAAACTTGTAGAAACCATGCCGGGTTTCCACCGACTCCGCGTCCACGTAGATCAAATGCCTCAGCTCCTCCGGCGCCTCGCCGGCGAACCAGCGGCAAAAGTCGCGCGACCGCCTCTCCGCCCCCCGCAACGCCGCGATGTCGATGCCGCCACGCCATCGGTTTTCCGCAACGCTTTTCCGCGCCGCCGCGTAGGAGAGAAAAAGATGGCGCTCGGCATAGTCGTTGCCATTGTTGACCGCGCCCTGGCGCCAATTCATCACGCTGGTCTGTCCGGCCGCCGGCGGGCCGGCGCCACTCAACCTGCGGTACCGCCACACCCCGTCCCAACCATAGCTGCCGAGGTTGAACTCATGCTTGTCGGGCGGCGCACCCGTTAGCCAGCCGGCCATGCGCGATGCTTGGCCGTGATCGCCAATGGACAAATTGAAAGTCGCGGTGAAACTTTGGCCGCGGCCACTGTACTGTTGCTCGGTGGAACCCTCGAACAAATCCTCGCCCACAAGATAGCGGGAGTTTGTCAAGGCCAGCACATCGCCAAACTCGCTGGCCTCTATTACCAGCATTTTGTGTCCCCGGCGGGGAACAAAAACCAAACGCTGTTTACGGAAGTCTTCCGTTTCCCGCGGTGAATACCAGTCTTCAATCGCCGCGCTCAAGATTCGCTCATAGCCTGCGAAGTCTCCGCTTTTTTTGGCAAATCTCGCCACGGCCCTGACAGTTGAAATCTCAACTTTGTTGCCGGCCGGCGCAGTTTCAACCGCAATGGGAACCGTGTTGTAAAAAACCCGGAGATTCGGTTCGGATTGGATTGCCTTGGCGATTGGCCCACGCAACAGCCGGCGGGGCAAAAAACAGTGCCTGGAAACCGTGCAATCCCCAGGATTGCCAATGGCTTCCAGCCAATCGCTGAATTCATGGTGGTTGTTGCGCCTGTCCTTGTGCGCCGCTTTTGTGTCAACGCCCTGGGCATTTTCCCGCCAGGCGAAGTCAACCGCGGGCACACCGCCCGCGGTCAATTGGCCGCCAGCCCAATCAGTGGGCTCGACAAGGCAGGTGGAAGCACCCTCCCTCGCCGCGTACAGCGCCGCGAAAAGGGCGGATGTCGACCCGCCGATGACGAGCACGTCGCAATGGATTTCGGTTTCCACCAACCGCTAATCGTTAATCACGACCGCCTGCCCGGAATGATTCAGACCGGACTCTTGGTCACGAATTCATAGGAATCGGATCGATAGTAGGAGTTTGTGTACTCAACCACCCGCCCGCTGTCGATGACGCCATGCCGTTCGATATGCAAAATCGCGGCGCCCACGGGAATATCCAACATCTTGGCCTGGACTTTGTTCGCGTTCGCCGCCTTGATCCGCTGCACCGCGCTCGTGGGCCGGCAACCCATTTGCTCCATATCCTTGTACAGGGACCGACCGATGTTGAGCGGGTCGGGCAACACGTTGTCGGGAACCAGCACCACCTCGTAGGCGATCGCCAGATTGTTGGCGAGGCGAACGCGCTGGATCTTGACGACGCTTTGCCCCGGGGCCAGCCGAAAGATCAAATCAAGGTGCGCGTCCGGGGCCAGCCGTTGCGCCGATATGGCCTTGGAACTCGGCGTGAGCTGGTTTTTCGCCATATCTTCGGAGAACGAGGATATGCTTGAGACTGATTTTTCGATGGGCTTCGACACGAAGGTCCCGGCCCCGTGCTTGCGGTCAAGAATGCCGTTTTCCAAAAGCTCCGAGAACGCTTTGCGCACCGTCACCCGGGAAATCCCCAAGCGCTCGGCGAAATCCCGCTCGCTCGGGATGAGCTTACCGGTGTCGACGCCATCGCTCTCGAGAAATTGGTCGATCGCCTTGTACAGTCTGCGATACTTGGGCCGCGTATCGCGGTCTTCCGAGTAGATATCGCTGATTCTATCGAGCATGGGCCGTCCCAGTTCCGAATCTTGTGAAGTTGAAGGTTGTGGTCCGGTTCCGTGAAGGCTCGAACACAAGCCAGAAATTCAATGCCCAGTGAAAGTGTGATTTGAGCATACCAGAGGGGGGTTCGCAACATCCGGGCACGCCAGACTGGTATTTTTTACGAGAGCTGGTATTTTTTTCAAAAGATTGGTACTTTTTTTGGCGTGGTAGTGGTATTGTTTTTGGAAAGTCGCCACGGACCCCGCCCCCGGGCGGTTCTTGGCGGCACCCATCAGATTCAACCGAGACGGAGGTGGCACACATGTCTACGATAAACAAGGTCAGATTACTCGCGGCGTCCTTGCCGGCGGCGATCGCATTGGCGAACAGCGCCCAAGCACAGGAGGCGGGCGGGGTCATCGAGGAAATCGTCGTCACCGGAATCCGCGCTTCGCTGAACGACGCTTTGAACACCAAGCGCGGCGCGTCGGCAATCGTGGATGCGATTACGGCGGAGGATATCGGCAAGTTTCCGGACCAGAACGTCGCGGAATCCCTCTCCCGGGTATCCGGCGTCACGGTTACCCGCGATTTTGGCGAAGGAGAGAAGGTTTCGATCCGCGGCACCCAAACCAATCAAAACCGCACCTTGCTGAATGGTGTATCGGTGGCTTCCACCGACTGGTTCACGCTCGATCTGCCGTCCCGGGGATTCAATTTCCTGATTCTGCCCTCGAACCTCGTACAATCGCTTGAGGTCTACAAGTCGCCCCAGGCCGAGATTCAGGAAGGCTCGCTCGGGGGCACGGTGGTACTGAATACCAGAAAGCCACTGGACTTGGATCCATTCACCGTATCGGTTCAGGTGGAAGGCCAGTATTCGGACAACTCGGAGGAGGTCGATCCCCAGGCATCCGGAATGTTTTCGTGGAAGAACGACGCGGAAACGCTCGGCGCATTGCTCTCCTACACGCGGCAGGAGAGGAACGTGAACCGCTTCGGGCGCGAAGTGATCACTTTCCTGGCCCCCGGCGCCGGCGGCAACAATACCGATTTCTGGTTTCCCCGGCTGATCGGCGAAACCGATTTCCGCCAGAATCGGATCCGGGAAACCTTTTTCGCCACCGCGCAATGGGCGCCGAGCGATCAGTTCGAGGTCACATTGAACGTGCTCGACACCCTGCTCGACGCCAACAATATCAACCAGAACCACTTGGCCACCCTCGGCGCCGACGGCGCCATCACCGATCCGGCCTCGGTGGTCACGGCGGGGTCGGGGATCGAGCAGGGCGTGGTCGCGGCAACGGTGGACACCACCCCCGGGCGCGCCGGCGCGCGGCAGCAGGCGTTTGATCGAATCGCAAGCATTGAAGCCCAGTCCTATGATGTGACGGCGGACTATGATGGCGGTGGCTGGCGCCTGTCGGGACGCGCCGGCTTCACCGAGTCGGAAGGCGGCGCGCCGGACCAGCGCTACTATGGATTCGCCTCCGAAGGCGCCGGGAACGCAATCCTGCCACCTTTGGCGACAGTCGACGCCGTCGCTTTTGACCAGAATCTCAACCTGCGGTTTTTGACACCATCGGGACAACAAGTGACCGAAGCGGAATATCTGTCGTACCCGCTTGAATGGGCCAACGCCACCTCAATCACCAATCAGGAGGAGGAGAACTACTTCGGGCTTGATTTCGACATGGATGTGGATGCGGGCGCTTTCAACCTGATCGGCACCGGAATGCTGCTCCGCAACCGCGAGACCGGACGGAAGGCGTTCTTGACAGGCTACAACTGGTGTGGCGATGACGATCACATCAGCCTCGACGGCGGCTGGTGCGCCGCCGACAACCTCAAGCCCGATTCGGATGGCACCTGGCTGATTACCAGAAGGGAGGCCGGCGGCGGCCGTTACCTCGGCAGCGCGAGCACCCAGCACCGGCTCGGCCAGTTCACCGCCGGCAAGCAGGGCGCCGATTACATCCTGATCGACTCGGCCACCGCAAGGGCCATCACCGATCCGCAAATTCCGGTGATTACCCTGCCAACCCTCACGGACACTTGGAGCGTGAAGGAGGAGTCCCTGGCTGGATACCTGAAAGGCGAGTTCGACGCCGGCGGGGTGCGCGGCGATGTCGGCTTGCGCATCGTGCATACCGAGGTGGAATCGACGGGGTATGTCATCCAGGGCAGCCGGGATGGCGCCGCCGCGCAAATGACGCCGAACGCCTCCCTGCTCGCCACCGCCTTCGGCTGCCAGCCGGATACCTGCGGCGCGACTTTGGTGACACTGGACAACTCCTACACCGAGGTGCTGCCGAATCTCAACCTGAGCTACGATCTGGCCGACGATTTGCAGCTCCGCTTCGCCGCCGCCCGGGTCATTTCCCGCCCCGACCCGCAGGCCCTGGGCGTTCGCGAAAACTTTTTCGAGAACACCCGCGCCGGCACGAGGGGCAACCCCGCTCTCAGCCCGATCACCGCGAATCAATTCGATGTGTCGCTTGAGTGGTATTTCGCCGAAGGCTCGCTCCTGGCGGGCACGCTCTTCCACAAGGATATCTCGGGCAACCTCGTTTCCTCGACCACCCAAGAGGACCGCATCGACTTGCAAACCGGCAACACAATCGGGATTGAGTTCTCAACACCGCAAAATGGCCAGGACGCGACGGTTCAGGGCCTTGAACTGCTCTACCAGCAGCCGTTCCTGTCCAACTTCGGGGCGGTGTTCAATTACACCTTTACCAACGCCGACACTTCGCAGCAAAGAGATCCCACCGGCACTGCCGGTTCGGGCATTGTGGTGGGGGCCTCGGATCATGCGCTCAATCTCACGGGCTACTATGAGAATGAGCGGTTCGATGCCCGCTTGAGCTACAACTACCGTTCCGAGTATCTTAATGAGGCGGCGTATTTTGGCTCGGAAATTTGGACGGACGCATATGGGCAGCTCGATTTTTCGGCGAGCTTCGATATTTCCGAATTCGCGGAATTGACATTTGATGCAATCAATATGCTCGATGAGAACATCAATCAATTCCATTTGGATCCGTCGCGCCCCTCCAAGCTGTATGACAATGACCGTCGCATCCTTGTTGGCGTGAATCTGAATTTCTGATGACCACGAACCATTTCACCGAAAATGCCCGGGGGAGCCGTCTCCTCCGGGTATTTTTTCCGAAAGCTCGCATGCGGCATTCCCGGGTTTTGAGCAGGTGAAACGTTATACGGTTGAAGAGATCGATCATCTGGTTGAAGGAGGCATCATCGCCTCCTGTCAGCCGATCGCCGGCGGGCCGCTCGATCAAGATGAAATCGTCGCGGCAATGGCAATGGCCTGCATCAATGGCGGGGCGAAATCCCTGCGGATAGAGGGTGCGGCAAGGGTTGCGAAGATGCGGCGGCTCAGCGATATTCCCATCATCGGCATTGTCAAGCGCGAACTTGAGAATACCGGTGTGTGCATCACGCCAAATGTCGACGATGTGCTTGCGCTCGCGGACGCGGGGGCCGACATCATCGCCTTTGATGCGACTGATCGCGCCAGGCCCACGCGGCGGGAACATATTGTCGAGGCGATCCTCGGCCAGGATTGCCATGCCATGGCCGATTGCGCGTCGATGAGCGATGTCCATTTCGCGTTGTCCCTCGATGTGGGCTTTGTTGGCACAACGCTGGCGGGGTATCTTGGCGGGCACACGCCGGAAGAGCCGGATTATGAATTTTTGACCAGTGCCGTGGAAGTCGCGCCCCGGGTGATTGCGGAGGGGCGGTACAACACCCCGGAGAGGGCTCGGGAGGCGCGCCGGCTGGGGGCTTGGGGGGTGGTTGTTGGCACCGCGCTGACCCGCCTTGAGATTATGACAGCCTGGTTCGTCGAGGGCATGGCGACTATTTCTTCCGAACAGGAAGAGTGGTTTCGGCATAAAGGCCGGAAAATCGGAGTGTGACGTTCGATGACCCCCAAACGCCTTGCCGCGATTGCCGGTTCTGTGCTGATCTTGGCATTGTTGTGGCAAGCAAACAAAGAACCGCCGGATGAGATTTCGGACAAGACCGAAATCGAATTCTGGACAATGCAATTGTCTCCAATCTTGGACGAATACATACTCTCTTCAATTGCGGAATATGAACAGCAGAATCCTGGAATCACAGTAAAATGGGTTGATGTGGCCTGGGCGGATATGGAGCGCAAGCTGCTTGCTTCCGTCGCCGCTGGAACTGCTCCAGACATCGCCAATCTGAATCCCCAGTTTTCATCAAAATTGGCGGAATTCAACGCACTCGAAGACCCAACATCTTTCCTGAGCCCAGAGACCATTGCCACGTACCATCCGGCTGTATGGGATTCCAACCGCTTGGATGGCAAATATTTCGGAGTGCCTTGGTATCTTTCAGCGACTATCGCAATCTACAATCAGGCCATATTCGAACAAGCCGGGGCACCCTATCCTGATTCGCTTGAGGAAATTCCCAAGATAGGCGCGCAAATCCAGGAATCGATAGGCAAGTACACGTACTTCCCCAGTTTCGATGGTGGCGAGGCCATGGAGAACTATGTTCTTCTCGGCGGCGAAATAAGCAATGACCTCCCAGGCTATGGTTTATCGAATGCATCTATCGATAGATTGCTCCGCTATTATTCCGATCTCTATGAAAGCGGCTCCGTTCCACCTTCGGTATTGATAGAGGGACACCAAAAGGCAATTGACCTCTTTCAATCCGGGGAGTTGGCGATGTTGCTCACTGGTATGCAAATGCTGCGGACAATCGAGATCAATTCTCCACAGTTGATGGAGGATATTGTTGTAAAGCCTCATCCCAATGCGGATGAAGGGCGGACAAATATTGCCGCGATGAATCTGGTTGTTCCCAAACAAACACGATATCCGCGGGATGCGTTTGATTTTGTCGCATTTATGAGTTCGCCCGAAAAGCAAATCGAAATGGCGAAAGAGGTTCCAATACTGCCATCGACATTGCGGAGTTTGCAAAACGAATTCTTTCAAGTTGTCGACCAGAATGACAAGTACGAAATGGCGAGAGCCTTTTCCATTGCGCAAATTCGGCGGGGCGATGTGCTGCTGCCCCCGCTTGAAAACTACTCGAGGCTCCGCACCGCTTTCATCCTGCACACGCACCGCGCCATGCTTGGCGAACTTTCTCGGGAAGATGCCACAGACAGGCTGATCAGCGACTGGAAGAATATCTCGCGGTCGGGGAAATGAACCGCTGCGTGATCGCCTGTGATATAGGCGGAACCAAACTGAAGTCCGGTTTGATTGCGCCATCGGGCGAGATCGTCGATCAATTGGAAGGGGCTTCCTGCGCGAATGAAGGGCCAGCCGGAATTCTGGCAACAGCCCAGGGCCTCATCCGCGCTATGCTTGGGCGAAACCAGATCGACCAAATCCCCGGCGCGGGCGTGGCGACCAGCGGGGCGGTGGACAAGGCACAGGGCGTCATCCGCTCGTCAGCCGATTTCATGCCGGGCTGGCACGGCTTTGAAATCAAAAAGTCCTTTGAGTCCATGCTCGCGCTAATGCAGACCCCCGGGCAAACCCCCGGGCGCGCGCGGCATGTGGTTGTCGACAACGACGGCAACTGCGCGCTGCACGCCGAAGTGCGCAGGCAATCGCTCGAACGCGGCGATGTCGTTCTGCTGGCCCTGGGCACCGGGCTTGGCGGCGCCATATACGCGAATGGCCGTGTGCGCGAGGGTGCCAGCGCGCTGTCTGGGCATTTCGGGCAGACTCTCGTTGGCGTGGCGACAAGCCCGGATGAATGGCGGAAACTGGAAACCTATCTGTCGGGAAGCGGCCTTGCCACGCTGGCGCGGCAGGTTTTGCAAGAATGCGGCCATCAAGCGGACCCGGCCGCACGGTTCCCGGACGGCCATTCGGTCATTTCCGCAATGCCTTCGAGTGATGTTGCCCGGGCGGCCCTGTCCCGATGGGCCCGGCTGCTGGCGATCACCTGTCATAACATACAGTGGAATTATGATCCTGAAACAATCATTATTGGCGGCGGAATGATCGAAGCGAAAGAGGCATGGTGGGCGGACTTTTCGCAAGCACTGATCAGCATCAATCGCCAATTCCGCCTGCATCGGGAGATGGATGTCAGGCCCGCCACCCTGGGAAACGACGCCGCCATGGTTGGCGCGGGATTGATGGCTTGGGAGACGCTTGAAGCGGCGGATCGAGAAGATGTTTCCTAAGTTCGCCCCCTACGCTTTTTTGACCCCCGCGATGCTCATCATCGGGATATTCGTCCTGCTGCCCATGATCATCGCGCTCTTGATCAGCTTCAGCCAATACAACATGATTGAAGAGGCTCATTTCGTGGGGTTCGACCAGTACCGAAGGCTGATCCAAGACCCATTTTTCTGGAATGCATTGCTGAATAGCCTCCTGTATCTCGTGGTTGTGGTGCCCATATTGTCCTTGGCGCCAATTTTCCTGGCGGTGCTGGTAAACCGGAAGCTGCGCGGAATTTCAGTTTTCCGCGCGATTTATTACTTGCCTGTGGTGACATCACTGGTCGTGACCGGGCTTATGTGGAAGTGGGTCTACGAAGAGAACGGCGTGCTGAATTTCATTCTTGAGCGGCTCGGACTTCTCAACGAACCGGTCGCTTGGCTCGCGACTCCCGCGTCGTCGCTTTTTGCCGTCATGGTGGTGACGATTTGGAGCGGCATGGGTTTTTACATGGTCATCTATCTTGCCGGGCTACAGTCTATTCCAAAGGCGCTCTATGAAACCGCTGAACTGCAAGGCGTAAGCCGCTTCAGGCAAACCATCTTTATAACGATTCCAATGCTCAGGCCATACATAGCCCTTGTTGCGGTAATCTCTTCAATCGCGGCAATGAAAGTATTTGAGGAAGTGTTTATTATGACCAATGGCGGCCCATTGAGCCAAACTGAAACCCTTGTTTTCTTCGTGTACCAAAATGCTTTCATTGAATTCGATATGGGCTACGCCTCGGCGGCTGGTATCGCGCTTTTTGCCATAACATTCCTGTTTTCGATTTTCAATCTCATGCTTCTCCGTGACACCACCCCTGCGAGGTGACGGTATGCCTCCCCCCAATATCCGGTCATCCTACGAACACATCGTGTTTCACCGAAGCCGGGAAAACATGGTATCCGCAAGCCGGATGTTTTTGCGGTACGTTATCCTTATATTGGTAGCTTGCGTTTTCATTGGGCCTTTTCTCTGGTTGCTGTCGACGGCGATGAAATCGGGTTCGGAAAATATATTCCAGTATCCACCCGAATTCATACCCCACTCGCCGACATTGGAGAATTTTGTCCGTGTCTTCGATGCATTGCCATTTTTGACCTACTTCGCAAATAGCGTTTTCGTGGCCGCAATTGCGGTTTCGTGCAATTTGGTTTTTTGCTCACTCGCGGCCTATCCGCTGGCGCGCATGTCTTTCCGGGGGAAAAATGTCATCTTCCTCACACTGATCAGCACGATGATTCTGCCCTTCCAGCTAATGATGATTCCGCTGTACAGCATTGCGGTCAACTTGGGGCTGAACAACACGTTTCTTGGCCTGATCATTCCACATGCTTGCACCGCTTTTGGCGTTTTCCTTATGCGACAGTCTTTTTTGACAATACCGCATCAATTGGAGGAATCAGCGCTCATGGAAGGAGTAAACCGCTTGCAAATTTGGTGGCACGTTATGTTGCCACTGGTCAAACCCGCGCTGGCGACGCTCGCGGTGTTTACATTCATTGGTGTGTGGGGTGATTTTCTCTGGCCGTTGATTATTATCGATGACCAAACAAAGTTCACTCTCCCACTTGGTGTAAACAGGCTTGCCGGAGCATTCGCCAAGGATTGGCGGCTTGTTGCCGCAGGCGCCATTTTGTCTATCATTCCCACAATCGTGGTTTTCCTGTTCAGCCAGAGATTTTTTATCTCGGGTGCGCTGAAAGGCGCTGTAAAAGGGTAGATGCCATGACAAAAACCGCATCTGTTGTTGTCCACACCCATTGGGATCGGGAATGGTACTTCACTAATGAGACATATACGGCGAGGCTCGCAAGAATTTTTCCATCGATAATCGATGGGCTGAAAACAAACCAAATCAACAAGTTTCTATTTGATGGACAAGTCGCGGCACTCGAGGATCTTCTGGAAAACTGTGAAGAATGTATTGCCGAGGCGGTCATCCTATATATTGGAGAGGGCCGGATAAATATTGGCCCTTGGTATGTAATGCCGGATGAATTCTTGTGCTCTGGCGAATCGTTGATCCGCAATTTGGAAGAAGGTATTCGCATCGCCCAAAAATATGGCGAAAGTTCTTTTATTGGCTACTTGCCTGACACGTTCGGCCACATCGCGCAAATGCCACAAATTTTCAACGGTTTTGAGATCGATACAGCGGTGGTATGGAGAGGCATTGATATCGATGATGATGTTTTTCAATGGCGTTCACCAAATGGTGAAAGTGTAAACTGCATCTTTTTGCGAGAAGGATACTATCAACACCCTTTTTCCAAGGTCGCGTATGTCGAGGCGGTTACCCGGCACTTGGATGCTTTGGCGGAGGCGGGGGATCGGGAACCGTTGCTGCTGACCCAAGGTGGCGACCACTTGGCGCCGCCGGGAAACTTGCAAGACCGGGTCAACCATTTCAACTCGGCGCAGGACAAATACCGCATCAAGCCTGCGACCTTTCGAGAGTATGTGGCCGAACGGCTTGCCGGTGGCGCGCAGCCACATCCCGCACTGACTGGGGAATTGCGCGAAAACACCAACGCTTTTGTTTTGCCGGATGTGTTGTCGACACGGCGTTATCTGAAGCGGGTCAACCAAGAGGCGGAAGACAGGCTTTGCGGCCAGATAGAGCCATTGCTCGCGGCCGCCGATTTGAAGGACAGCTATCCTCACAAGTATTTGCGCAAAACCTGGAAGCTGCTGCTCCAACAACATGCGCATGATTCCATCTGCGGATGCAGCATTGACGAGGTGCACCAGGAAATGATCGTCCGCTTCAGGCGGATACAGGATCGGCTCGATGCATTGGAGGCGCTCGTCTGCGAGCAACTTGGCTTCAGCAGCGCTTTTGCCAACCAACCGGGGGCGCCATCACCGTTCGCGGATGATTCGCTAATGACGGCTTTCAACCCCTCGGTCAAGCCACGTTCCGGGTGGCACCGCGCCCTCATCTTCCTTGCGGGCGAAAAAGCCGCTGAAATCAAGGTTGAGGATCATGCCGGCCGATCGCTTGAGACAGTCTTGTGCCATTGCGAGGCGGATAGCTCTTTTGTGTCTCCGGTTGACGATTTCCCGGATCGAACGGGTGGCCACCGCTATGAAATTTTCGTTAGATTGAACCTGGGCGGCTGGGAAAGCAGCGTCTTGCGGTTCTCCAAGAAGGACCGCGCTGGCGCGTCCCCACAAGCTCCACCATCGAGTAGTGAAAAAAAGGCGGCAGCCACCATCGCGAACGATTGGCTTTCGATCAGCTTGTTGGCAGAGGGAATCCGAATCGAGAACATCCGCTGCGGGGATTTTGTCGAGGCCGCGTTTTCGATTGTCTCCGAAGGCGACGCCGGCGATACCTACAACTATTCCCCGCCGGCCACGCCTTGGTTGGCGAGGGCGGAGATCACAGGCGCGCGCACCCGGGCGCTCCAAAGCAAAGGGGCTGAATTGGAACTCGAATTCCGCCTGCCCCAACCCGCATCACTGAATGCGGATCGCAGTGGTGCCAGCGAAAATGAAGTCACTTCCCATGGCTTGCTGCGGATACGCCTGCTCAATGGCGAACCTTTTGCCCGCGCAAGCCTGAAGTGGATGAACAGGGCGAAGGATCACAGATTGAGATTGTTGGCGCCGCTTGGCGAAAAAATCGCGAAGACGGTCAGTGATTCCGCATTTTCGTTGATTGAGCGGCCGGTAGTGTATCAAGAGCGCCAGGCATCCCCCCCGACATCCGAGGCGCGCGTGAGCGTGAACCCGTCGCATTCCCTCGTTCAGGCGGGAAAGTTCAGTATTGTTCATCGCGCCATGCAGGAGTACGAAATCTTGGAACAGGCCGGGATGGACGTGTTGGCATTGACGCTGATTCGCTCGGTGGGCTGGCTGTCGCGCCGGGACCTCATCACCCGGAGTGCGGGCGCCGGGCCCGATTTGGAAACACCCGAGGCGCAGTGTATCGGGGAAGACGAATTCCAGTTTCTGTTTTCGGTCGGCAAGCGCGCTGAAAATCGTTTGTCCCTCGATGTCGCCGAAGCATTCCGCCGGCCAGTGCTTTTCTTGAAGGGCGGTGGCGCGGTCACGCAGCGGCCATTGGAACTCGATGCCCGGGAATTGCTGGTTTCATCATGCCGCCAAGTGGATGAAGGCGTGGAAATTCGACTGTTCAATCCAACCGGCGACAAACAATCGTATGATTTGTCGGGAGGCTCTCCGAAGCGGGTTTCGCTCGCCGGCGCTGAACTGCAAGACCAATCAAACACTGTGGCGCCGGATGATATCGCCACCTTGCGCATTCTACGATGATGCCCGGGCCTTGAGGGGGATGAACCCGTGACATCCATATCGCTGACAGGCGTCAACAAGGTTTACGGCTCCGAAGCTGTGGTCCATGACATGGATTTGGAGATCGCCAGCGGAGAATTTATTGTCTTTGTGGGGCCGTCCGGCTGCGGAAAGTCAACATTGCTGCGGCTGATTGCGGGGCTGGAAGAGGTTTCCTCGGGAAACATCCTGTTTGACAAAGCGGATGTCACCACGCTCCCGGCGGGCAAGCGGGAAGTGGCGATGGTATTTCAATCGTATGCGCTGTATCCGCATATGACCGCGGCGCAGAATCTGAGTTTTGGCTTGAGGATGACCGGGCACCCCGCCGAAGACATTGCCCGCCGTGTTGAACGCGCCGTCGATATGCTCAGGCTTGAAGATTACTTGCACCGAAAGCCCTCGCAACTGTCGGGTGGCCAATGTCAGCGCGTGGCGATCGGCCGGGCGTTGGTGCAGCAGCCCAAAGTGTTCTTGTTCGACGAGCCGTTATCCAATCTCGATGCGGAACTTCGCGTGTCGATGCGCGCTGAAATCGCCGCTTTGCATCGCGAGCTCGACAACACAATGATCTACGTGACCCACGACCAAGTGGAAGCCATGACCCTCGCTGACCGAATCGTCGTGCTGCGCAACGGCCGCATCGAACAAGTCGGGACGCCCCATGAGATCTATCGCAGGCCGCGGAATGTGTTTGTCGCCGAGTTCATGGGTTACCCGAAGATCAACATTCTGCAGGGCACCGTCGTTGACGATGGCGGCATCTTTGTGCGGCTTGATTCAATGGCCAGGATTCCACTCGGCGTTCTTTCCGGCGCGGTCGAAGTTGGCGAGAAGGTTTCGGTCGGAATAAGGCCGGAGAGCGTTTCCCCCGATCAACAAGCCCGGGGCGCGCGATTCGAGATGCTCGTTGATTTTGTTGAACATGTCGGGGCGGGCACCAATTATTTCGGCCGGGTGGGCGGCGATGAGTTCCGCATCGCGTTGAGCGAAGGACAAAAACATCAGCCCGGCGACCATGTGCGCATCGGTTTGGCCGAGGACCAGCTGCATTTCTTTGATGCGCGGGGGGAGCGCCTGGGCAAACGACAAACGCTGAAATGAGAAGAAAGCTGCTTGTGCTTCCAGTTGACGCGCGGCCTGTTGTCTGTGGCCAACTACAGTATCTTGCGCAACTCGCCGACTGGGATATCGCGCTTCCGCCGATATCCATGCTCGGCCATTTCCGCCAATCCGCCAACCACGGCAGGCTCGGTGAATGGCTTGTCGAGCGGGCCGGTGAAGTCGATGGGTTTGTGCTTTCGCTGGACACGCTGCTGTATGGCGGGCTGATCGCAAGCAGAATCTCCCCGGAGACAGCGGGCGGGATTCTCGCTCGCGCCGAATGGCTCGAAACACTCAACAGAATCCATCCGGCGAAGCCGATATACGGCTTCCTGACCACCCTGCGCATTTCCGACAGCAACATCAATGAAGAGGAAAAACCGTATTGGAGCAGCTATGGCGAACTGATCTGGAAATGGTCGTATCACGCCGACAGGCATCGAACCCATGGCAATGATAAGGATTGGCATGCGGCGAAGGAGGCGAGATTGAAAATACCGGCCGATATCCAGCGCGATTATGTCGAGACGCGGGCCCGCAATCTGAAGATAACCGGGGCGATGTTGGATTTTGCGCGGCGCGGCGTCATCGAGCGTCTCATCATCGCCCGGGACGACAACGCGCCCCATGGTTTCCATGTCGCCGAAAGACAGGGGCTCGAGAAGAAAATAGCCGATGCCGGGCTGCGGGACAAAGTGGAGATGTACTGCGGCGCGGATGAAGTGGCATGGACGCTCGCCGCCCGGATGATTTCGCGCCTGGAAAACCGCCGCCCCCGCAAGGTCTATCTGAGTTGGCACCACCCTGAAGATGCTGGGACGATGATCCCCCGGTATGAAGATCAACCCATCGGCGCCGCCGTTGAAAACCAGTTGCTCGCCGCGGGCGCCAATATCGCTTCGGATATCAAGGGCGCCGATCTCGTTTTGGCCATCCACACCGCGAACCAACCCCAGGGCGACTGGGCCCTTGGAAAATCCCTCAAAGTGCGAAAGCCAATCGATTCCGCTTGGATGGCGGCTTTGCGCCGGTGGCGGGACGGTGGCCTGCAAATCGCGATTGCCGACCTCGCCCATGCCAACGGAGGCGATCCCGGCTTTGTCGGCTTGGCGCTGAGCAGCTTGGATTTCGGCAACATAATCGCCTATGGCGCCTGGAATACGGCCAGCAACAGCCTTGGCACCGTCGCCGCGCAAATCCAGCTTTCCCCCCTTGGCCGCACTTCGGCTCCAGGCACAAAACTGAAGCTCATCCGCCTGATCGATGATGTGTTTTATCAAGCCGCCTACCGCCAGCTCATTCGCCGGAAAATCGCCTCCGGCGCGTGGACATTGGAGGAGGCCAAACCGCATTTCCGCCATGCGGCGAATGAATGGTTGCGGGCCAATTCAATCCAATCCGCCGAAGTCCGCAATGCCTTTTTCCCCTGGGGCCGCAGCTTCGAGATCGGGTTTGAAGTGGAATCGGGGCTTTCCTAGCGGAACAGCAAATCTTCTTCGGCGACTCTCGCGGGGGCGGTGTCGGGGAGTTGGCCGTATGGGTTGACGTGGTGGATGATCGGCGGGTTGTTGTAGCCGCGCACTTCGAGGATTTGCATGTGGCCGCGGGTGACCGGGTCCGGGTTGTAAAACTCGTCCTCCTCTTCGAGCCGGGCGGCGTGTTCCGCACCGAGTTCGACCCTGGGATAGACGAACAGGGTGTAAATGTTGGAGGTGTTGGTGCCGACCCAGGGCGCGAGTTCCTGCAAATCCTCGAATGGCACGATTTCGCCGATTTCGGCCATGTTGCTGATGTCCTCGCGCTCGCGGTAGGCGATGATGTTCTCGATGGTTTCCTCGTTGAGCCCGGGCAGCAGCCGCATCGCTTCGCGGGTGGCGAGATTGAGATTGAGCCGGCGGCCGTTGCCGTAGACGGTGAAGGCGGCTTCGAGATTGACACCTTCGAGCAATTCGCCGAAGCCGCGGATCAGCAGGAGTTCATCGACGCTGTCGAGTTCCGGGTTGTTGCGCGGCGTGTAGCCGCCGTTTTCCAGCTCCTCGTAGTATTCGGTTTCGGCGCCGCCGACGCCTTCGAGTTCATTGAGGTCGGTCCAGTCGGTCCAGGCGGCGAGCAATTCCTGCACCTGCCCGGGGTCGGCGTCGAGTCCGCCGAGCCAGTGGGTGAGAAGGATTTGCATGTCCTGGCGGTTGATGCGGTTGAGATTGATCTTGCCGGCGTGGTCGTAAATCCGCACCACGACCTCGCTGTCCACCGGATATTGAAGTTGCAGCGCTTGGCCATTGAAGCGGTAGGCCGGGGTGAGCACCTCGCCGTCCTCGGACAATTCCAGCGGTTCGCCGACGGGAAGCTCCATGCGCTCGAGCATGAGTTCCATCTCGGCGTGGCTCACCGCGCCCATGAGTTCGGCCCAGGCCAGGCTCGCCTCGCGGTTGTTCGCCGCGGCCGCCGCCGACAGGCGCACCCTGGCGGCCATGGCGGTGACGAGCACGGTCAGCAGCACCGCGGTCCACAGGACGATGATGATCACCGCGCCGCGCTGGCTGGTGGCGGATTTCATTGCAAACCTTGCAGGGCGGCATTCGGTTGGATCGAACGATGCCGGTTGTTGCGGATGCGGGCGAGGATTTCCGGGGTTTCGACCCGGCCATCCTCCGCTTGGCGATGTCTGGGGAGAGGTTCGAGCAGGACATGCACCGCCAGCGGCAGTTCCTGGCGTTCGTCGCCGAACCATTCCGCGGTCCATTGGCGGCTGTCGTCGAGTTCGGTGTAAAGATACTGGAAGCTGGCCCGGTAGCCCGGCAGCAGCAGCGAAGCTTCGGCCGCCTCCAGCCGCTGTTCCGGGTTGTCGGTGAAGGCCGGGGCGAGTTGCAGCGCGACGCCCTCGTCCTCGTCGTTGAACAGGCGCCAGGCGGCGAGCCCGGGCCGGCGCTGGGGCGAAACCGTCGACACCCAACTCAAGGCTTCATCCCCGCCCTGGAAGTAAACGAGCCGGGTCAGCGATTCCCCATCGAGCCAGGAATGGGGAAAGGCGCCATGGAGGGCGCGCTCGATCTGCAACAGCGCCAGCGACCGGTCGAGTTGCTCATCGAGCGTGTTCGAATCGCGGTTCCAATCAGAGGCCACGAGGAAAACCGCCGAAGACAGCAGGGCGAGCAAAGTGGCGGTCAGCGCCAAGGCCAGCAGCACTTCGATGAGCGTGAAGCCGGAATTCGAGTGGCGATGTGTCGGCATGGTCCGGTCTAGCGCGGGAGCAGGAGCTGGATCCAGCGGGTTCCGGCGACGCCGCGGCCCCGCTCGCGGTCTTCGATTTCAAAGAACTGCAAGGCCAGCACCGAGGGGGCGGTCTTGCGGATGGGGTCTTCGAGCGGTTCGCCGGCGCGAATCTGGTAACGCTCGTTCACCAGTACCGGCGCGACTTCGTTGAACTCATTCCCGAGCAGGGCGAAATTGACCGCGGCGCGCAGTTCGGCGGATTCCCGCAAGCTGTCGCCGGAGCGCAGGGACAATTGCTTGCTCGCCCCGAGCAGGGTGAACAGGCCGCCGAGAACGAAGCCGGTGATCGCCAGGGCGACGATGACTTCGAGCAGGGTGAAGCCGCTTTCAGCGCTCGATTTCCGCATCGTAATCGGTATCCAGGCGTCCAGTGACCGGATCGACGGCGATGGCCGCGCCGCGGTCTCCCCGCAGCAGCAGCAGGGCGCCGCCGGTGCTGCCGCCTTCGGGGAAAAAGGTGATTTCCAATGGTTCCAGCACCGGCTCGCGCGCGCCGGCGCTGTCCTCGAAGTGCAATTCGATGTCCCGGGCCTCGAACACGCCGGCGCTGAAGACCGGCGGCTGGTAGTCGAATGTCCGGTCTTCGATTTCCGGCACAAAGCCCACCGTGGCGGGGTTGCCACTGACAATGGCGTCGCGCCGGGCGTGGTTGAGCAGGCCCGCGGCTTCCCTGACTTCAACGCTGAAGCCGCGGCTGTCGAGGCCGCCGAGCCGGGGCACGAGCAGGGCTCCCGCCAGCCCGATGATCGACAGCACGAGCAGGATCTCAAGCAGGGTGAATCCCGCTTGCCGGGCCGCCCGCGGGCCGCTATCTGCCGATGTCGGCGTCATTGCCTTCGCCGCCGTCGGCGCCGTCGGCGCCAAGCGAGTACAGCGCGAAGCCGTTGTCATCGGGTTCGTAGACGTAGGGGTTGTCCCATGGATCGTCGGGAATTTCCGAGCCGCGCAGATAGGGCCCGTTCCAAGCCGCGCGGTCGGCGTCGTTCTCCACGAGGCCGTCGAGGGAGTTGGGATAGCGGCCCACATCAAGCCGGTACATGTCCAACGCCGCCGACAGGGTGGAAATCTCCGCCGTGGCGGCGTCGCGCATGGCGCCGGCCTGTTGATTGAAGATGTTGGGCGCAACCAGCACCGCGAGCATGGCGATGATGGCCATCACCACCAGAATCTCGATCAGGGTGAAGCCGGAAGACCGCGCTCCCGGGCTGCGCCGCCAGTGCTGGCTGGCCAGACTGCAACAAGCTTTCATGATTTGCCCTCCCGATGCCGCCATTGGCGGGTTCATGGCGCTTCCTCCTCGAACAACTGGGAAACGAGTTCGAAACGGTTGAGGATGTCGGAATATTGTACACCCCCGCTTTCGGCGTCGAGGCTGATGATTTCCGGCCGCAGGACGATGAACAGTTCGCGCCGCTCGACGCTGATCCGCTGGAACGAGAACAGGCTGCCGATCACGGGAACCTGGTTGAGCAGCGGCACGCCGCGGTTGATGTTCTCGTTGTCGGTCTGGATCAGGCCGCCGAGGACGATGTTCTCGCCGTTGTTGACCACCACCGTGGTGCTGATTTCCTGGTTGTTGAACACCGGATTGTTGTTGACGCCGGCGGCGGCGCTGTCCACCGAGGACAGCACCTGGCGGATGGTCAATGTCACCACGCCATCCTCGTTGATCTGGGGCGTGATGAACAGCTCGATGCCGGTGGGGCGGTACTGGATGTTGGTGGTGGCGATGCCGGCGGTGCCGATCGACTGTCCCGCTTCGATGGGAACCTCGGCGCCGATCTGGATTTCGCCTTCCTGGTTGTTGGAAACGAGCAGCGATGGCCGCGCGAGCAGGCGCACCTCGTTGTTGAGGGCGATGGCCTCGAGTGTCGCCTCCACCCGGGCCGCGCCATCGAGAAAACTGCGGGTGAACATGAGGCCGTTGACCGACTGGATGAAATTCGTCTGGCCGGTGTTGGGCACCGGCACGAGGGCGGCGTCTGCGGCGACCCGGCTCCAATCGACGCCGAAGCGGGTCTCGTCGTTGAGCGTTACCTGGGCGATGACGGCGTTCACCATGACTTGCAGCGGCGCGGTGTCGAGCTGGCTGATGGTGGTGAGCAACTGCCGGTAATCCCGGGCGCTGGCGCGGACCAGCAGGGCGTTGGTGGCCTCGTCGGCGACGATACGAACCTGCAGATCCGCCGAAACCACCGTCTGGGCTGCCGATTCCACCGGCGCGGGAGTTGGCGCGGCGGGTTGGACTTCATCGCCGCTGTCCCCGGTTTCTGAGTTGTCGACCAGATCGAGGTTGACCCGCCGCTCGATCGCCGCGAGTTCGTCTTCGGTCTGCAATCCGACCGGCGCCGGCTCCTCTTCCTCCTCGAAAACCTGGGTCAGGGTTGCCGCGAGTTCCAGCGCCGGCAGATTCTTGACCCGGTACATGAACAATTGCTCGACCTGCTGCTGGCTTTCGGCGTCGAGAATCGCCACCCAGCGGCCGACTTCATCGAACCCCCGGGTCGCCGGCGCGGTTACCAGCAGGGCGTTGATGCGGCCGATGCCGCGCACTTGGTAGGAGGGGTTCTCGCCTTCGATGAGCAGCAGGATTTCAGCGAGTTCCTCGGCGACTTCGATGGCGTTGGCGTTTTCCAGCGGATAGACGCGGATGCCCTGGCTGGCGAAGGGGTCGGCATCGACCAGCAGCAGCAGTTGATTGATGCGCTCGAGCTCTTCCGGCCCGGCGCTGATCGCCAGGGTGTTGTTGATGGTGAATGGCCGCACATCGTCCTCTTCCCGCAGCAGCGGGCGGATCACTTCCATCGCGGCCTCGGCGGAAACATAGACCAGCGGCGTCACCTGCATGATGCGCGCCGCGCCGCCGGCGAGATCGGGGGTGGTGAACTCGGTTGCAGCCGGCGCGCCGACCTGGCGCACGTTGTAGACATTGCCGACCCGGTTGATCACCACGCCGGCGTCCCGGGTCAGCAGGCGCATCAGCGGCCAGATGTCGTCGCGGGACAGGGGCCTGTCCTCGGCGGTGCGCAGGCTGACGGTCTGGCTGATGGTGGGGTCGATGACGAGCGAGATGTCGAGGGCTTCGGCGAGTTCTTCAAGCACGAGGCGGAGGTCGGCCTGCTCATAGTTCAGCTCGACCACGTCATCGGCGGAGGCAACCACCGGCTCGGGCCCGCTGTCCGCCGCCGGGACGCCAACCGGGGCGGCGCCGTCGCGGTTGATGGCATCGATCAATTCGAGCTGGGCCGCCGCCGCCGCGGCTTGGGCCGCGGTGGAGCCGGTTTGCCCGCCGTCAAGGGCTGGCTGGGCCGCGGTGGTTTCCGCCCGCGGCGCCTGGGCGGGCGCTGACGGCTGGCCACCGCCCGCGCCGCCGCCCACGCTGGCGCAGGAGGCGAGCAGGATGGCCAGCGGCAGCAGGCGCGGGGCTCCGGGGGGGAATGGTGGGCGAACTCGCATCGAGGCGGTCTCCTATCAGAATTCCACCGCGTTCATGCTGAACACGGCGGAAAGCATGGTGATCGTTATGCCACCGACAACGATGGCGAGAATGATGATCAATGCGGGCTGGAGGGCCGAAACCAGGGTGGCGACCTGGTGGCGCACCTGGGAATCGAAGGTGTCCGCGGCTTTCAGCAGAATGCCCGCGGTGCGGCCGGATTCCTCGCCGACGCCGACCAACTGGTGCAGCAGGGTGGGGAACCGGTTGGTCTTTTCCAGTGAAACCCCGAGCCCGGCGCCGCCGCGCACGTCCTCCTCGACCCGGGCGAGTTCCCGGGTCAGCACCGTGTTCACGAGCACTTCCCGCGCCACCCGCAGGGCGCGGATCAAGGGGATGCCGGCCCCCATCAGCGCCCCCATGGTGCGGGCGAACAGCGCGCATTCGCGGTAGAGCAGCAACTGGCCGAACAGCGGCAGGGAAAGCAGGAAGCGGTCCTTGCGGTGGCGGCCCCCCGCCGAGGCGTCGAGCCGCTTCCAGCCGAGCAAGCCAAGCCCGGCGAGGAGGATCGCGAGATAGCCGTAGCTTTGCAGCCAGCCGCTGAGGGCCAGCAGAAACGCCGCCGAGGCGGGGATTTCGGCGCCGGAGCCCTGGAACATCGCGGCGAACTGGGGAATGACAAAGACCATCAGCAATCCCACCGAAAGGATGCCGGTGACGACGAGCACCACCGGGTAGACCATGGCCGAGACGATGGACTGCCGGGTTGCGGCGTTGCGCTCGAGAAAGCCGGCGAGATCCGGCAGCAATTCGTGCAGAATCCCGCCCTCCTCGCCGGCGCGGACGATGTTGACATACATCTTGCCGAACACTTCCGGGTGCTGCTCCATGGCCTCGGCGAGGCTGCTGCCTTCCTTCACTTCCCGCAGCAGCTTGCGCACGAGCTCGCGCATGGCGGCGGATTCGGCGATGCCTTCAAGCAGGCGCAGGGCGCGGTCGATGGGCACCCGGGCTTCAACGAGGGTGCACAGGCCATTGGTGAAATCGAGCAATCCGGCGGCGGAGATTTTGCGCCGCTCAAAGCCCATCCCGCGCAACAACCCGGTGGCCTTGCCGGGCTCGATGCGGATTGGCGTCAGCCGCCGGCCTTGCAGGATGCGCGCCGCGTCGCGTTCGGATTCGGCCTCGAGCGCGCCGCTGTGGCGCTTGCCGCCGGCGTCGAAAGCCTGATAACGGAACGATTGTTCGCTCATATCGCTTTGGTCACCCGCACGACCTCCTCCGGCGTGGTCAGGCCGTCGCGCAGCTTGTCGAGCGCGTCCTGGCGCAGGGTGCGCATGCCTTCGCGGATCGCCTGCTGGCGAATCTCGTTGGCGTCGGCGCCGCTGGCGACGCGGTGGCGGATCTCATCGCTCATCGGCATCAATTCGTACAGCCCGATGCGGCCCCGGTAGCCGGTGTTGCCGCAGCGCTCGCAGCCCGCGCCGCGGCGCAGCGGGGGCCAGCCGGCGGGGTCGACGCGCAGGACCGCGGCTTCGTCGGCGCTGAGTTCGCGCTCTTGCGCGCAGTCGGTGCAGACCCGGCGCACAAGCCGCTGAGCTTGCACCGCGAGCAGGCTGGAGCTGATCAGATAGCCTTCGACGCCCATGTCCTGCAGCCGGGTGATGGCGCCGGCGGCGTCGTTGGTGTGCAGGGTCGAGAACACGAGGTGGCCGGTGAGGGCGGACTCGATGGCGATTTCGGCGGTGTCGTGGTCGCGGATCTCCCCCACCATCAGCACGTCGGGGTCTTGGCGCACAATCGAGCGCAGGCCCTGGGCGAAACCGAGGCCGATGGCCGCGTTGACCTGGATCTGGGTGATGCCCGGCAACTGGTACTCCACCGGATCCTCCACGGTGATGATCTTTTGGGTTTCGTTGCTGATCTTCTCAAGCGTGGCGTACAGGGTCGTGGTTTTGCCGCTGCCGGTGGGCCCGGTGATCAGCACCATGCCGTGGGGCTGGTTGATCACCGATTGGTAATCCCGCAGCACCGCCCGGGGCATGCCGAGTTCGGCGAGATCCACCGCCATGTCGCCGCGGTCGAGGATGCGCAGCACGACGGATTCGCCGTGGACGCCGGGCAGGGTGGAAACGCGCATGTCGAGTTGCCGGCTGCCGAGCTGATAGTTGATGCGGCCGTCCTGCGGCAGGCGCTTTTCGCCGATGTCGAGCCGCGCCATGAGTTTCAGCCGGGAGGCGACCGCGGTGTGGATGCGCACCGGCAGGCGCTCGATCGCCGTCATGATGCCGTCCACCCGGCAGCGCACATCGAGGCTCGCCTCGCCCGGCTCGAAGTGGATGTCGCTGGAGTTGAGGTCCAGCGCCCGGGCGAAAAGATGATTGACGAGGCGGATGATGGGGGCCTCCGAGGCGAGGTCGAGCAGCTCGTCGTTGTCCTCGAAACCGCTGGCGAGCAATTCCTCGTCGTCGCTGTCGATTTTCGGCGACAATTCCGCGCGCCAGTGCCGGGCGAGCCGCCGCACTTCATCGTCGGGCGCGTGGCGGAAGCTCACCCGCTCGCCGAGAATGAAGCGGATTTTGGCGCGTTGCTCGATGGCGGGCAGATGGTCGCAGGCGAGCCGGCCGGTTTCGCTGAAGTCGCGCTCCGGGGCGATTCCCTGGGGCTCCAGCAATTGGCTGAAAACCGGCAGGCTGAGCGAGGTGAAGGCCATGGATTGGGCTCCTATCGGCGGGCGAAGCCGACCACGGTGATCGCGCCGGTGTACTGGGTGCGGCTGCGGCTCAGGCTGAAATCGGTCACCCGCAGCCGCGGCATCGACGCGGCCAGCCGCGCAAGGAAGGCCACGGTGCGGTTGGCGTCATTGGTGCGGAACGACATTTCCTGGCTGATCAGCAGCCAGCCTTCGGTTTCGAGCCGTTCGGCGAGCCGTGTCGAATTGACCGTCAGCCCGGATTCCCTGGCGTAGCGGGAAAGGTCTTGCTGAATCGCCGCCTCGATCAGGGGGATCGTGTCGCCGGAGAAAATGCTGAGTTGCATCTCGGTTTCGCGCAGTTCCGCGCCGGCCCGGTCCGCGGCCCAGCGCGCGCTGTTCTCGATCAGGCGCTGCTCCTGGTCCAAGGCGACTCGCAGGGCTTCGATGCGCTGCCCGCGCCCCTCGCTCCAGGCGCCGATGGCGGGAAGCAGGTAACTGCCGAGAAACACCACGCCGACGGCGGCGAGCAACAGCAGCAGATTCCGTTCCCGGGTGGAGATCGCCATGGCTCAGCGATCCGGGAAGTAACGCGCCATATAGGCTTCGAAATTCACATCGGCCAGCCGCAGATCGATGTAGTACTGGTCATTGTTGGTCGCCCGCGACGGGGCGACCTCGGTGAACATCGGATCCCCCTCCAGCCTTTGCAGAATCGTCTGCGGGTCTTCGCTGGCGCCTTGGATGCGGATGACACCCTCGGCGATTTCCAGATCCGACAGGCGGTTTGGGCTGAGCACGGATTGCAGATTGAACAGAGCCTCGCGGACGGCCTGGTCTGGAAAATCGTTGACCGCGCCCCAGCGGTTCTCGAAATCCACCACCACCGCCCGGTCCGCCCGGGCGGGCGCCGACAATTCCCTTGTCGATTCGAGCTCGCGGTTGAGCGCGCCGATCTCGAATTGCTGCAAGAGGGGGGGGATCGCCGCAAGCAGGGCGACGAAGCCGAGCGCTACGGCGCCCCGCACCGCCTGCCGGCGCTGCGCCTGCCGGCGGCATCGGGCGAGCGCTTGCGCCGGGAAAAAACAATAATCGCCGTGGGCGCCGCGGTCGAGGACGGCGCCGTACTCCGCCAGCGATTCGATTCGCCGGGGCGGGGCGCCGGTCGCCGCCCGCAGTTCGGCCTCCCACTGCCGGGCGAAATCTTCCTGCTCCAGATCCGCCGCGTCGACATGCTTCCATTGCCGCAGCGCGCCGGCGGTGGATTGGGCCAGGGTCAGGCTGGCGCCATCGCTGTCGACAATGCCGTTGGCCGCGGCCCCGCTGTGCAATATCCGCGGCTTGACCGCGGCGAGGAAAAGCCCCTCGCCGGCGAAGGCCCGGTGCAGTTGATTGAGCCGCGCCGCGCGCATCCACAGAATGGCCTGGGGGCCGTCTTCGCTGCCATGCACCGCGAGTTCCAGCGCTTCCTCCATCGCCGGCAGGATCGATTCGCTTTGCAGCAACACCGCCGAGCGCAGGTTTTCGCCGCTGACTCCCGGCATCTCGGCGCTTGTGGCGGCAAACTCGCCGGGTGGCAAAAGCAGCAACACCGAGCCATCCTTCCCGGCGCCGAGCAATTCCCGCGCGCCGGCGGCGATGGCTTCGGTGTTCGGGCGCCCGTTTGCACGCTCCAGCGACACCGAGTTTCCGGCCTCCACATGCAGCAGCCGGTCGCCGAACAGCAGCAGGCTGGCGTCGACCCGGCGCAGCAACTCCCGGCCGGAATCGGCGAACAGCAAGCGCCTGAGCGCCGCGGGCAGCCGCGCCGCCCATGAACCGGAAGACTGGAACATCAATACTTGACTTGAGGTGCCCGGAGACCGCCCTTTCCACTTGGGTAATCGGAAACTTAGTCGGCCGGTTGCGGGATAAAGTTTGGGTTGGCTTCGAGAAGTCGCCGCCGCCGCGGTGGGCGCGTTCCGCGGACGCCGTGAACACATCCCTGTGGGCTTCGGGCTCGGCTTCCTGCCTCGCAC
>JAPOTO010000241.1 GCA_026709135.1 Gammaproteobacteria bacterium | reverse complement strand
ACCTCGTAGCCGGCGAAGCGGCGGAGGTTGATTACGCCTTGGTCGAAGATGAGGTATTGGCCCTTGATGCCTTTTAGGATGCCGCCGACGGTGGGGGTTTTGTCGAAGTTTAGGGCGGTGGGTTTGGCGGGATGCTCGAGCACCGGGTAGCGGATTTCCACTGGATCGAGGCCGGTGAGGATGCTGATGGCGAAGAAGCCGAAGCGCTCGGCGAGTTCGTCGATTCCGGCTTGGCACGCCTCGATCAGGCGGTCTTTCTCGGCGAGCAGGTCGAGTGGCTCGGCGCTGCCCTTGAGCATGTCGCGCCAGTTGGTCTTGTCGGCGACTTGCTGTTTGAACAGCACTTCGAGATGGCCCGATTGCATCCGGCTGCGGACGCGGATGATCGCCAGCGCCTGGGTCGCGCCCTGGTCGATCCAGCGCGTCGGCACCTGCACCGAGCGGGTGATGCCCACCTTGAGGCCGGAGGAATTGGCGAGGTAGACGATATGGTCGCGCATGCACACGCGCTCGCCCCAGTCCGGCTCGCGGCAGGTGCCCTGGTCGAAGTGGCAGCGCTCGGGGTGGATGATGCACGAATCGCACCGGGCGAGTTTGCGGAAACAGTTGTAGCAGAAACCCTGGTTGAAGCTTTTGCCGGTTTTGCGGCCGCAATGAACGCAGAAGATGCGGCCGGTGTGTTCGAGTTGCACCGATTCGCCGAGCAAGGCGTTGAGCGGCACCCGCTCATCCGCTAGCGCCATGCTGTAGGCGACTGGCTCCTCAAGTCGGCTGGCCATTTTGCGCAAGGTGCCGCAAGCGATGGCGCGAAGCGCATTGTCTTCCAGATCGAGCATGTCAGCTATCCAGCCCCCGCCATGGGCGTTTCCTCCTCCCGCGCATCGCGGCAGCCGCCACAATACCGAGGAACAGGCCGGCGAGCAATCCGCCAAGATGGGCGGCGGTAGCGATCCACGAGGAGGCGAATATCTCCATCGCCACCAGCATGACGAGGAAAATCCCGAACATTTGGTCGCTGAGGATTGGCCTGGTCCCCGGCAGCAGCTTCTGGGTGATCCAGGCGAAGCCGAGGAGGCCGTACACCACGCCGGACATGCCACCGAAATTGTTGCCGCCGCCCAGCAGGTACTGGGCGGTGTTGGCGGTGAAGGAAGTGAGCGCGATAACCGCCGGATACAGCCAGCGCGGCCGCCGCGGCTCAAGCTGGCGGCCGAAGTACCACAGCCAGAGCATGTTGAAAACCAGGTGCAACTCGCCGAAATGCAGCAGCATCGGCGCCAGCGTCCGCGCCAGCAGCAGCGGATTGGCGATGTCGCCGAGCAGCGCGGCGAAGCTGCCGGTTTCCAGCGGCGGATAAAACAGGAAGTTCAGCCGCCAAGCCTCGGCGCCGAGCCGGGTGTGGGCGGCCACGGCGGCGCAGGCGAGCATCAGCGCGATGGTGAGCGGGCACAGTCTGGCTTCGCGCGCGGCGGCGCCGGGCCAGTTGCCGGTTTGGAACAAAGCCCGCTTCGCAGCGGGCGGCGGGCCGTGTTCGCGCTCGAACTCGCGCCAGCGCGCCAGGGCCTCGCGCACCTGCCGCGATTCCCACTCCGAATCGACCCAGATCACCTGCCGGCCGGACTCTTCGATGATGCGGTGGCGGACGCCGAGCCGCGACAAGGCCTGGCTGAAGGCGAGCAGATCGACGCCGATTGGCAGGCTCGCCGCCTTAATCATCGGCTCGCGCGAAGCGGCTGCCCCAGCCGAGCTTGCTGCGGCAGGCCTGGTAGCTGGTGTAGTCGGGCGGGTGGATCAGGGTCAGGAAATTCGCGTGCTTGCGCACCAGGATTTCATCGCCGGCGCGGAACGAATAGCGGCGCACCCGGCCATCGCAGCTCAACTGCGGTTCGCGCTCATCCTTGGCGCCGACGACGAGGCGCACCTCGCTATTGCCATCGACCACCAATGGCCGGCTGGTCAGCGAATGCGGGTTCAGCGGCGCGAGCACGAGGGCGTCGAGCCGGGGGTGCATGATCGGCCCGCCGGCGGACAGGGCATAGGCGGTGGATCCAGTCGGTGTCGCCACAATCAGGCCGTCGGATTCCTGGCTGTAGACGAACTGCCCATCGATGAACAACTCGAAGGCGATCATCTGGGCGAACTTGCCGGGGTGCAGCACGACATCGTTCAGCGCCCGGCCGGCTGGCTCGGCTGGCTCATCCGGGCCGCCCCGGCGCACTTCCGCTTCGAGCAGAAAGCGCCGCTCGCGCAGGTAGTTGCCCGCGAGCACATCGCCGAGACGGGATTCGATTTCATCGGGAAGCACATCGGTGAGAAAACCGAGACGGCCGCGATTGACGCCGATCACCGGCACCTCGGCGATATGCTGGGCGGCGTGGAGCAGGCTGCCGTCGCCACCCACGACGACGACGAGGTCGCAGTGGCCGGCGAGCTGTTCCACGGAAACCGCGGGGCGGCCGCGGGATTCGATCAAGCCCGCGGTGGCTTGGTCGAAGATGACCGCGCAATCGCGGCTGTCGAGAAAGGCGAGCAGCCGCCGCAGGGACTGCGCGGCACCGTCGTGGCCTGGGCGCCCGATCACGCCGATGCTGCTGAATTCCGCCATTTCGCCCAATCTGACACGGCGCGAAAGTATAGCATGCGGCCAAGTGTGCGACCTGTCCGGGACACCGCGGTCACTCGACGAAACGCAGCCGCAGCGGTTCGGGATGGTAGATGATGTCGCCGGGGACCTGGTAGGCAACAAAGACCAGCAACTCGGAGCCTTCGAGACTCGCCGGGACCCGATAGTTTTCGACGATGTGGAAGCGCTCCACCACGCGCAATTCGCGCTCCAATGTCGCCGAGCGCAGATCGCCGAGGGTGCCGTCCCACAGCGTCAGGCCGAGTTCGCGGTCGAACTGGAGGAAGCGCTCGGAATCGGCGGTGATGATGATATGGAACGATCCGCTCATGCCGATGTGTTCCGGGTCCACCTCGACTTCCGCGATCAACCGCAGGGAATCATCGACGCGCGCGCTTGCCGTGTGCCGCGGCTCGTCGTTGACCTGGCCCGCGAGGCTGAACCGCGCCCGGCTCGGCCCGCCGAGGACGCTCACGCCCGCCGTGGTGGGCAGTTCCGGCACCACTGGCGCAAACCAGGCTTCGATTTGCGGCGCGACGATGTTGAGCGCGGTGACGGCGTCCGCGCCGGCTTCGCCGCCGCGGCTGCCGCAGGCTTGCCCGACGCAGGACAGATCGGGATTCGAGAACACCGGCGTCCGGCCTAGCACCGAGAAACGCTCCGGGTTGGCCATAATGGTGGCGAATTCGCCGTCGACGCCATAGCCGGTGGCGAAGTCGAAAGTGCCGCCGAAACCGTCTTCCCGGTGGGAATGGGTCAGCCCCATGTTGTGGCCAAGCTCGTGGGCGAGAACGAGTTCATCGGAGCAATCGATGGCGACCCAGGCGAAGCCAAGGTTTTTTTCCGCTGGATCGCTGAAGTCGCCCCGCCTGCCCAGCCCGCCGATGGGCGCGAGGCCGCAGAGCGAACCGCCCTCAATCGCGTCGAAGAGCACCACGAGGTCGGCACCGTAGCGGCTGCGCGAGGCTTCCACCGCGCTGAGCGCCGCATCGCCTCCCGCGAGCAAGTCCTCAAACAGGGCGTGGGGGCCGGCCAGCGTCGGGCCGGATACCGGCCGGAAGCCCACGGGCCGCAGGCGGATGCCCGCGGCGCTGCGGTAATAGGCGTGATTGGCCACATTGAAGAGATGGTTGATCCGGTTCTCGACCCCACCCGGATACCGGCCCGCCGCGGCTTCGGTGTAGAGCGCGAGCACATCGATTTTGGCCGCCCGGCGATCCACCGAAGCGGGGTCGCGGGGGTCGGTCCCGCGCAGGCTCTCGACAAAGTCGCCAACACCGTCGCTATCGCTGTCGCTCAGCGTGTCGTGGACGACGGGAACCGATGCGTTCACCCGCAGTTCGCCGAGCAGCGCCGAGGCCACCACGGCCGGGCGGCTGTCCTCGGAGGTCGCCACGTTGACCGAAAAGGTCCGAGCCCCCCCGGCGGGTATGCCGCCGGGCTCGCAAAACAGCACTTCCTGGCCCGACAGGCTCGGTTGGCGGCGGCAGAATGCTGGCGCCGAGACGAGGCGGGTGTTTTCCAGCAGGAAGTAGATTTCCAGGGCGATGTTGCCCCGCGCCGCGCCCTCGTTTTCCAGCAGATAGTTAATCGCGAGCTGTCCGCCGGCGACAACGCTGTTCGCCTCGAAACGCTGGGTCAGCCGCAAACCCCCGGCGTCCCGGCCGCTGCCGATGCCGATTTCCGGCGGTGGCAGGGCATCGTGGGCGAATGCGTCGTGGGCCAACGCGGGCGTCCCGGCGGCCAATGCGATCAGCAGCGCGGCAAGAAGCGCGGACAGAGGCCGGCCGCCACGCTGGCCTGGCTGGACGGAGACGGCCGCGCGGCCCGCGCTGGCCGAGTCCGCCTCCCTGCGATGTGGACGGAATCTAACCATGCCGATTGAAAGCAAACAGATTGATGCTGCGCCGAAGTGCGAAGTTTTGCCAATTATCCTGCTACACTCAAGCCAGTTTTGTCCAAAACCCCCGTAATCCTTTCTTATTTTGCGGGTTTGTCCCCGCCAGCAGGAGATTCGCCATGCCCTACATTGACGGTTTTGTGCTCGCGGTTCCCGCCGCCAGCAAACAGGAATTCATCGAACATGCGGAGTTTGTCGACAGCCTGATCATCGAGTTCGGCGCCACGCGCATTCTGGAATGCTGGGCCGACGACGTGCCGGACGGCGAAGTCACCGACTTCCGCCGGGCGGTTCAGGCGAAGGAGGACGAGGAAGTCGTCTTCGCCTGGGTCGAATGGCCCGACAAGGCCACCCGGGACGCGGGCATGAAAAAGATGCAGGAACAAGCCGCGCACGACGAACGCTGGGATCCGGAAAAAAATCCACCCCCCTTCGACGGCAAACGCATGGTCTGGGGCGGCTTCAAACCGGTGGTTGAACTCAACACCGGCTAAGCAAAGGGGCGAGGTGCTTACTACCGGGCCGTTCTATCATTCCGCGCGAAGCAAAGCGCAATCGCAGAATCCCTTGCAAATATGGCTTCGACCCGTCGTCGGCGGGCGGGCTGTGTTTTGCGGACGCCGTGAATACGTCCTTGTAGGCTCCGGGCTCGACATCCTGTCTCGCACGCCCGCCAAACACAGCCCGCCCGCCGACGACTGGCATAGTGCTAGACCGAAAACTCGTCATTCTGCGCGTATCGAAGCCACACCCCGTCATTCTGCGCGCGGAATGACAAGGAGGGTGCTGCGCTTCGTGCCCTAGGAGCCTGATCGAAGCCTCCCCGCGGTACAAGGATGTACCGCCGAATTCAAGGTCGCCAGACCTTGAATTCGTGAACAAAACAAAACCACGCTTTTGTTTTGTTCAAGAGAAAAACTTCAGGAAGAAGTTTTTCGGGAAAAGTGGTCGGGGCGGCGGGATTTGAACCCACGACCACTACACCCCCAGTGTAGTGCGCTACCAGACTGCGCTACGCCCCGAT
>JAPOTO010000101.1 GCA_026709135.1 Gammaproteobacteria bacterium | reverse complement strand
GCCACCAGCTTTCGCTTGTGGATTTGAAAAGCAAGGGTTAGCCTTCCAGCAATCAACTCCGCTCGCTTGGGGTGCGGCAATGAAAAGTAGCCTTGGCGTTTTGCTGGCTTGGCTGATCTGGCTCATCTGGCCGCCCGCCGCCTTCGGCCAATCCGCCAATTCCTTTGGCATTCCCAGCGCGGAGAAAGCCAATCCCGCCGCCGGCATTGTCGCCGTGCCCGGCAGCCGCGCTCAGGGATTCGCCGGCCAGGGGCGTTCGGAGGTCATTGCCCGCCATGGCATCGTCGCCACCAGCGACCCGCTCGCCGCCCAGGCCGGGCTGGAGATATTGCGGCGGGGCGGCAACGCCATCGACGCCGCGGTGGCGGCCGCGGCGGTGCTCGACGTCACTTCCCAGAACGACACCGGCCTCGCCGGCGACTTGTTCGCCCTCGTCTGGAGCGCGGCGGACCGCCGGCTCTACGCATTGAACTCAGCCGGCTGGGCGCCGGCGGGCTGGACGCTGGAGTACTTTCGCGACGAACTCGGTGTGGAAAGAATGCCAAGCCGCGGCGTCAACTCCGCCACGGTGCCGGGTGCGGTGGCGGGCTACGATGCACTGCTGGAGCGTTTCGGCACCATGGGTTTCCGGCAAACACTCGAGCGCGCCGCGCGCATCGCCGCCGAGGGCTGGGGCCAGGCCGAAAGACGCCATTTCGATCTTGTGGGCCAGCGCGACAAACTGCGCGCAGACCCGGATTCGGCGGGGGTGTTTCTCGATGGCGGCGAAGTGCCGCCAATGTATTCGATCATCCGCAATCCCGGCCTCGCCGACGCCCTGGAGCTGTTGCGGGACGAGGGCGCCAACGCCTTCTACCGCGGCTCGATCGCCGATGCCATCATCGCCAAGGTGCAAGCGAGCGGCGGCGTGATGACCCACGCCGACCTGGCCGAGTTCGAACCCGAATGGGTCGAGCCGATTTCCACCAGCTACCACGGCCACGAGGTGCACCAGTTGCCACCTCCGGGGCAGGGCTGGGCGGCGCTGGAGATGCTCAACATCCTCGAGATCTGCGCCCCGGTTCATGGCGTGAACCTCGCGGCGATCGGCCCATCGAGCCCCGATTACTGGCATTTCATGGTGGAAGCCAAAAAACTCGCCTATGCCGATCTGCACGCCTACAACGCCGACCCCCTTTTCAACCCGCCGCCACTGAACCAGTTGCTGTCCAAGACCTATGCCCTTTCGCTGTGCGGGCGGATCGACATGAACGAGGCCGCCGAGCCCCCGGCAAGCGGCGGGATCGACGGCGGCACCGTGTATCTGGCCACCGCCGACCGCTGGGGCAACATGGTGTCGTTGATCCACAGCATTTTCTCGGTCTACGGCAGCGGCGTCACGATTCCACCCTACGGCATGATTCTCCACAACCGCGGCGTGGGGTTCTCGCTCGATGCCGGGCATCCCAACGTGGTAGCGCCGAGGAAGCGGCCATTCCATTCGATCATCGCCGGCTTCGTTACCCGGGATGGCGAGCCGCTGATGGCTTTCGGCAACATGGGCGGCGCCGTCCAGCCCGAGACCCACGCCCAGCACATGGTCAACCTCATCGACCACGGCATGAACATCCAGATGACCACCGACGCCGCGCGCTTCACCCACAGCCAGAGCGGCAATGTGCTGTCGCTCGAACACAATCTGTTCGACCTCGTCGGCCCCGCCCTGCGGGCGAGGGGCCACAATGTCCGCGGCGTCGACGGCGGCGCGGTGGGCGGCTACCAGGGCATCCTGTTCACCCGGGACCCGGAGTTGACGCCGCCGCTGTTCAACCAGCAAAGCATCGACGAGGACCTGCCGGTAAACGGCATCTACCGCGCCGGCTCCGACCACCGCAAGGATGGCCAGGCCGTGGGGTGGTGAGAGCTTGAGCCATACAAAGGAGATTATGTATTTAACTTGACATGCCGCTGCGGGTCCATGAAACCGGGGCTTCGACGAGAACCCCCTCGCCGCTTCGCGCCACTCCCCCTTGACAGGGGGAGAGTTGGCCCCGCGCCGGCGCCGACTACCCGAACTCCCCTCCTTTTCAAGGAGGGGTGGCCCGAAGGGGCGGGGTGGTTGCAGGCAGACCGCTTCGGCTCCGTTCGGGGCCATCAGCCATTCAACGCAGACGATGGACGCGAACCAATTCCCGGGCCGCGGTGCCGGGGTCTTTGGCGCCGAAGATTCCGTGGATTACGGCGAGGAGGTCGGCGCCCTCCCTGAGCAATGATTCGGCGTTTTCGCGGTTGACGCCGCCGATGGCGGCGATGGGAATATCCAGAGACTTGCGGGCATCGCGCAGGACTTGCAACGGCGCCGGGGGCGCGTCGGGTTTGGTGCTTGACGCAAAGAAGCGGCCGAAAGCGACATAGTCGGCCCCGGCGGCGCGTGCGGCCGCCGCGAGTTCCAGCGAATCGTGGCAGGTGGCGCCGATAATCGCCGCCGAACCCAGTATCCGCCTCGCCTCCGCGATGCTCCCGTCCCCGGCGCCAAGATGCACGCCATCGGCCCCGCAGTCGGCGCACAAATCCACATCGTCGTTGATGATCAGCGGCGTGCCGAACGCCCGGCAAATCGCCAGCAATTCCGCCGCCTGCCCGCGGGCAAGCTCCCGGTTGCCGTGCTTGGCGCGGAATTGCAGCATGGCGACCCCCGCATCGAGCACCGCGCGGATTTCGTCCCCGTGGCGGGGCCGCGCGAGCAAAGCGTCATCGGTGATTGGATAAATGCCGGCGAGTTTCATGACCCGGCGCCGGGACCCGCGGCCGCCGCGGCCGGCCCGCTCCGGTCGGGCAGATATTGGCCCGCCCCCGCGCGCCAGCCGCGGCTGAGCGCATGCCAGGTGAATTGCTGGGCTTGGCGCAAGGCGTCTTCGACATCGCGGCCGAGAGCCAGATTCCCGGCGATCGCCGCCGCCAGCGTGCAGCCCGAGCCGTGGTATGCCCGTTCAAGCCGCGGCCAGCGGAACGCCACCGGCGCAACGCCTCCGCGGTGCCAGCGGTTGACGACTTCCGCGCCGTCCTCGTGGCCGCCGGTGAGCAGCACGTGGCCGCAGCCCGCCCGCGCGAGCTCGGCGGCGGCGGCATCCGCCGAATCCGCCCCGGGCGCCAGTTGCATCGCCTCTTCGGTATTCGGCGTCGCCACCGTCACCAGCGGCAAAACCGACTCGCGCAGGGCCGCCAATGCCTCCGCGCCGCTGAACGCATAGCCGCCGCCGGCGGCGCTTACCGGATCGAGCACCACGGGAATCTCCCGGTGCTCGCGCAACAGGCCGCCGATGGCCCTGGCAGCGCCGGCGGCGCCAATCAGGCCAAGCTTGAAACAGCGCACCCGCAGGTCGGCGAGCACGGCCCGGGCCTGCTCGAGCATCAGCTCCGCCGCCACCGGCGCGGCGCGGCTCGCGTTGGCCGTATCCTGCACGGTCAGCGTCGTGGCCACGGGAGCGCAGTGGCAGCCGAGGCTGTGCAGGGTTTCGATATCCGCCTGCAAACCCGCGCCGCCGCTCGGGTCGAGCCCGGAAAAACACAGCACCACTGGCTTGCCGCCGGTCACAGCACGGGTTTGACCACGATCAATATCGTTATCGCGATCAGCAACAGCACCGGCAATTCGTTGAACACCCGGAAAAACACATGGCCGCGGTGGTTGACGCCATCGCGCAGCGCTTTCAGATGAACCCAGCACAGGCCATGGTAGACGAGCAGCAGCGCCACCAGCGCTAGCTTGAGCTGCATCCACCACCAGGCGAGGAAATAGCCCGGGTTGCCGAGCAGCAGCCAGAAGCCGAACAGCAGCGTGGCCACCGCCGAGGGCGTCATGATGCCCCAGAACAGCTTGCGCTCCATTACGACGAAACGGTCGCGGCTGACCGCGTCCTCGCTGAGCGTGTGGTAGACGAACAGCCGCGGCAGATAGAACAGGCCGGCGAACCAGCACACCATGGCGATGATGTGGAAGGATTTCAGCCAGAGCATGGCGTTTCTTAACCGGGCTTCACGCGTGTAAGATAGGCGCGTTTCCGGGAGGCAGTCTAGCATGATTACCGCGGGCATCGTGGGCGCGACGGGTTACACCGGCGTCGAATTGCTGCGCCTGCTGGCCGGGCACAGCCGCGTCGCGGTGACCCGGGTAACCTCGCGCGAACTCGCTGGAGTTCCGGTCGCGGAGCACTTCCCGAACTTGCGCGGCCGCCTCGATCTTGCCTTCAGCGCCCCGGATTTCGCCGCCCTCGGCGATTGCGACGTGGTGTTCTACGCCACGCCCCACGCCGTGGCGATGCATTCCGCCGCCGAAGTGCTCGCCGGCGGCGCCAAGGTAATCGACCTGTCGGCGGATTTCCGCATCCGCGACATCCACCGCTGGGAAGGCTGGTACGGGGTCCGGCACGCCAGCCCGGAGTTGGTGCTTGAGGCGGTGTACGGATTGCCCGAGGTCAATCGCGAAGCGATCCGCGGCGCGCGCCTGGTCGCGGTTCCGGGATGCTATCCCACCGCGGTTCAACTCGCCCTGCTGCCACTGCTGGAGAACCGGCTGATCGACGCGGGCCGGATCATCGCCGACGCCAAGTCCGGCGTCAGCGGCGCCGGCCGCAAGGCCGCCGCGGAATACCTGCTGTGCGAGACATCCGAATCGATCAGCGCCTACGCCGTTTCGGGCCACAGGCACCATCCGGAAATCGTCCAGGGGCTGGAACGGGCCAATGGCGGCGATCCGGTGGGCCTGACTTTTGTTCCGCATCTGACGCCGATGATCCGCGGCATCCTCGCCACCTGCTACGCCCCGGTCCGCGACCCGGACGCCTGCGACAGCGCGCGGCTGCAAAGCGTGTTCGAGCGGCGCTATGCCGGCGAGCCCTTCGTCGAGGTTCTGCCGCCGGGCGCGCTGCCGGCGACCCGGGAGGTGCGCGGCTCGAATGTCTGCGAGCTGTCGGTGAACTATCTGGAGGAACAGTCGATGGCGATTGTGCTGGCGGCGGAGGACAATCTGGTAAAGGGAGCGGCGGGTCAGGCGATACAATGTATGAATGTCCTGTTCGGATGGGACGAATCGGAAGGTCTGGCGGGCATCGGCCTGTTGCCTTGATCCAGCTCATCCGACTGAATCCAATCGGGAAAACCAAGTGAGAAACATCTTGAACAAGAAATCCGGCAATGACGCAACGAGCAGCATCCCGCGGTCGGGCGGCCCCGCCCTGATCTCGACGGCGGCGACGGTTACCGGGGATATCCACTTTGATGGCGAACTCGTGATCGAGGGCGCGGTCATCGGCAATATCACCGCGGAGGCCGGGTCGGAGGCCCAGTTGCGGGTGGCCGAGGGTGGCACGGTGGAAGGCGATATCGATGTCCCGCTGGTGGTTGTCGATGGCACGGTGAACGGCAATATCCGGGCGGTCAAGCACATCGAACTCGCCGCCCGCGGCATCGTCAACGGCAACGTGTCCTACCATCTCATCGAGATGGTGATGGGATCGGCGGTGAACGGCGCCCTGGCCCGCCTCAAAGAGCGGGAGTCGCAGAAAGAGCCGGATATCGCGCTCGTGCAATCCGACGACTACCAGCTCGAAAGCACCGGCTAG
>JAPOTO010000064.1 GCA_026709135.1 Gammaproteobacteria bacterium | reverse complement strand
ATCACCGTCCCGATAGTTGGCGACAAATACCGTGAGTGACGTATTCGACAAAATCAAAGCGTTGGTTGTTGCGGGAAGCGTAAGAATTTCGGATCATGGCTACGAGGAGCTCGTGGCGGATGGCTTAACCGCTCGGGAAATCGTTGAGGGCGTGGAAGCCGCAGAGGTTGTTGAGGAGTATCCGGACTATCCAAAAGGGCCGTGCGTTCTTCTGCTCCAACGAACACCGGATGGGCGTGCCGTACACTCTGTGTGGGGGATCCCCGCCGGTCATTCCGGTCCGGCGGTGCTTGTTACGGCATACTTGCCTGATTTTGAACAATGGGAGATGGGATTCAAGCGGAGGCGGAGATGAGCAAAAAAATTCGCACGAAATTCATTCGACAGGGTGGTTATGTGGCGGAGGTCGATGTGGAGCTTTTGGATGAGCCGGGAGGGTGGTCGCCGTATCTCTCTGTTCAAGACTCATACCGCCTTGATGAAGTGCGCGAGGCGCTTCGCCGTGGCGACATCGCTTCCGCCGCCCGCGACGCGCGGGTGTTCAGCCTCAAGCCCGTTGCTGTTTGAAGCGCAGCTTCGGCCGAACCCCCTCCCTGCTCCGCGGCTGCCCCACCTAAACCCAAACTTAAACCTTGTAAATTCGGCACAACGTGCCTAATATGCAAGGTTAATGATACCCAGGCAACTGCAAAAGCAAGTCGAAACCGCGCTTTCCCGGCAGGCGGCGGTGCTGCTTGTGGGGCCGCGGCAGTCGGGCAAGACGACGCTTTCGCTTGAGTTGGCCAGGCGCGGGGACGCGGTCTACCTCGATCTCGAAGACCAGGACGACCGGTCCCGCTTGGAGGAGCCGAGGCTGTTTCTCGACGCGCTTGAGGATCGGCTCGTCGTCTTCGACGAGATTCACCGCGCGCCGGAACTTTTCGCCTCCCTGCGGGGCGTCATCGACCGGGGCAGGCGGCGCGGGAAAGGCATTGGCAGGTTCTTGATTCTGGGGTCCGCGTCGATCGACCTGCTGCGGCAGTCGGGCGAGTCGCTCGCCGGCCGGTTCGAATCGCTCGAACTCATGCCCTTGTCTTTGCTCGAAATCGAAGACAGCCTTTCCGCCCGCAACGCGCTCTGGCTGCGGGGCGGCTTTCCACAATCCTGGCTTGCCGCTTCCGACGGGGACAGCCTGGTCTGGCGCAGGAATTTCATCCGAACCTATCTTGAGCGCGATATCCCGCAGTTCGGCCCGAGAGTGCCGGCGACCACGCTTGAGCGGCTGTGGACCATGCTCGCCCACCGGCAGGGCAGTTTGCTCAATGTTTCAACGCTTGCCCGCGCGCTCGAAACGAGTGCGAGAAGCATTGGCCGCTATATCGACCTGTTTGCGGACCTGATGCTGCTGCGCCGCTTGCCGCCGTTGCACGCGAATGTCGGCAAGCGCCTTGTCAAGTCGCCGAAAACCTATGTTCGCGACAGCGGCTTGGTCCATTCCCTACTCGGCATCTCTTCGCTTGAGGAGCTGGCGGGACACCCGGTAATCGGCGAAAGCTGGGAAGGATTCGTGATCGAGACGCTGCTCGGGCAGTTGCCCTGGCCGACCCAGGCAAGCTTTTATCGAACCGTGACAGGCGCCGAAATCGACCTCGTGCTCGACTTCCCCGGCGGCGAGCGCTGGGCCATCGAAATCAAGCGCTCCCTGTCAGCCAAAATGAGCCGGGGATTCCACATGGCGCTGGCCGATATTGCGCCTTCCCGCGCCTTCGTCGTCCACGCGGGCGACGACCGCTATCCGTTGTCCAAAGCGGTGGAGGCGATCGGCGTGCGCGAACTCGCCATCGCCTGCCGCGACTCAAGTTTGGGCTAAGCCCCACCATCCACAGGCTCCGGCCCGGGGCGTCTGGACGAGCAAATTTGCCCGTTCACCCCCACTCCCAAGTAACGGAATGTTGCAATTTTGCCGGCTGGTTTGTTGGCGGGCCGCGGGGGGACTTCGTACAATCGGAGCTTGTGCCGGTGGCGGTTGCGCCGCTTATTCCAATTACAAGAGGACTTCACAGTGATCAGGTCTCGCATGGTTCGATGGTTGCCTTTGCTCGCGCTGCCTTGCGCCCTGCCTTTTGCGTTAGGTGTCGCGGCGCAAGAGCAGCCAGAGCAGCGCCCAGAGCGCGTGGGCGACTTTTCGCTGCTTGATCAGGCGGGCTACCACCACGGCATGAGCTGGTATGGCGACCATGCCTTGATCGCCTTTCTGGTGCAGGCCAACGACAGCGGCGAAGCCGAAGCCGCGCTGCCGGAGTTTCTCGCGCTGCGCGACCGGTACGGCGCCGAAGGCGTCGAGTTCATGATGATCAACCCCATGGCCCGCCTAAACCGCGGCGCGGTGCAGGCCTGGCTCGACCGGCACGGCTTGGAAATCCCGGTGCTGATGGATGACACCCAAGTCGCCTCCGAGGCCATGGGTATCGAGCGCGCCGGAGAGGTGCTGCTCTACGATCCGACTGCCTTCACAGTCGAATACCGCGGCACCGCCGCGGGCGCCGCCACCGCCATCGGCGAGTATCTGGCTGGCGCCGAAATCAGCGCGCCGCGGGTGGCCGGCGCTGCCATGGGGGGCGAGCCGATCACTTACCCCGACCAGGGCGTGCCTTCCTACAGCGAGGACATCGCGCCGGTCATCGCCGAGAACTGCGCGAGCTGCCACCGCGCCGGCGGCGTGGCGCCCTTCGCCATGGACAGCCACACCATGGTTCGCGGCTGGTCGCCGATGATCCGCGAAGTGCTGATGACCCGCCGCATGCCGCCGGGCCAGATCGACGGGCACATCGGCGAATTCATCAACGACCGCCTGATCGACCGCGAAGACCTGCGCAACATCATCGCCTGGGTCGAAGCCGGCGCCCCAGTGGACGGCGAGCGCGACCCACTGGCCGAACTCACCTGGCCCAAGTCCAAATGGGCCTTCGGCGAGCCCGACCTCGTGCTCGACATTCCCGCCACCACGGTCCCCGCCACCGGCAATGGCGTGTTCGTCAACGTCTCGGTCAACATCGACATGGAGCAGGACCGCTGGCTGCGCGGCAGCCAGATCATCGCCGGCGACCGCTCGGTGCTGCACCACACCGTGAACCGGCTCGACTACCCCGAGGAAGTCGGCAAGCGGCGCGGCGGCTTTCTCGCCGAGACCCACCCGGACAAGGCCGACATCACCGCCTACATCCCCGGCGACACCCCCGACCTCGCCCCGCCCAACACCGGTGGCCTGCTGAAAGCGGGCTCGGTGCTGGCGCTCAACATGCACTACACCCCCAACGGCCGCGAAACCGTGGACAACAGCCAGCTCGGCCTGTGGTTCTATCCCGAAGGCGAGGTTCCCACCGAGCGAATGTCGGGCCGCTGCGCCTGTGTTTTCCCCAACACATGGACCACAATCCCGCCCCATGATCCAAGCTTCGAGCAGACCGCGAGCATCGTCATCGAGCGCGACGCCAGAATCCACAGCTACCTGCCCCACATGCACTTCCGCGGCAAGTCCATGCGCTTCTACGCCGACTACCCCGACGGCACCAGCGAGGAACTGATCAACATCGCCAAATACAACTACAACTGGCAGCTCAGCTACACCTACGCCGAGCCCAAGTTCGTCCCCGCCGGCACCAAGATCACCGCCGTCGCCGCCTGGGACAACTCAGCCCGCAACCCAATGAACCCCAACCCCGACCGCGCGGTGGACTGGGGCAACGAAAGCTGGGACGAAATGTTCTTCGGCGCCGTCAACTGGAAATACGAAAACCAATCCGGCGCCGATTGAGCAAACTGCCCTCCCTGTCAAACCGCCTGAGTATCGCCGGGAGGTAGAAGGCGTCGAGGAGCAGGGCGAGCACTACGATGGGGACGAGCAGTTTGGCGGCTTGTTGGAAGTAGAAGGTGCTTGCGGCCATCAGGAAGGTTGAGCCGAGGGTTAGGACGAGGGTGGTGATCGTCAGCGCCGGGCCGGCGGTGCGGATGGCGTGGGCGATGGCGGCGGTGGTTGATTCGCCGGCGCGGCGCTGGTTGAGGTAGTGCGTCAGCATGTGGACGGTGTCGTCCACCACGAGGCCGATGCTGATGCTGAACAGCATCATCACGAATGGGTCGAGCGTTCCCACGAGCAATCCCCAAAAGCCGAAGACGATGGCCGCGGGCAGCAGGTTGGGAATGATGCTCAGCAGGCCGAAATACAGGCTGCCGAGGCCGATGACCAGCGTCAGGGTGATGAGGGCGAGACTCAGCGAGTAGCCCTGCATCAGCTCGATGGTGACCCGCTCGTCCATGCGCGCGAATACCAGCAATCCGCTGCCGTGGATCAGCCGCGCCTCGGGGAAAAACCGCCCGAAACCCGCATCGACGAAGGCGTCGAGGTCGATCACCTGCTGGTTCGTCATCGGCCTGGCGTTTACCACGAGCGTGGCGATGGAGCCGTCTTCGTTGAGCAGGTTGGACAAGGGGAAATCGCGGTTCTGCGCGAAGCGGTAGGCGGCCAGGTAGTTGCCGATGGTTTCCGCATCGCTTGGCAGCCGGTAGTCGTCTTCCCCGCCAAAGCGCATCTCGTTGACGGTTTTCAGCGCCTCGACCACGCTCGCGGTGGATTCAACTGGCTCCGCCGCTTCCAGCCAGGCCTGGAATGATTCAAGCCGGGCGAGAAAATCCGGGTCGATGGCGCCGTCTTCGCCGCCGGCATCGATGGCGTAGCGGATCGAAGGTCCGCGGTCGAGCCGCCCGCCGATGGCGTCGAAGTACGCCCGCAGCCCCGCCGCGTCGCTGATGAAATCGAGCCGGTTGAAGTCGGTTTCATTGAGCGGCAGCATCGCCACGCCCGCCGCGGCGAGGGCGGTGCAGCCCCAGAACAACTGCCGGTCCCGGCGCTCGCCGATGGCGACAACCCGCGCCATCATTTTTTGCATCAGGTCGGCCCCGTCCGCGCCGCTGGAAACCTTCATCAGCCGGATCAGCACCGCCGGCAGCACCGCCCCGGCCAGCAGCCAGGAGAACACGATGCCCACGGCGACCGTGGTGCCAAAATCGCGGATCGCCGGCGACGAACTCAGATTGAGCGCGGCGAAACCAATCGCCGTGGTCAGCGCGGCAAGGCTCACCGGGCGCAGGTTTTGCGTCAAGCTGTGGCGCATCGCCGCAAGGGCCGGCATTCCCCGGGCCAGCCCTTGCCGGTAAATCGAAATCACATGGACGCTGCTCGCCACCGCGAGCACCACGACAATCACCGGAGCGATGGCGGAAACCGTATTGAAGGAGAACCCCGCCAGGCCGAGCGTGCCCAATACGCAAAGCAGCGTCAGCGCGATATGGATCAGAATCGCCAGCCCCGCCCGGGCCGAGCGGAACAGGCCGCAAATCGAGAGCACGCAGGCCAGAACCACGAAAGGCAGCAGGCCGCCAAGATCTTCAAGCATCGACCGGCGGCTGGAATACTCAAGCAGCACTTCGCCGCCGATGTGGATTTCAAGCTCCGGGTACGCCGCCCGCAATTCATCGCGCAAGGCGAGCGCGGCGGCCGCGGCTTCGAGCCGCTGGGGCTCGCTGGCGTAGTCCGCGTTGAGGCGGATGCGGCTGAAGGCCAGGCTCGCCCCG
>JAPOTO010000065.1 GCA_026709135.1 Gammaproteobacteria bacterium | reverse complement strand
TGGGGCGGTAGATGGCCAGGACGATGTTCACCGCGGCGACGCCGAGGATGATCCAGATGGAGTTCCGTTCGGCGGCCAGGGTGGTGGCGAGGGTGGCGGGGTCGATTTCGCCGGCGAGGGCGCGCAGGCCCTCGCGGCCCGCGCGCTCCATCGGCCCCTGCACGTAAACCAGCGTGCCCTCGAGCACCAGCACGCCGGTGGCGAGCTTGAGCCAGACCCAGCCGGCGTTCTTGTATACCTCGCTCGCGGCCATCGAGATCAGCCCGGAAACCACCACGAGCAGCATCGATGGCAACAGCAGCCAACTCGCGACGTTGCCCATGGCGATTCGCAGCATGGCGAATTGTTCGATTTGCCGCGGGTCGGGAAGCGAGGCGTGCAACACGAGCAGGGCCAGCAGGGCGGCGCAAAAGCCGGTGGCGCCGGCGACATGCGCGAGTTTCAGGCTTTTAGCCAGCGCGGTCCGCCCCACGTTGGCGCTCAGAACGGCGCATTGAGCCGGACCACCGTCAGATTGAGATAGCCGGCGAAGGCGACCCAGGCCAGATAGGGCAGCAGCAGCCATGCCGCCATGCGGTCGTGGCGTCCGGCCGCCAGCATCAGCCAGATGATCGACAGCCACAGGAAAACGACTTCGATCAGGGCCCAGTCGGGCCGCTGGGCGCGGAAAAACAGCAGGCTCCACAGCACATTGAGAAAGCCGTTCAGGAAGAACAGGCCGATCAGCCAGGCGCGCTCGGCAACCGGGGCGCGCAGCCAGCCGCGCAGGGCGGACCAGGCGGTCAAGGCGAAGATCAGCGTCCAGGCCGGGCCGAACAGCCAGTCGGGCGGTTGCCAGGATGGCTTGGCGAGTTGCCGGTACCAGTCGCCGAGGTCGGTGATGGTGGCGCCGAGCAGGGCGATGAATATCGCCGCCGCGGCGGCCAGGGCAACGGGTTTGACAGCGCTCGCCCGGCCCGCGCTCATGGCGTGACCAAGCCGAAAAGATGCGCCAGATCCTTGAAGAAGATGCGCACGTGGGCGAGCGGTTTGGCGCGCACCAGCCGCTTGTGCATGTAAGCCTGCCACGTCAGATGCTGCACATCCGGGTCCCGGCAGATGCTGACGAAGCGCTCGCGGCGCTTGTCGTTGGAATACCAGAAGCGCTGCAGCAGGCCGAGAATCCAGAACACCCTGCCGTGGGCTTTGAGGAAGCGCTTGCGCGCTTTGGCCAGTTCCCGGGCGTCGCCGCTGGCGAGGAAGGCGGCGACCGACTCCGATGCCAGGCGTCCGCCGAGCATGGCGTAGTAGATGCCTTCCCCGGAGGCCGGGGCGACCACGCCGGCGGCGTCGCCGGCGAGCACCACGTCCCGGCCGTTGTCCCACTTCGACAGTGGCCGCAGGGGAATGGGCGCGCCTTCCCGCCGCACGGTGGCGCTGTCGCCGAGCCCGGCTTCCGAACGCAGGGTCGTGACCGCCGAGCGCAGCGAAAAGCCCTTGTTGGCGCTGCCGACGCCGACGCTCGTGGTTTTGCCGTGGGGGAACACCCAGGCGTAGAAATCGGGCGACAGGCGCCCTTCGTAATAAATGTCGCAGCGGTCGCCGGCGAAGTGGGCCTCCCGCGCGTCATCCTTCCCCTGCCCATTCGTGCCGCCACCGCCGTCTTCCGGCGACTCGATGATCTCGTGATACGCGGCGACATAGGGAATCGTCTTGGCCTCGGGAACGCTTTGCCGCGCGACTTCCGAGCGTGCCCCGTCGGCGCCGACGACGCCGCGGGCGCGAATGCGCTCGAGTTCGCCGCTGCTGCGGCCGCGGCGGAACTCGACCACGGCGGTGCCGTCGGCATCGCGGTCGAGGCGGACGAAACTGCCGGTCTCCCGCCGCGCGCCGGCGTCGGCCGCGCGCTGCCGCAGCCATTCGTCGAAGTCCTCGCGGTCCACCATGCCGACAAAACCGCCATCGATCGGCATGTCCACTTGCCGGCGGCTCGGCGAGATGACCCGGGCCGATTTGACCCGGGCGACGATCAGCTCGTCGGGGATGTCGAATTCCTCGATGGCGATGGGCGGGATGGCGCCGCCACAGGGTTTGATGCGCCCGCCGCGCTCAAGCAGCACCACCGACAAGCCCCGCCCGGCGAGTTCGTTGGCGGCGGTGGCGCCGGCTGGCCCGCCGCCAACGACCACGGCGTCCCAGGTTTCAGGAGTGCCGTCAATGGAGTTTTCCATGGCGTTATTGATGTTCTCTTGAGCTTGCATGGCTGGTTTATCCCCCTTGCAATACTTCTTCGGCGAAAGCCAGTTGATGTTCCCGGTGTTGGGCGTCGTGGCGGCCGATCCGCATACCGAGGATCGCCGCGCTGACGAACAGCAGCGCCTGCATGGTGAAAACCGTCGCGAAGGCAAACACCGGCGAGCCGATCAGCAGCCGGCTCAAATCCACCACGGCGGTTCCCATGAATCCGCCAAGGCCGAAGGCGATGGCTTGGGACGCGCCCCAAAGCCCCATCCGCGTCCCTTCCCGGGCCTCGCGGCCGCGCCCGGCCATCGCCATCATCGAACCGATGGCGCCAACCGCGAAGGCGCCGTTGGCGAATCCAAGCGCGAAAACCGAGGAATTCAGCGGCCAGGGCGGGCCGGAAACACTGGCCGCGGCCAGCACGACGAGGGTTGCCGCCGAAGCGAAGCAGCCCGCGATCATCCAGAAGCGCAGCGAGCCGATCAGCCGGCCTGAAAAACGGCTGCCGAGCAGCGCCACCATCAGCATGCCGGCGAGCACCCCGGACGAGTGCACACCCGACAGTTGCGTGGACTGCCCCGGCGTCATTCCGAACACGATTCCCGCGAAGGGTTCCAGAATCAAATCCTGGGCGCTGTACGCCAGCATCGACACGAATACGAAAACGGCGAAGCCCCGCGCCGCCGGTTCCGCCCAGACCTGGGCCAGCGCCTCGCGGAAGCCGCCATGGGATGGCGCCGGCCCGGATTTGGCCGGCCCGGGCTTGACAAGTGGCGCGAAGCCGCCATCGCCGCCCTCAATCCGGTAAATCGCCAGCAGCGTCAAGGCGAACGCCACCAGGCAGACCGTGGTTGTCACCGTGATCAGCCGCGCCGGGGAAAAAGGATCGAGGAAGTACCCGGCGCCGCCGGCGGTGACGGCGAACCCCAGGATCATCATCAACCACACCAGCGTCGCCGCCGCGGCGCGGCGCCGGGGCTCGACGAGCTTGGCGAGCAAGGCCAGCAGCGTGGTGCCGCTCGCGCCCACGCCGAGGCCGACCAGGACAAAGGCAACCACCGAAAAGACGATGCCGGCGGCCATGTTGCTCGCCATCCACGCGGTCGCCAGCGCCGCGGATATGCCGCCCAGCGCCAGCACCGCCATGCCGCCGACGATCCACGGCGTGCGCCGTCCGCCGAGATCGGAGCCGTGGCCGAAACGCGGCCGGCTGATCTGCACGCCATAGTGCAGGCCCACCAGCAAGCCCGGCAACATCGCCGGCAGCGCGAGTTCGACCACCATCACGCGATTGATCGTCGCGGTGGTGAGCACCACGATGGAACCGAGGGCGGTCTGCACCAGGCCGAGGCGGAAAATCCCCAGCCAACCCAACCCGCTCTGCGCGCCATTCGACATCATGGCCACACCGCCGCCAACTGCATGGCGAAGGCGCTCGTCATCATGCCGAGGACGTACAGGCTGACGCCGGTGGCGTTGTACCAGGGCGCGAACCGGCGGGGATTCGTCAGCAGCCGGGCCATGCACAGGCACTGCGCCAGCACCAGCGCGCCGACGATTCCGGCATGGAGCGGATTGCCCCAGGCCACCAGCAGGGCAACCACCGCGCACTGCGGCAACAGCATCACCAGGCAGGCCAGCTTCGCCGCCGCCGCGGCGCCGAGTTGCACCGGCAGCGAGCGCACACCCATGCGGGTGTCGCCCTCGATCGCCTTGAAGTCGTTGAGCGTCATGATGCCGTGGGCGCCGACGCTGTACAGCACGGCCAGGGTGATGATCCGCCCGTCGGGCAGGCCGCCGGCGATCAGCGCGGCACCGGTGAACCAGGGCAGGCCCTCATAGCACAGGGCCACCGCGCCGTTGCCCCACCAGCCATTCAGCTTGAGGCGCGCCGGTGGCGCGCTGTAGGCCCAGGCGAGGACCAGGCCGAACACCGCGGCGAGGAAAATCCACAGCCCCAGCACGCTCGCGAACAGCAGCGACAGCAGCGTCCAGGCGATGGCGATGCGCAGCCCCCAGCGGTTGGGAACGCGCCCGGAGGGAATCGGGCGTCCGGGTTCGTTGATGGCGTCGACATCGCGGTCGAACCAGTCGTTGACCGCCTGGCTCGCGCCGCAGACGAGCGGGCCCGCCAGCAGCGCGCCGGCGGCGACGAGTTGCCAGCTTCCCCCGCCCGAACCCCAGGCCGACACGGCGCCGCAGGCGAAGGCCCACATGGGCGGAAACCAGGTTACCGGCTTGAGCAGCGCGATGACCGCGCCCACATCGGGGCGGGAGGGCAGGGCGAGCGCGGGCTGTTGCTTGATGGAATCCGGGTTCATGGAATCAGGGCTTATGGAATCTGGCTTCATGGCCTGGGGCGCGCCCCGGCTCAATTTTCCATTTCCGGGTCGCCGAGGCCGTAGCGCCGCAGCTTGACGTAGAGGCTTTGCCGGCTCAGCCCGAGCAGGGCGGCGGCCGAGGTGCGGTTTTCGCCGGTCATTTCCAGCGCCGCCTCGATGCAGTAGCGCTCGACCATGCTCGTCGTTTCCTGCACGAGGTCGCGCAGTGGCAGGCGCCCCACGAGTTCGGTCATCTGCTCGACCGGCCGCGACAGCCGCGGCTGCTTGCGCGCGGTGAAGTCAACAAGGCGCACGCCGGTGTCGCGGATGATGAAGCCGAAACTCGGCTCGTCCTCGCCCATCAACACCTGGGTGGCGGAGATTTCAATATCGACGCTGGCGCCATATTCGCTTTGAAGGGTGGTGGCGAACAGCCGCACCGAGCCGTGCTCGCGCAGATTCGCGATCAGCACATTGAGATCGACCCCGGAGCGGCCAAACCAGCGGTCGAGGGATTCGCCGAGCACGCGGCCCTTGGATCCGGACTGGGTCATCTCGACGAAGGCGCGGTTCGAGGCGAGAATCCTGCCGTCGGCGCCGGTCACCACAAAGCCGTCGGGCGCGCTTTCCATCAACTCGATCAGTTTGGCGCGCATTTGATCCGCGCCTTGCTGCCCGCCGCTCTCCCGCGGCGGAGTGGAGCGGACGAGAAACAGCGAACCGTCGTCCTGGCTGATCATCGACGCGGCGAATTCGCATTCTTTGGATTGCCCCGACAGTCTGGCCCTCGCCAGCAGCTTTCTTCCCGAGGCCCGCACATCGACGAGCAGATTTTCCACCGCGCCGACCGCGCCCGCGGCGAACAGCTCGAGAAACTTCTGGCCCACGATTTCGCGCTTGTCCTTGCCGAGCAGCCGCTCGCTCGCCGGGTTGGCTTCAACGACCTGCAAGCTGGCGGCATCGACGATCAGCACGGCCTCGGACGAGACCTGGAACAGCAGCCGGTAGCGCGCCTCGAGGTGGCGAATCTGCAAGTGGTACTTTTCCATCGACCGCTGGGATTGCAGCAGCCGCTGCTGCAATTCGGCCATGGGCGAGA
>JAPOTO010000097.1 GCA_026709135.1 Gammaproteobacteria bacterium | reverse complement strand
AATTCCGGGGCTAAAGTTTTTGGATTTTGGGGGGATAACTGTATAGACTTACAGTGTTTTCGGCTGGGAGGGCGATCATGCATGGGCTGACATCGCGCCAGGGGGAGGTTCTTGCCTTTATCCGCGGGCATTTGCGCGAGACGGGCTATCCGCCGACGCGCTCGGAAATCGCCGGGCACATGGGCTTCCGATCGGTGAACTCCGCCGAGGAGCATCTGCGCGCGCTCGCCCGCAAGGGGGCGATTGAAATGTCCCCCGGCGCCTCCCGCGGCATCCGCATCCCGGCGCCGGAACCGGCTGGGCTGCCGATCATCGGCCAGGTCGCCGCCGGCGCACCGATCCTCGCCGCCGAGTCCATCGCCGACCACAGCGCCGTCCCCGGCGAGATGTTTTCCCCGCGGGCCGACTACCTGCTGACGGTGAAAGGCGACAGCATGATCGGCATCGGCATCTTCGACAACGACCTGCTCGCGGTGCACCGCACGGTGGAAGCGAGGGATGGCGACATCATCGTCGCCAGAATCGGGGACGAGGTGACCGTCAAGCGGCTGCGCCGGGGCAAATCCCCCAGCCGCCTGCGGCTCGTGGCGGAAAATCCGGCGGTTGCCCCAATCGAGGTGGACCTCGGGCGGAATGACTTCGCCATCGAAGGCATCAGCGTCGGCGTGATCCGGCTCGGTTTGTAGCTGGCCCACCGTGCCAAAACCGGAGCGCTGATTCAGTTCTGTCCCTCTGACTGGGTCGGAGCTTCCCCGCGGCATCGGGAAGAGCCGCCCGAGTACCGGGCTTCAGCCGTTCTTGCCGGCGCTGGCCTGCCATTTGCCGTCGCGGTGGAAGGCGCGCCAGCCGGTGGGTTTGCCTTTGGCGATCGATTGCACGAAGTGCTGCCGCGTCTTGCGGCTGAAGCCCACCACGGTGGGGTTGCCTTTATCGTCCTCGGCTGGCGCGTCGAGCAGGTAGTGGAACTTGGGGTCGATCGCCTTGCGGTGCGGCAGCAGTTCCGCCACCTTGGGCGAGCGGGTTTCGCGGTTGCGGGGGAAGCCGCTAGCGGCGAGGAACAGGCCCGATGCGCCCTCGCGCAGGATGTAGTGGTCGTCCACCTTTTCGCAGCGCAGCTCGGGCATCGGCACCGGGTCCATTTTCGGCGGCGCGGGCTGGCCGTTGCGCAGCAGCTTGCGGGTGTTGCGGCAGTCGCTGTTGGTGCAGCCGAAGTACTTGCCGAAGCGGCCCGACTTCAGTTGCATGTCGCTGCCGCATTTGTCGCATTCGATGACTGGGCCGTCGTAGCCCTGAATCTGGAACTCGCCTTGTTCAAGCTCGAAGCCCTTGCAGTCGGGATTGTTGCCGCAGACGTGCAGTTTGCGCCCGTTGTCGATCAGCCAGGCGTCCATCGCGGTGCCGCACAGCGGGCAGCGGTGCTTGTTGCGCAACTGGATGTTTTCCTGCTGTTCCGCCTCTTCGGCGCTGTCGGCGCGAATCGCCTCCTCGCCGGGGGTGAGGTTGATCGTGGCGCGGCATTTCTGCTCCCCCGGCAGGCCGTAGGCCGAGCAGCCGAGGAACACGCCGGTGGAGGCGTTGCGGATTTGCATCTTGCGGCCGCATTGCGGGCAGTCCACATCGACTTCGATGGGGTTGTTGGCGCGCATGCCGCCCTCTTGGGCCTCGGCCTTGGCGAGTTGCGCGGTGAAATCCCGGTAGAACTCATCGAGCAGCTCCTTCCAGTTCCTGCGCCCGGCGGCGACTTCGTCGAGCGAGTCTTCCATGCGCGCGGTGAAGTCGTAGTCCATCAGGTCCTGGAAGCTTTCCCGCAGGCGTTCGGTGACGATGTCGCCGATCTTGAGCGCGTGGAAGCGCTTGTTTTCGAGCTTGACGTAGCCCCGGTCCTGAATCGTTGAAATGGTCGCGGCGTAGGTCGAGGGCCGGCCGATTTCGCGCTTTTCCAACTCCTTGACGAGGCTCGCCTCGGTGAAGCGCGGCGGCGGGCGGGTGAAATTCTGCTTCGGATCGAGTTTTTGCAAGGCGAGTGTTTCACCCATGGCAACATCGGGCAGCACCACATCGGTCTCGCGGGTGGGATTGGCCGCGAGAAAACCGGGAAAGCGCATGATGCGGCCCTTGGCGCGCAACTCGAAAACATCGGCTCCGACGGTGATCGTGGTGGCCAGAAACCGCGCCGGGACCATCTGGCAGGCGACGAAAAACTGGTGGATCAACTGGTATAGCCGGCGCGCATCGGTGTCCATGTCCCCCAGGGCTTCCGCGGATTTGCCGACATCGGTGGGGCGGATCGCCTCGTGGGCTTCCTGGGCGCCTTCCCGGGGGCGGTAGAAATTCGGCTTTGGCGGCAGGTAATCGGCGCCGAAGCGCTGTTCGATATGCGCCCGGGCCGCGGCGATGGCCTCGTCGCTGAGGTGGGTCGAGTCGGTGCGCATATAGGTGATGTGGCCAGCCTGGTACAGTCGCTGGGCCAGGGTCATGGTTTTGCTGACGCCGAATCCGAGCCGGGTGCTCGCGGCCTGTTGCAGCGTCGAGGTGATCAGCGGCGGGCGCGGCCGCGAAGTCGTGGGCTTGTCCTCGCGCTTGCTCACCACATAGTCCGCGCCGCGCAGCACCGCGAGCGCCTGGTCGGCGGCTTGCTGGTTGCCCGGGCGGAAATTCTTGCCGGACTGGCGGAACACTTGGCATCTGAGCTGCTGCTTCGCGCCGGTTTCGAGATCGGCGAAGATTTCCCAATACTCTTCCGGGTTGAAGGCGCGGATTTCCCGTTCGCGCTCGACGATCAGGCGCACGGCCACCGATTGCACCCGGCCCGCGGAAAGCCCCCGGGCAACCTTGGCCCAGAGCAGCGGGGAGAGCATGTAGCCGACCACACGGTCGAGAAAGCGCCGCGCCTGCTGCTCCTCGACATAGCGCATATCGACCTCGCCGGTGTCGGCGAAGGCCTCGCGGATCGCCTTGCGGGTGATCTCGTTGAAGACGACCCGGCGGAAGCGGCTTGGGTCGCCGCCGATGGCTTCTTGCAAATGCCAGGCGATGGCCTCGCCTTCCCGGTCGCGGTCGCTGGCGAGATAGATCGACTCGGCGCCCGCGGCGACTTTCTTCAGATCCTCGACGATCTGTTCCTTGCCGGGGAGGATTTCGTAGCGCGCCCGCCAGCCGTTCGGGTCGACGCCGAGCCGCTGGACTAGTTGCCGCCTTTTCTTCTGTTCGGGGGAGAGTTTGCTTGTGGCGGGGCTCCGGCCCCGGCGCTGTTGTCCCGTCCGGCCTTTTTCCGGCAGATCGCGGATATGCCCCACGCAGGACTTGACGACATACTCCGGGCCGAGATAGCGGTTGATTGTTCTCGCCTTGGCCGGCGACTCGACAATGACGAGTGATTTTGCCATGGGTGACTTCTTGCTCCATCACCGCGCTTCCGCGCGCTTGCTACAGGACTACTTCGTGAACCCAGCCGTATTGTTCGGCGATTTCCCCCTGCTGGATGCCCACCAGCAGATCGTACAACTGCCGCATGACCGGCCCGATGGCTTCGCCATTTTGCCGCGGATTGACTTCGTGCCAGGCATCGTCAAACCAGATTCGCGAGATGGGCGACAGCACCGCGGCGGTGCCGCAGGCCGCCATCTCGGTGAACTCACCGAACTCGGCGCGCAGGTCGATGGGCCGCTCGGCGGTTTTCATGCCGAGCCGGTCGGCGGCGAGTTGCATCAGCGAGCGCCGGTTCACGCTTGGCAGCACCGCCGCCGAGCGCGGCGTGGCGAGGCTGCCATCGCGCAACGCCACGAGAATGTTCGCCGAGCCGGCTTCATCAATGTAACGATTTTCAGCGGCGTCGAGATACAGCGCCTCGTTGGCGCCTTCTCGCTGGGCCTCCTGGGTCGCGAGCAGGCCGCCGGCGTAATTGGCGCCGATCTTGAACCGGCCGGTGCCTTGCGGCGCGGCGCGGTCCATCCCGGAAACCGCGAGCGAAATCGGCGCCATGCCCGCCTGTTTGTAATAGGGCCCGACCGGGGAAACAAAAACCCGGAATTCAAATTCCTTCGCCGGCCGCAGGCCGAGATTTTCGCCGACGCCGATCAGCAGGGGCCGCACATAGAGGCTGGCGCCGGAGCCGAACGGGGGAATCCACTGCCGGTTTTCGCGCACCGCGGTTTCCACACCGCGCAGGAACAGGGCCTTTGGCACTTGCGGCATCAGCAGCCGGCCCGCGGCTTCGTTCATGCGCTCGCTGTTGAGATTCGGACGGAACAGCAGCACCCGCCCATCCCGGGCGCACTGGGCCTTCAAGCCCTCGAAGCATTGCTGGGCGTAGTGCAGCGCCGGCGAGCCTTCGTGGAGCGGCATGATTTCGCTGTCGAGCAGGGCGCCGGCGTCCCATTCGCCGTCGCGCCAGCGCGCGGCGAAGCGCACGTCGGTGCGGACGTACTCGAAGCCGAGTTCGGCCCAGTTCAGCGCCTTGCCGCCGATTTTCCCGCTCATTGCTGTTCCCGGTTTCCGCTCCGAAACGCAGTCGTGGCTCCGATCCGTCGCCGTTTGGCTGGGTGGGGTTCAGCGGACGCTGTAAATACGTCCCTGGGGTTCCTGAAATATTTTTCATGCCATCCATGGCGGAACGCTTCCGGTCTCGACCGGCCCCAGTCTCGACATCCGTGTCGAGCCGTTCGGACCTCGAAAAGCGTTGCTTTTCGTCTGCTTCGCAGACCGGCCCTCACCCTGTCTCGCACGCCCGCTGAACCCCACCCAGCCAAACAGCGACTCATGTTGTGCCTGCCATCCTTCATCGTCGCGCCGCTTTGCGAATTGGCGGCGCTGCGCTAGACTTTCGGGCCACCCCGCAGCGGCTCCGCCATGGACCTGATCGACATTGGCGCCAATCTCACCCACGCATCGTTCGAGCACGATTTCCGGCAGGTGGTGGATAATGCCAGAAGCGCCGGGCTAACGCACATCATTCTGACCGGAACCGATCTCGCCACCAGCGGGGCCGCGGCGCGGCTCGCCGCCGCAACGCCGGATTTTTTCAGCGCGACCGCGGGCTTCCATCCCCACGTGGCGCAGTCTTTCGACCACGGCGCCAAGGCTGAAATCGCCGCGCTTGGCGCGCTCGGCGAGGTCGTGGCGGTGGGCGAAACCGGCCTCGACTTCAACCGCAACTACTCGCCGCGGCGGGATCAGTTGGCGTGCTTCGAGCATCATCTGGAAATTGCCGCCGGGCTTGGCAAACCCCTGTTTCTGCATCAGCGCGACGCCCATGGGGACTTCGTGGCATTGCTGCGCGCCCATCGCGAACGCATCGCCGGCGGCGTGGTGCACTGCTTCACCGACACCCGCGCCGCGCTGCGCGATTATCTTGATCTTGGCATTCATATCGGCATCACCGGCTGGATCTGCGACGAGCGCCGGGGCGTCGAACTGCAAGCCATCGCCAAATTCATTCCGCCCGATCGGCTGCTGCTCGAAACCGACGCGCCCTATTTGCTGCCGAGGACGCTCAAGCCCAAACCCGCCGGCCGCCGCAACGAGCCGAAATACCTCCCCGCCGTGCTCGAACAAGTCGCCGCCTGCACCGGCCGCGATGCCGCCGAGATCGCCCGCCAGACCACCGCCAATGCGATTCGCTTGTTTGGTTTGCCAGTTGACCGGGAAGACGCTGAATAAATCAGCCGCAGGACGCAATAAGCAAAGCGCATTGTGCCTAACGAG
>JAPOTO010000160.1 GCA_026709135.1 Gammaproteobacteria bacterium | reverse complement strand
GGCGACACAGTGACCTTGGCGCGCGACAATCTTGCCGAAGCCTTGGCCCTGTTTTTCGAATGCGCCCCCCGGAAGAAGTCGAAAGACGCTTGCACAGCGAAGTCTACGTAACCCGCGTCGAGGTTGCTGTTGGCTAAGAGTTTGCGTGTTTTGTCAGAATATTATTGTCGATCATCCGTCAATCCGGTTTGCCCCGAACGAAATTCGAGTAACGAAGCGTGCGGCAATCGTCTATCTGCTTTTTTCCATCCCACTTTCGCAATATTCAGGCTATGGGTTGCCAGATTCCTTAATTGAATGCGCTGCGGCGGTGGTTTGCTCCTGGCCTTGAGTCGAGTAGGGTTGCAGCTTCAATCCCAAGGCTTCGAGCACACTGAGCACAGTCGCGAAACTGGCGTTGCCGTTGATCGAAAGCGCCTTGTACAGGCTTTCCCGCCCCCGGCCAGCTTCCTGCGCGACCTGGGTCATTCCCCTTGATCTGGCGGCATCGCCGAGGGCGGCGGCGATCAGGCGCGGGTCGCCCTCTTCGAATGCCGCTTCCAGATACGCCACAACATCTTCCTGGGTACGGAGATGGTCCGCGGCATCCCAAGGCTTGGTTGTGATACTCATCACGATTCACTCCGGTTTCAATAACTCGCGCGCCATGGCCTGCGCCCGACCGATATCCCGCTGCTGGGTATTCTTCGTTCCGCCAAGGACGATGACGATAGAGTCCGGCCCCTTGCGACAAAAATACGCCCTGTACCCCGGACCGTAGTCGATGCGAAGTTCCGACACTTTATTGCCCACGTACCGGGTGTCTCCAAAATTTCCGAGCGAAAGCCGCCTGATTCGGATATCAATTCGCGCCTTTGCCCTGAGATCACCCAGCTTCTCGAACCAGTAGTCGAACTCCTCGGTCTGTTCGATTTTAACTCCGACTCGATTGTAACCCACAGGATACACAGTTCAACCCTTATATATTTGCCGATGGTTTGTGAGCGCAACCATGCGATGTTTCTGGGTTAATGGGCGCTCGACCCGATCACCTGCCGGTGTATGGTATGGATCGCGCCAGAAGGTATAGTCGAATTCGCCGATTTGCGCGCACTTTTGCCTTGATTTTTCCTCTCGGAATCAACCCGGGCTCAATGCAAGAGGGCGCCTCAGTCGAGTTGCCCGCGCAGGAGCTGGGTCGGCAAGGCCAGCAGGGCGTAGCAGGCGATGGCCAGTAGCAGGCTGGTGTTGATGCCTGCCCACATCGAGATGGCGACGGCGGAGACGCTGGCGAGGACACCGGTGGCGCCGTTGATTCCCCACATCCACGGCAGGCATTCGCTGGAGTGGTTGCGGAACAACCGCAGGCCCAGCGGGAAGCACATGCCCATGGGCACGGCGGCCAGGCCAACGAGGGCGACCACGATCAGGCAGCGGACCGGCAGGCCCTGGGAGATCGTCGATTCGATCAGCGGGCCGGACACCAGGTAGATCAACAGCAATAGAGCCACGATGGCCGCCGGAACCGCCCATGTCCAGCGGGACTCCCGGTTGACGTTGATCCGGTCGGAAAGATAACTGCCCGCGCCCGCCGCGAGAATCATCGAGAACAGCAGCACCGCCACGGCGTAGACCGGATGTCCGAGGTAGACCGAAAAGCGCTGCATCAGCGGAATCTGCACGAACATGAAGCCGGCGCCGATGCAGGCGAAATAGAGCAGCCCGCTGTAAAAGGCGCGGCTGGGCATCTTCGGTTTGCCGGCGATCAGCAGCGGCGCGACGATCACGAGCAGAACCCCCGCGAGCGCCAGCCCGCACAATAGCATCAGGGTGTAGGTCGCCAGCAGGTTGCCGCCGGCGACGATGCCGAGGTCTTCGAGTTCCCCGCTGGCGTTGAAGAGCGCGGCCGGCTTGAGGATGTTGAAGAAGTACGGCCGGCTGTCGGTCGGCGGGGTGAAGTCCAGGTATTCGTGTTCGGCGGCGGCGAGCAGCTCCCGCTCACCGGTGGCGGCGAGCAGGTCGCGGATGAGCGGCTCGGTGGACTGTTGCCGCGGCAAGTGCAGGATGTTGAAGCCGTATTCCCGCGCCACCGACTCGATGGTGTCGATGTCCACCTCCGCCAGCGGTTCGGGCGATACGATCAGCGTCGCCACCGAAAGCCTCGAAACCAGGGCGATATGGTCGGCGGGCCGCGCGACCCCCCTGCGCAACAGCGACATCGCGGCGAGCGAGATCAAGCGGTTGGTTTCCGACAGCGCCTCCGGCGAGTACCAGCGCGAAACGCTGAACAGGCCGCCCGGATTCAAATGGTCGAGAAAAACCTGCCAGCCCTCGACGGTGTACAGGCCATTCTCCGAGAGGGTGAAGGCGCCGGCGCCGGTGGCGGCCCAGGTGTCGATCAGCGACATCTGGATCACGTCGTAGCTTTCCTCGGCGCGGGTGAGGTGGGAGCGCGCCTCGTCGTGGACGAACCTCACCTCCTCCTGGTTCGCGATTTGCGTGAACTCGCGGCGGTCCCCGGTCAACACTTGCAGCGCCGCCGCGTTGATTTCGATTCCGGTGACGCTCGCGCTGTCCGCCCAGAGCGCCGTGAGGATGTCCCTGCCGCCGCCGACCCCGATCACCGCCGCGTCGCCCCCTGGCCGCAGGTGGTAGGGCAGCGCGGTGACATCGAAACGCGGCCAGTCGAGATTGCTTCGGTCCCCGTCCCACTCGGTGACGGCGGTGCCGGCCTCGCCGTCGATCAGCATCGCCTGCCCCCGCAACCCCTCGATAACCGGCGCGCCCTCGCCCGGCCCCCAGAAAAAAGGCCCCGCCTCCAAGTATGGGAACACCAGCACTTGGCCGTGTATGGTCCAAAATTCAAGCATGTCCCGCTCGTAGGAGATGGTGTTGCCCTTGGGGTGGAAAACCCGGAAGCCCTGCGGGCTGGAATGGTTGGCGAACGCGCCGGCGAGCAGCGCCGCGCAAACCGCGATCCATGGCAGCGTTCCCGCGCCCCTCCTGGCGAACTGGAACAGGCCCGCGCCGAGCAGGGCGATGGCGGCGGTGGCGAAGGTGGCGCTGGTGATGTCGAGGGCGTTGAGCAGCAACAGGCAAAGCACGCTGCCCAAAGCCGCCCCGACCAGATCCACGCCATAGATCAGGCCGCTGTCACCCTTCACCTGGGTCAAGGCGACGGTCACCACCACGCCGCTGAAAAAGAACGGCACCGCCACCGCCACGGTGATCAGCGCCATCCTCGCCACGCCCATCAACGTCCAGCCGTCGCGGATGTTGAGCGGGGTATAAATGACCACGAGGTGGCAAACGATGGTGCCCGCGGCGAACAGGATCGAATACAGGAACAGGTTGTCGAGGGCGCTGTCAAAGTCGAACCGGCGCGGCCGCAGATACACCCAAAGCGCGCCGGCGGCCATGCCGAACATGGCCATCGACACCGCGAAAAACGAAAGGTGGTACCAAGTCACCACCGACAACAGCCGGGTGTTCAGCACCTCCAGCATGAGCGTAGCGCCGGCGACGGCGAACAGGCCCAGCAGGAACGCCCGGTTGGTGGGGGTTGTAGTTGCTGCCGTCATGCTTTATCTAATTGCCCCAAAATCAAGCGCCGATGCTCCGCTCGCGCGGCTGCATTCGATCCCGCAGACGTAACGGGATACTAACCGAAAGGACGATAGTCGGAATGGTCAATGCAGGCATCGTAGAAAGCCCGATCCATAGGAAATGGGATAGTCCCGCGTATTTTCCACGTCGATGACGCTGTCGAACTGGAAGGAAATGCCGAATACACCCGGATGCCAAGACTCAATCGCTCGGAGTACTCGCGGACATCGGCGACGGCTTCCGCCAAGTCTTGGTCCTGGCTGAAAATAATGGCGGCGTCGTATTCGCCATTCACTAGCATTTTGAAGACATCCAGCGAAATCCGAACATCGATTCCTTTTTCTCGTACAACCGTACTTTCGGTGGTCTGGCCTCCGGCGAGATTGATCCTTTGTGTCTGGTAACTCAATCTGCGTTTGATGACGTGTATGCTAGACCGGGACATTGCCCTGAACCGATTAGACCAGTACCCGTGCCAGAAAGGATCAATGTCTTTGCGTGGGAAGCCGGTGTAGAAGCGGACCATGTGTTGATCAAGACCAAGATCCCGGCAAACTGCGTTGGCCAGTTTTAGCGGGTCGAAATTGGGGTGATGGTAACCAAACGCAGATTTGGCGTGTCTGAACAGATTTTGGCCATCAATGAACGAAATCGCGCGACGCGGTTTATCACGATGCTGCATGAGAGGAGCTCAAATAAAAACCCCGCCGGGGCCTTGCGGCGAGTCCGGCGGGGGAGCAAGTGGTTAGGAGGATAGCCAGATTGGTGGGAGCTTGTCAATACGCATCGCAGCCCTGAGTCCGAGTAGAGACGCCAGATTATGCCAACATCAAGTACTCGCGCTAAGCGATTGTCGCTTGGCGGCCAGGTGCAGGACGATGCCGAAATAGGCGGCGGCCGCAACAAATTGTCCCAGCAGGGCCAGCCGGGACGCGGCTGGCAATGTGGAGGAATAGATGTGGCCCAGCGTCGCGTCGCCATAAGCCGAGAACAGCAGCATGGGCGGCGCGCCCGGATTGAACAACTCTCCCCGCGGGTCGTCGGGAATCGGCAGCCAGAGGCGCCAGGCCAGCGCCTGAACCGCGATCAACGGAACATAAAAGGCCAGCCTGTGCCAAACCGGGGCGTGGCGCAGCGGATGCTGTTCCAGCAGCACGCCGAACAGCAGCAGCACCGCGGGGAAAGACCAAAACACGATCCGGTCGGTGTGGAACCCGGTGAGCAGGGCGAGCAGCGCGCAGCCGCCGAGGAAAACCGCGGCCTCCTGGTTCTCCGCCAGAAAATCCAGCACATGGCGCCAGGCGAAAAGCAAAATGAGCGGGATCGCGCCGAAGGAAGTCAGCAGGGAGAGCGGGAGAATGTCCGGCCGCGCCGCGTGCGCCGAGACCACGCCGAGCATTTGTCCAGCATAGTCGTACCCGCCGGTGCCATCGACCAGCGCGTGAACCAGCGCCAGGCACCCGCAAGCGGACAGCAGCGGCAACGCGCACAGGCCGACCGACCGCCAGGATTGGACAATCAGGAATGGGGGCGCCCGGCGCATGCGGAAACACTGGGCGAAAACGAACACCAGCAATCCGCAGATCGCGATTTCCCGGAACAGCACGCCAACCACGCCCAAGGTGGACACGGCCAAGCTCCAGCGCAAATCCAGTTGGGGAACAACCCTCCCCAGCCAAAGGAACAGCACGATGAAGAACAGCGCGGGCGGGTCCGCGTAGGCCGGAATGAAATGCGCGAAGCGGAATGGCGACTGGGAAGCGCAAACGAACGCGAGCACGAGCAGCAGGGCTGTGTCGGCACCGAGCCGGCATGACCGCAGATAGCGGAAAAACACCGCGGCCGTTGCGATGGCGAAAACCAGATTCAGCAGCAGGAAACCGAAAGCGATAGAATGCGGAAAGAATGTGCCGGCGAGGAAAGGCAGCGCCACGCGATAGGCGAATGGCCGCAAAGCCGAAATGGCCTCTCCCGCCGCCGCCTGTTCCGCCATCGCGTAATAGACTTCGGAGTCGTAGGGATGCCCGCCTTCTATGGATATCGGCCTTTGTGTCAATCCGAAGTACGCCGCGGCCGCCACAATGACCAGGATCAAAGCATAATGAGTCGTGCGTAGTCCCGCTTCCGGCATG
>JAPOTO010000225.1 GCA_026709135.1 Gammaproteobacteria bacterium | reverse complement strand
GGCATGGATGCCGAGCCCGAAGCGTACAGGGATGTATTCACAGCGTCCGCTGAACGCCACCCAGCCAGACCGCGACGGGTCGAAGCCACAAGCGACCGGTGCCTGAATGGGGGGCCTTGCCGCACGCGGAAAACGCGGCAGGGTCTTGGCGGCGACGCTGCGTGGTGGTATTTTTCCCGTCGCCGCGCCGCGGGCCTGTTTCCATGCGAGGATGACGATTGTGACGACTTACTACACCTATACGGACACCCCCATCGGCAGCCTGCTGCTGGCGGGGAATGGGGAAAGCCTGCAACAGCTTGGCTTTCCCGATGGCAAGGCGCGGCGGCGCCATGAAGCGGGCTGGGTCGAGGACGCCGGCCGCTTCAGCGGGGTCATCGAGCAACTGCGCCGGTATTTCGCCGGTGAATTGAAGCAATTCGATTTGCCGCTGGCGCCCGCGGGCACCGCTTTTCAGCGCCGGGTCTGGTCCGCGCTGCGCGGCATTCCCTACGGCGAAACCCGCAGTTATGGCGAACTCGCCCGGGACACCGGCAACGGCAAGGCCTCCAGGGCGGTTGGCGCCGCCAATGGCCGCAATCCGATTCCGGTGATCATTCCCTGCCATCGCGTGATCGGTGGCGACGGCAGCCTGACCGGCTTCGGCGGCGGCCTCGACACCAAGCGTTTCCTGCTCGATCTCGAGCGGCGCAACGGCAACGCGCGCTGACACTGGCCCATCAGCGCGGAAACCGCCCAGCCCAATGCTAAGCAGCCAGCAGCAAATCATTTCCCAAGTCGCGGCCTGGCTGGAGCGGGGCGAGCCGGTGTGGCTCGCCACGATTCTCGAAACCTGGGGTTCCTCGCCGCGGCCGGTGGGCGCGATGCTTGCCTGCACGCTCGGGGGCGAACTCGCCGGTTCGATTTCCGGCGGCTGTGTCGAGGAGGATTTCCTCGATCAATTGCGCGATGGCAGCCTGAAAGCGCGATACGACGCCGAGGGCGGGCCTTTCCGCATCGTCTACGGCGCCAGCGAGGAGGAGCAGGCCAGGCTGAAGCTGCCCTGTGGTGGCCAGTTGCAAGTGCTGCTCGAGTTTCTCGAAGCCGATGCGGACAACCGGAAGGTGTTCGCCCGCCTCGCCGCCGATCTCGACGCCCACCGCAAAACCAGCCGCGTGGTCGATCTCGCCAGCGGCAGGCTTGGCGTGCGCCAGGGCAGCAACGAAACCGCGGTCGTCATGGAGGGCGGCAGCATGGTTCACAGTCTCAGCCCCATGTACCGCCTGCTGCTGCTCGGCGCCGGCGATGTGGCGCGCTGCGTGGCCGAACTCGCGCTCGCGCTCGAATACGACACCACCCTTTGCGATCCGCGGCCGCGCTATCTCGACAACTGGCAGGTTGATGGCGTCGAGACGACTTCAAGGCTGCCGGACGATGTGGTGAGGGAGAAATTCAGCAATGCCTACAGCGGCGTCATCGCCCTCGCCCACGACCCGCGGGTTGACGACATGGCGCTGATGGAGGCGCTGAAAACCAACGCCTTCTACGTCGGCGCGATGGGTTCGGAGCGCACCTCGACCGCCCGGCGCGAGCGCCTGCCGGAATTGGGTTTGAGCGAGGCGGAGATCAGCCGGCTGCGCGCGCCGATTGGCGTGCGGATCCACTCCAAAACGCCGGCGGAAATCGCCATATCGATCATGGCCGAAGTCACCGCGGTCCGCCATTCGGCCTGAATCGGCAGTATCGCGTGGCCCGGTCCCGCCCGCGGCCTCGTTCTACGCCAACACCCGCTTGAACACATCCATCGCCACCGCCATTTCCTCGCGGCTGCCGAGTGAGATGCGGCAATGGGACTGCTCCAGCGGCGGGAAATCCCGGCCCACCAGCACATTGTGCTCAAGGCAGGCCGAGCGGAATTGCGCCGCCGGCATGCGCAGGTTGACGAAAATGTGGTTGGTGTGCGAATCGGCCACTTCATAGCCGAGACTGCGGAAAAAACCCGATACCTCGGCGCGGATTTCGTCATTTTCCCGCGCTTCCCAAGCCATGTGCTCCTGGTCCTCGTGGGCGGTCAGCGCGGCGATTGCGCCGAGCATGTTGACATCCCCCAAGCCCCAGGCCTCGCGAATCCGGCGCAGGGTTTGCGGCTGCCCCATGGCGTAGCCGATGCGCAACCCCGCCAGGCCATGCGCCTTGGAGAACGAGCGGGTGATGAAGACTTTTTCGTTCTCCATCGCCAGCGGCAGCGCGGTCGCCATGGCGCCGGGCTGGGCATAGTAGATGTACGCCTCGTCGATATGGATGAACACCTCGGGGTTTTCCCCGCGCACCCGGTTGACGAATGCCGCCACCGCCTCAGGGCCATGGACGGTGCCGGTGGGGTTGTTGGGATTGCACAGATACAGCATGCCGGCGCCGCGGGCGTTGTCGGCGAGCTGGTCGAGATCGATGCCGAGATTGCGGTTCAGCGGCAATTCCACGGTGCGGGCGCCGATCCGGCGCGCGGCGGCCAGGCTCGTTGAGTAGGAGGGCATCGGCGTGACCAGCGCTTTCTCGGCATCGCAGAAAGCGCGCACCGCGCCTTCGAGCAGCGGCGTCGAGCCTGTCGCCAGCGCCACGTTTTGCCTTGCGATGCCGTAGTGATCCGCCAGGCTTTGTTCCAGTTCACCGACATGATCCGGGGCGTAGCCGCGGCCGACGCGCCTGCTGGTGTGATCGTGGATCGCCTCGAGGGTTTTCGGCCCGGGCCCCCGGGCGCTTTCATTCTGGTTCAACTGGATGATGCCATTGTCGTACACGCCCTCGGCGTGATTCGCGCGGGTCTGCGCGAAGGCCCGGCGCTCGAACACGCTGGCGCTGGACAGCGCGCCCACCGCGGCGCCGATGGCGAGTGCGCCGAATCCACGTCGGCTGGTTTTCATGCTTTCCTCCCGCCGCCCGACCCGGGCGGTTCGATGAATTGCGGGTTGCGAAGCCCGCATCATAACGCCGCCAACCGCCACCGCCAAGCGATTCCCGCCAGGTGGCGATCACAATTCGATTTTGGGGTAGTGTATCAGTTTGACTTTCCGGCCCGGTGGCATCGCCCATAATTCCTGTTTATACTGAAAACGCCTAAAACGCTTGCGTTTATCGGGAGAAAATCGATGCCGACCGGACCGAAGGGTGAGAAACGACCCGCCGACCCCATCGCCAACGCCGTCCGCGTCATGCGGATCGCGACGGGCGAAGAGCGGGAAACCCACGCCAGCGCGGGACAACGCGAGGGCGGGCGCAAGGGCGGCAAGGCCCGCGCCGAGGGCATGAGCGCCGAGCGCCGCCGCGAGATCGCGAAGAAAGCCGCAAGCGCCCGCTGGGCCTCGTAGCGGCTCGGCAAACATGACCGCCCCCCCCGAATCGCAACCAGCACTGGATTCGCTGTACTACGGCGACTGCTTGGAAGTCATGCGAGATTGGCCCGGTCAATGGGTTGATCTGATCTACCTCGATCCGCCGTTCAACTCGAAGGCCAATTACAACCAGACGTTCGGCCGCGGCAATGGCGTGCCCGCGCAAGTGCGGGCGTTCACCGACACATGGATATGGGGCGAGGCCGCGCAGGAAAGAGTTGGGCGGCTGCGGCGAGCGGTCAACAATCCGGCGTACAAAGTGGTTTGCGGGCTGGCAGCTACCATAGGCGAATGCGGGATGCTCGCCTATCTATCCTACATGGCCGAGCGGCTGGCCGAAATGAAGCGCCTGCTGAAGCCGACAGGATCGATTTACCTGCACTGCGACCCGTCGGCCAGCCACTACCTCAAGATTTTGATGGATGGCATATTCGGGGCAAATAATTTTCAAAATGAGTTCGTTTGGTATTATTCCGGTGGGGGGGCATCTAAAAAAAGATGGGCCAGAAAGCATGACACAATCTTTTTTTACACAAAAGGATCAAATTGGACATTTAATGCAGACGATGTAAGAGTTCCATACAAATGGGATCAAGGACAAAAAAGGGCAGATGGTTCGGAAAGGGATTTGAAGAAAGGGAAACTTGCTGATGATGTTTGGCAACATCATTCACTAATGCCTTGGTCAAAAGAGTATTTAGGATATGGTACACAAAAGCCTAAAAAACTTTTGGAAAGAATTATAAAAGCCAGCAGTAACAAGCGCGACATAGTGCTTGATCCATTTTGCGGCGGCGGAACGACACTCATGGCTGCGGCAAATCATGGACGGCGCTGGATCGGAATCGATATCAGCCCCAGGGCGGTTGACCTAATCAAGAGCCGGAGATTCAGCGATTCCAGCATCCTGACTCATGGCATCCCAGCGGATTTGGAAAGCGCCCGAATGATGCTGGCTCGCAACGCATTCGATTTCGAGGCATGGGCGGTCACGCGCATTGAGGGCTTGGTTCCAAATCAGGTCAAGGTGGGCGATGGCGGTATAGACGGACGCGGCAGGATTTACGCATCCATCGAAGGGGAAAGCGGGTTGGTTATCGCACAGGTGAAGGGGGGCGGCTATTCCGCAACGGCTCTGCGCGACTTCCTGCACGTCATGGATAGGGAGAAGGCGACGGCGGGCGTTTTCATCACGCTGAACAAGACCACGGCAAGAAACGCGGCGGCGGAAGCCGCCAAGATGGGAAAATATCAAATCGGCGCAACCCCTTTTCCACGATTGCAGTTCTGGTCAATCGAGGAACACATGGCGGAATCCCGGACAAGCCCGAAACTGCCGCCGATGGCCGATCCGGACACTGGCGGGCCGATGCAGATGGATTTATTCAATTAAACTGAAAAAAATGCTTGACTTGGGCGATGTACTCCGGCAACATAATCCCCATGAACAAGCTCACCACGAAAAAGCGGGCGCAAATCCTCTCGATGCTGGTCGAAGGGATGTCCATGCGCTCAATCACCCGGATCACCGGCGTTTCCATCAACACGGTCGCGAAGCTGCTCAGCGACGCGGGCGAAGCCTGCGCGGACTACCACGAATGGAACGTCCGCGGCGTGAAGGGCAACCGCCGCATCGAGGCCGATGAAATCTGGTCGTTCTGCTACGCGAAGGAGCGGGCCGTGCCGGGCGCGTTGAACGCCCCGGAGGGCGCGGGCGACGTCTGGACTTGGACGGCCATCGACGCCGATTCCAAGCTCATGCTTTCCTACCACGTCACCAACAGCCGGGACGGCGAATCCGCCCTTGTCCTGATGGACGATTTGCGCAAGCGGCTCGAAGACCGGCCCCAGATCACGACCGACGGCCTGAAAGCCTACATCGAGGCCGTCGAGGAATCGTTCGGCGCGGGCGTGGACTACGCCCAGGTCATCAAGGAGTACGGCCAGAGCGCCGACGGGCACAGCCAGGAACGCCGGTACAGCCCCGCCGTCTGCACCAAGATTGAAAAGCGCAAAATCGAGGGCAATCCCGACTTGAAAAAGGCCAACACCACCCATGTCGAGCGGCACAACCTGTCGATGCGGATGGGGATGCGCCGCTTCACGCGCCTGACCAACGCATTCAGCAAGCGGATCGAGAAACACGCCGCGATGGTTGCGCTGTTCGCGCTGCACTACAATTTCTGCCGGATTCACACCACGATCAAGGTCACGCCCGCGATGGAGGCCGGACTGGATCACACGGTGCGGGATTGCGAGTGGATCGTCGGCCTGATCGACGATATGGCCCCGGAGCCGCGGAAGCCCGGCCCGAAACCGGGAGCGAAGTACGGCAAGCGTCAAAAGTCAAACTGATACACTACCGATTTTGGCGGGCTGTTGTGCGGGGCGGGCAAAGTGAATAATATCCGCTGTCGG
>JAPOTO010000152.1 GCA_026709135.1 Gammaproteobacteria bacterium | reverse complement strand
TCAAATCGGAATTTGTTGCTCCTTTGCCAGTGGGCGCGCACATGGTAGAGTTAAGCGTAAGGAAGTACGCTTAACTGGGTTTTCTTATGAAAATTGTTTCTGATCAACAGGTTGCGGATCATCTTAAGACCCTGAACCCGTGGTGGGATAGTCATCGGATGGATGATGGGACGCTGGAGTTGGGTCCCCGGGCTTATCTGGGACCTGTTCTGCGATTACTGCTGGAGCCGGGATTGCGCCGCGCCGTGGTGTTGCTGGGGCCGCGACGGGTCGGCAAAACCATCTTGATCCGGCACTTGATCGCCGAGCTCTTGACTAAAGGGGTCGATGCCCGGCGGATGGCCTATGTGGAAATGGACCACCCGCTGCTGCACGGCCAGTCGCTGGAGGCGCTGGTGCGGCAGATTGAGATGGCAACACCGGATGGCGAGGGGACGCGCTACCTGTTTTTCGATGAAATCCAGTCGCACAAGGATTGGGAGAAACACCTGAAGCCGCTGGTTGACCATCGCCCCGATCTCCGCGTGCTGGTATCCGGTTCGGCGGCCGCGGCGCTCAAACGTCAGAGCACGGAATCCGGCGCCGGGCGGTTCACCGATTTCCTGCTGCCGCCGCTGACTTTTTCCGAGTACCTTGATCTGCGCAAGGAAGAGGCCGCAGTTAGCGAGCTTGGCCCCAACCGTTACCTGCTGGATGACATCGACCGGCTGAATGCGCAGTTTGTGGATTACGTGAATTTCGGCGGCTATCCTGAACTGGCGCTCTCGAAGGTTGTGCGAAGCAACCCGGAACGCTTTGTCAAATCAGATATTGTGGACAAAGTGCTGCTGCGCGATCTGCCACAGTTGTACGGCATCAACGATATTCAGGAACTCAATTCGCTGTTCACGTTGCTGGCGTTCAATACGGCCGAGGAGGTCTCCTCCGAGCAGTTGTCCCAACGCAGCGGCGTGGGCAAAAAGACCATTCAAAAGTACATCGAATACTTGGAGGCGGCTTTCCTCATCAAGCGGGTGTTTCGCGTGGATCAGGACGGACGCCGCTTTCAACGGGAACGCAATTTCAAGGTTTATCTGACCAATTCGGCCATGTACACCGGCCTGTTCGGCGCGCGGCGGCCGGACCATTCGGAGTTCGGCCACTTGGTGGAAACCGCCCTGTTCGCGCAGCGCTTCCATCAGGATGCACGCTTGAACTACGCCCGTTGGGGCAGCCAGGGCCTTGAAGTGGATTTGGTGGAATCCTCGCCAGCGTTCAAGCCGACCGGCGCGCTTGAGATCAAGTGGAGCGACAGGTTCGCCCGCAGGCCGCAGGCGCTCTCGGGCTTGATCAAGTTCTCCCAAAAAAACCGGCTCAGGCTAGCCTGGGCGTCGACCCGCAGTCAATTCGGCAGCGAGACCATCGGAGAAACCGAAGTGCGGCAATGGCCCGCCGCCGTGCTTGCTTTTCACTACGGCGCCAGCGCCGTCCGCGGACGCTTGGCGGACTTTGATGCGCAAGTGCAGGGAATTACGGGAGATGGGCAAAATATGCGGCCCTGAGCCTCAAGCAACCCGCAATGACGGCAAGTCGAGTTAAGCGTAAGAAAGTACGCTTAACTGATTTTTTGGGTAAAATGCTATTTTAATCAATATGTTGTAGGTGGCGTTAAGGTCGTGGATTGGTTGCGGTGCCATCCGCTGTCATTCAAACTGGACTTCTTGAGGCGTATCGGAGCAGGGATCGAAAGCCGTTTCACCCGCAAGATATAGCGAAGTTAGGAAAGTTAGGAAAATTTTATAAACTTGCTAACTTTGCTATATCTCCCGCATGGATCCGATTCGCAACCCTTATTCTCCCGGTGCCGGCGCGCAGCCGCCTGAGCTTGCCGGCAGGCAAGCCCTGCTTGATGCGGCGCGAATCAACCTTGAGCGTTGCAGGTTGGGCCGATCCAGCAAAAGCTTGTTGATGGTCGGGCTTCGCGGTGTCGGCAAGACTGTGCTGCTCGACCGAATCAGACAGCACGCCGAGGCGGAAGGGAATTTCACCTTGTGGATTGAGCATGTGGAAAATCTGTCATTGCCGTCCAAGCTCGTTCCGCAACTGCGCATCGCCTTGCTCAGGCTCTCCTCGCGGTCGCGGGCCAAGGATCTGACGCGGCGGGCATTCAGTGCGCTGGCTGGATTCGCCAACTCGCTCAAAATCAAGTTGCAGGACATCGAGCTTGGCTTCGATTTTCCGCTTGAATCGGGTCTGGCGGATTGCGGCGACCTGGAATCCGACTTGACGGACCTGCTCGAGATTGTCGCCCGCGCCGCGAAAGCCGAGGGCGTCGAAATTCGGGAGGACGCGCTGGCGCTGGTTGTGGAACAAACCCGTTGCTACCCATATTTCCTGCAGGAATGGGGAAAGCACATCTGGGACGAGGCCGAGTGCTCGCCAATAACAAAATCCCATGTCGAGGCCGCTTCCATTCTGGCAATCGCGGAACTAGGAGCCTGCGCCGACCCGCGCCCAACTGATCTCCAAAGGGATGCTGTGGAGCCCCGGCCACGGCGATACCGCTTTCACAGTCCCTTTGTTCGACCAATTCATGTTGCGCAACTCAACATGATGGCGTCATGTTGCGCAACGCAGCATGATCGCGGGGGAATGAAGGCGCGGCGATTGCGATTCGGCTGGTGGGGGAATCAGCGCAGTTCGCTTTGCAGTTGGTTGAGTTCGATGGTGAAGCCGTCTGGGTCCTGCAAGGTGCTGACGATGACTTCGATCACGCCTTCGCCGTCGTAGGACGGGTAGGAAACCGGCATGGGTTCGTCGAGCACCACCACGCCCTCGACCTGACTGGCGCGGGCGAAGGCGCCGCTCAAATCATCGACGTTGAACAGCAGCACCGCCGTGCCCTCCATGAAGGAAGTATCAGTGAGATCGACGGTTTCCTTGCGGGGTTTGAAGTATTGCAGCAGGCCGACGACGCCGATGTAGTCGTCGTTGGCGCGCAGCATCACCAGCCGCAGGGCCCGCTCGGCGTCTTCGACACCGGCGGCGTCGCGGGGGGTGAGGATGAGGTTGTCGTAGATGGGAACCATGCCGAGGGCGTCGCGGTAGAACTCGAGCGAGCGCTCGATGTCGCGCACCACGAGGGTGGTGCGGCGCAGGTCGATGCCCACGCGCTCGTCTTCGGGCACCGTGTCGGCGAGTGCCGTGGCGGTTGCCAGTCCCAACCCCAAGCCCAGCCCGAGCCAAGCCGCGAGGATGGCCGCGAATCGAACTCTCATTGGCCGGCTCCGTCGATGATCTTCTTCATGTAGGTCCAAGACGTTTCATTGGGGCGGGTGTCGTCCAAGCCGGGCGGTGCGGCGTATTCGGGATAATTCTCGGCGATCTCCGACCGCATCGTGGCCGAAAGTTGTTCAAAGTTCTCGAGCTTGCGGCCCATGGCGTTGAAATACATCGTGCCGGGGCGGCTGCCCATCTCCATCCACGGCAGCCAGGGCGCGATCCGCACCCAGGAAACCACCGGATAGGCCACCGGCTCCCCGGCGTCGAGCAGCTCGGCGGTGTCGCCATTGAAATCGAAGATTTCAACGGCGTGGTACGTTCCCCCAACATAATTCTGGTAATCGCCCCCCAGGGGATTGGTGTAGAACAGCGGCACTTCGACGCGCATCAGCCATTTGCCGTTCATGTCTTGCAGATTGAAGGGGATGTCCTCGCCTTCGGCGGTGCGGCCGAAGCTCGGCCGCTGGTTGACCGGATCGTTGGCGACGTGGATGACGCTGTTGTCCATCCCGGTCCAGGGATTGGCGAAGCTGTCCATCACCTCGTTGGTTTGCGGGTCGAGATAGAGCATGAGTTCCCGCGAGACCATGCGGTAGCCTGGGCCGCGATCGGGATCCTCGATGCCGACGCATTGGCGGATGTTCATGCCATCGAGGTTGAACAGGTGCCGGTCGCGCTCGCCGGGCACCCGGGAGTAGGCGCGGCCGAACCACTGGTAGACTTGGGGCGAGGCGTCCTCCATCGAGCAGTGGATCTTGCGGTTGATGGCGATATTGCCCTCGGCGGTCGCCGGATCGAGTTCGGCGGCGGCCACCGCGGCGCTGGCGGAGGCGAGGGCGATAATGGAAGCGAGTTGAAAAAGCTGGCGGTGCAAGGCGATGCGCATGGTTGGACTCCTGCTGTTGGCGGCGACAGTATCACCCTGTATAAAGTTATGTCAATATGACATGGGGCCGGGTCGCGTGGCTGGCAGTGATTTGCGCTAAATTTCGCCCCGACATCCTGTCGGGGCTCAAATCGGTTCGTCGTCGCTTAACACATCCCTGTGACGCTCCTCCTCAACGACGCGCAAATCACTGCCAGCCACGCGACCCTTGGGGAAGAAACGAAAGCTTCGGCGTAATGGGAATTGTGGCCGGGGGAGGAGAGGAAAACGGAGAACTGAACCATGAGAGCTTATTTGATTGTTGAGGCGGTGATTACCGACCGGGGGAAATTCGCGGCTTACGCGCAGGCGGTGCCGGAGTTGGTGGCGCGTTTTGGCGGCGAGTATGTGGTGCTCGGCGGCGAGCAGGAGGCGCTCGAGGGCGACTGGGGCGAGGTGCGGGTGGTGATGCACCGCTGGCCGGATATGGCCGCGGCGCGGCGCTTCTGGCACTCGCCGGAGTATGCGCAGGCGCGGAAGCTGCGCGAGGGCGCCGGGGAGTTCCGCGTGATGCTCGTTGAAGGGCGCCGAACGGAGAATCTCGAATGAGAGATGCCGGCAACGATGGCGCGGTTGCGCCTTACGCCGCGCTCGCGCTGCAAATGCGCTGCCACGCGGTGAACGATTGCGCCACGGCGGATCAGGCCAGGGCGCGGATTCGGGCCAGCATCGAGCGTTGCGACAGGCAGATCCGCGGCAGCATGGGATTCATCAAGACCTACAGCGGCGATGCCACCCGCCTCGTGGTGCTGCCGGAATATTTCCTGACCGGCTACCCCCGGGGCGAAAAACCCGCGCAGTGGCGCGCCAAGGCCTGTTTGCATCCCGATGGCGCGGAATACGAGCTGCTCGGCGAATGCGCCAAGGCCAATGGCGTCTATCTTTCCGGCAACGCCTACGAAACCGACGACCATTTCCCCGACCTGCACTTTCAGTGCAGCTTCATCATCGATCCTTCTGGCAAGCTGATTCTGCGCTACCGCCGGCAAATCTCGATGTTCGCGCCGACGCCCCACGATGTGCTTGCGCGCTATCTCGAAGTGTACGGCGCGGACGCGCTGTATCCGGTGGCGGAGACTGCGATCGGCCGGCTTGCCTGTGTCGCCTCGGAGGAAATCCTCTATCCCGAAATCAGCACGGAGCTCGCCCGGCGCGGCGCCGAGGTGATCTGCCATTCCTCCAGCGAACAGGGCAGCCCGCAATTGACGCCGAAAAACATCGCCAAACGCGCCCGGGCCTTTGAAAACCAGGTGTATGTGGTGTCCGCCAACAGCGCTGGAATCGCCGGGCCTGGGTTTCCCCAAGATTCCACCGACGGCCACTCCCAAGTGGTCGATTACAAGGGGGTCCTGCTGGCGGAGGCGGCGTTTGGCGAGTCCATGTGCGGCTTCGCCGAAATCGATATCGAGGCCCTGCGCCGCCAGCGGGGCAAAACCGCGATGCTGAACCTGCCGGCGCGCCGGCGCGTGCTGCGTGGGACGGTTTCCTGAAGCGTTTCTCCGTCGCAAAACCGAAGCATGGCTCTATTCCGGGGCTTGTATAGTTAAGCGGCTTCGACCGGGACCCCCTCGCCGCTTCGCGCCACTCCACTTAGGTATGCTCTGAAAAATTCCATCCATGGAATTTTTCATTGTCGCAAAACAAAAGCGTGGTTTTGTTTTGCTCGCGAATTCAATGGCTT
>JAPOTO010000115.1 GCA_026709135.1 Gammaproteobacteria bacterium | reverse complement strand
CTGGCCGAGCCGCGGCTGGCGGTTTCCGCCTGGAGCGAAGCCGCGGGCCGGCTCGATGGCGACGCCGGCGAAGCGGTGCGGCGGAAAATCTGGGCCACGCTGGAAAGCCGCTCCGCCCAAGAGCTCGAGGACATGGCCGCGGCGAGCACGGGATACGAACAGCGCGGCTGGGTCGAGCTTGCCCGGGTGGTGGATTCCGGCGAGTACAGCATTCCGCGGCAACTTGAATCGCTCATCGCCTGGCGCCGGGCCTGGGAGCAGCACGCGGCGGCGCGGCAATTGCCGGGGCAGCTTCGCGAGCTGGAATCCGCCTGGGCGGAGCGGCCGCGCCATATCGCCCTGATCCTGCCGCTGCGCGAAGCCGCCGGCGCGGCGGTCAAGCAGGGCTTTCTCGCCGGCTATTACGAGGCGCTGGCGGTTTCCCGGGAGGTGCCGCGGCTGACGCTGTTCGACTCCTCCGGGGCGCGGGACATCCGCCCGCTGTACCAACAGGCGGTGGATTCCGGCGCCGAGCTGATCGTGGGGCCGCTGTTCAAGGACCGCGTCAACGAGTTGCTCGCCGCCGGAGAGCCGCCGGCGCCAACGCTGGCGCTGAATTACACCGATGCGGAGCCAGCGCCGGGCGATGGCCGGCTGTTCCAGTTCGCCCTCGCTCCGGAAGACGAAATCGACGCGGTGATCGAACTCGCCTGGCGGGCGGGGCACCGCAACGCCGCGGTGATCTATCCCGCCAACGACGTGTTTCTCCGCTTGCAGAACATTTTCGCCGAGCGCTGGCGGGAGCGGGGCGGCGATTTTGTCGCCCGGGCGGCGTATCTCGACGCCGGCAATTCCACCGAAGTGGTCAAGACCGTGCTCGACATCGACGCCAGCGAGGCCCGGCTGGCGCGCCTGCTCGATGTGCTGCCGCGCTCCAATGCCGAGTTCACGCCGCGGCGGCGGCGGGACATCGATTTCATCTTCCTGATGGCGAACCCCCAGGCGGGGCGCCAGATTAAGCCGGCGCTGGATTTCTACTACGCCGAGGATTTGCCGGTATTCGCCCTGCCCTCGATCCATGACGGCGGCGGAGACGCCGCCCTCAACCGGGACCTCAACGGCGTGATTTTCGCCGATGCGCCGCTGATGTGGCGCGACGGGGACCCGGCGCTCGCCGCAAGCGGCACCGAGCGCAGGCTGCAAGCCATGGGAATCGACAGCTTCCGCTTGTATCCGCGCCTCGGGCAATTCCTCGCGCGGGAAATCACCAGCCTGCGCGGGGCCACCGGCGAGTTGCGGATGGAGGAGAACCGCCGCATCCACCGCCGGCTCACGCCCGCCCGGTTCGAAAACGGCATCGCCGTGCCATTGTCCAACCCCGGCGGTTGAGTCTTGCCAGCCATGCGCGCCAGACCAAGCCCAGCCGCGGAAGCCCACGGCCAAAGCCCGCCCGCCCCCGCCAACAAAGCTTCAACCCGCAGCCGCGGCAAACTCCATGAACAACGCGCCCTGCGCTTTCTCGCCGGCAAGGGCCTCAAGCTGGTGCGGGCCAATTTCCACTGCCGCGCCGGGGAGGTGGACCTGATCATGCGCGACCGGCAAGGCTGCGTGGTTTTCGTTGAAGTGCGCTACCGGGCAAGCGGCCATTACGGCGGCGCGCTCGAAACCATCGGCCCGGTGAAACAGCGGCGGCTGCGGCTTGCCGCCAATCTCTTCCTGAATACGAAAAACTGGCAGAACCAGCCCTGCCGTTTCGACGTCGTGGCAATCACCGGCGGCGGACCCGGCCAAGCCGACCGCCTCGAATGGATCCGCGACGCCTTTTGACAGCTTTTGACAGCGCCGACTCGTTGACGCCGCGGGCCGGCGAGCGAACTGTTTGCGCCCCGGCTTCAGCCGCAATACCATGCGAGCGCCAGCCTCGGGGCGTGCGGAATCCAGGAACCACCTTGAGCGATCCATTTTTCGAACAGCCGATTCTCAACTCGCCTTACGAGTATCCCGCCCGCCACTGGGAACTCGACGGGGAAGGCCAGCCCACCGGGAAAATCGCCGACAGCCGGCGGCGGGCGGATTTCGTCACTCCCATTCCCAAACCGAAAAAGACCAAAGGCGCCGGCGCGCGGACGGCTGAGTTGTTGGACCAGGAGCTGTCCGATTCCAAGCAGCAATACGCGCATGTTGCGACACTGATTGCCGAAGTGCGCAAGCAGGTTGACAACTGGCGCCGGCTGCCCAACCGCAGCCAATGGCAGGTGACGCCGGCAACGGCGCAATTGCTCCACCACTGGCGCAATCCCGTTTCAGTGGAATCCAGCCCTTTTTTTTGCCAGGTCGAAGCGGCTGAAACGATCATCTGGCTCACCGAAGTCGCGCCCAACGCCCGCGCAAAGGCGAAGGAAATCAACCAACAGTTGGCCGCTGTGAACCGGGAAGCCAACCCCGAGTTGTCGCGCATCGCCCTCAAGCTGGCAACCGGCGCTGGCAAAACCACCGTCATGGCCATGCTGATCGCCTGGCAGACGATCAACGCCGTCCGCCACCCCCAGAGCGGCCGCTTCACCAAGGGCTTTCTGATCGTCACCCCCGGCATCACCATCCGCGACCGCCTGCGGGTGCTGCTGCCCAACGACCCGGACAGCTACTACCAAAGCCGCGAGCTTGTGCCACAGGACATGCTGCGCGAACTTGGCGAGGCCAAGATCGTAATCACCAACTACCACGCCTTCCAGCGGCGCGAGCGCACGAAGTTATCCGCCGGCGGGCGGGCGCTGCTCAAAGGCAAGGGCGGCGCGGACCCGATCACCCTTGAAAGTGAAGGCCAGATGCTGCAAAGGGTGATGCCCGAACTCATGGGGATGAAGAACATCCTCGCGATCAACGACGAAGCCCACCATTGCTACCGCGAAAAGCCCGGCGAGGCGGAAGAGGAAAAACGAACCGGCGAGGCCAGAAAGGAAGCCGAAAACAACCAGAAAGCCGCCAGATTGTGGATTTCCGGCTTGGAGGCGGCCAAGCGGGGGCTGAAACTTTCCCGGGTGGTCGATCTCTCCGCCACGCCCTTCTTCCTCAGCGGCTCGGGCTATCGCGAGGGCACCCTGTTCCCTTGGACCGTGAGCGATTTCTCGCTGATGGACGCCATCGAGTGCGGCATCGTCAAGCTGCCGAGGGTGCCGATCGCCGACAATGTGCCCGAGGCGGAAATGCCGGTGTTCCGCAATCTCTGGGAGCATATCGGCAAACAAATGCCAAAGAAGGGCCGGGGCGCCGGCGGCGAGCTCGACCCGCACAAACTGCCGCCGCAACTGGTTTCGGCGCTTGACGCCTTGTACGGCCATTACGAAAAGACTTTCGATCTTTGGAAAGAAAAAGACATCGAGGCGCCGCCATGCTTCATCATTGTCTGCAACAACACCGCCACATCGAAACTCGTTTACGACTATGTTGCCGGTTTCAAGCGCGAACTCGAAGATGGAACACAAAGGTTTCACAATGGACGCCTCTCCCTGTTCCGCAACTTTGACGAGGAGGGCAACTCGATTCCGCGCCCGCGCACTCTGCTCATCGACAGCAACCAGCTTGAATCGGGCGAGGCCCTCGACCAACAGTTCCGCAAATTCGCCGCCGATGAAATCGAACGCTTCCGCCGCGAGATCGTCACCCGCACCGGCGACAAGTCCCGGGCCGAAAAACTCACCGACGAAGACCTGCTGCGCGAAGTCATGAACACCGTCGGCAAGCCCGGAAAGCTCGGCGGTTCCATCCGCTGCGTGGTTTCCGTCGCCATGCTTTCCGAAGGCTGGGACGCCAATACCGTCACCCACGTGCTCGGCATCCGCGCATTCGGCACCCAGTTGCTGTGCGAGCAGGTCGTCGGCCGGGCGCTGCGGCGGCTGTCCTACGAATTGAATGACAATGACTTGTTCGATGCCGAATACGCCGATGTCCTCGGCATCCCCTTCAATTTCACTGCCAAGCCAGTGGAAGCCAAACCCAACCCGCCCAGGGAAACGATTCAGGTGAACGCGGTGCGCCCGGAGCGCGACGGGCTCGAAATCCGCTTCCCGCGGGTGGCGGGCTACCGCACCGAACTGCCGAAGGAGCAACTCGCCGCGGAGTTCAACGCCGATTCGCTGTACCGGCTCACGCCGGAAATCGTCGGGCCAACCGAGGTCACCGTTTCGGGAATCATCGGCAAGAACATCAAACTATCGGCGAAGGATCTGAAAAAAATCAGAAAGCAGGAAATCGCCTATCGTCTCGCCGCGCATCTGCTTGAGTCGAGGTGGCGCGACGAGAACGGGCAGCCCAAACTGCACCTGTTCGGCCCGCTCAGGCGCATCGCCGGGCAGTGGCTCGACGGCTATCTCGAATGCGCTGGCGGCACGTATCCGGGCCAACTGCTGCACAAAATGCTCGCCGACCAAGCCTGCGAGCGCATCCACGCGGCGATCTTGCAATCCCATGTCGGCGAAAAGCCCATCACGGTCGTGCTCGATGCCTACAATCCCATCGGCTCGACCCACAATGTCAATTTCACCACGAGCAAAACCAGCCGCTTCAAGACCGACCCCAACCGCTGCCCGGTCAACTGGGCCATCCTCGACAGCAACTGGGAGGGCGAGTTCTGCCGCGTCGCCGAGGCGCACCCGCGGGTGCTCGCCTACGTCAAGAATCACAACATGGGCTTCGAGGTTCCCTACCGCCACCGCTTCGAAACGCGCCGCTACATCCCCGACTTCATCGTCCTCGTCGACGACGGCAACGGCCCCGGAGATCCCTTGCATCTCGTGGTGGAAATCAAGGGCTATCGCGGCGAGGACGCCAAGGACAAAAAGAACACGATGGACGCTTTCTGGGTTCCCGGCGTCAACCACCACGGCGGCTTCGGCCGCTGGGCCTTCGCCGAGTTCACCGACGTTCACCAAATGGAAGCCGACTTCGAATCCGCCATCGCCACCCAATTCGCCAACCTGCTCGGAGGCTTGGCGGCATGATGGATTTGAATATCTCTATTCATGTCGCCGAAGAAGGTGGCTACTGGGCTGAGGTTGCCAACATGCCCGGCATTGCGACGCAAGGTGAAACAATAACCGAGTTGTTCACCAGTTTGGGCGAAGCGATTGAGGGCGCAATACAAGCCGAATCCAAAAGATAATTAAATTGGGGTGGTATAGAAACTGCCAAAACAATCAAATCAATATAATCGAGGAAGACCAATGCCGAAGAGCAAGTCGTTTAAGAACAAGAGAGTTGAAGCAATCAAGCATGGGGATGCGCGGCGGAAGAATATTCCGACTGCGGAGACCGAGGCTTTGGTTGATCTGGATGAGAAGTCGCCGCTGCGGGTGGCTTATGAGCGGCGCAATCCCGATTTGGACCCGCAGCTTGTCTGGCGTGGCAAAGATGTTGGGATCGGCGCGGAGCAGGATGCCGGGGAAGAGCCGGAACTCGTGGTCAACGCGCCGCCGCTGTATATTCAGGAAAAGGTGCATCCCAAAGCGCTGATCGACGATCTTGTGCGCAGAACGGAAGAGGGCGAGCGCGAAAGCGATCCGCAGGTCGATCTGTTCGCCGATTTCAATGGCCTGCCCGACGACTGCGCCCGCACCGAGTTCTACCGCCACGACGCCAACTGGTCGAACCGCATGATCCTCGGCGACAGCCTGCGGGTGATGGCCTCGCTCGCCGAACGCGAGGGCCTGCGCGGCAAGGTGCAGTGCATCTACATCGACCCGCCTTATGGCATCAAATTCAACTCGAATTTCCAGTGGTCCACCACGAGCCGCGATGTGAAGGACGGCAAGGCCGAACACATCACCCGGGAACCCGAGCAGGTAAAAGCCTTCCGCGACACTTGGCGCGACGGGATTCACTCGTATTTGAGCTATCTGCGCGACCGGCTGAC
>JAPOTO010000234.1:1430-5894 GCA_026709135.1 Gammaproteobacteria bacterium | reverse complement strand
GCGGCCTGCTTGCAAAACCCAGCCTGCTTGCAAAAAACAGCGGCGTTCTCTACTTTGAGGCTGGGTTTGGCAAAGCGTCTTGGGCGGGTTCAATGTCTCTCGCGGGGTTTCATCCGGCTTGCCGGCGCTGGTTCGAGCGGGAGTTCGCGGCGCCGACCTCCACCCAGTTGGATGCCTGGGCGGCGATCCGGCGGGGCGGCCACACGCTGATCGCGGCGCCCACCGGCAGCGGCAAGACCTTGGCGGCGTTCTATGCGGGGCTCGATGGCCTCGTGCGGCAGGGCGACCGACTCGGCCCGGGGGTTCAGATTCTCTATGTTTCGCCGCTGAAGGCGCTGAACAACGACATCCACCGCAATCTTCAAGTTCCCTTGGCCGGCATCGCCGAATTGCTTGGCGATGCCGATCCCGGTCCCGGCCCGCGCATCCGCATCGCGGTGCGCACCGGGGACACCCCCACCGACGAGCGCCGCAAGATGGCGGCGCGCCCACCGCATATCCTGGTCACCACGCCCGAGTCGCTGTATCTGCTGCTGACGAGCGCGAGCGGGCGGGCCATGCTCGCCCAAGTTGAAACGCTGATCCTCGACGAGATACACGCCATGCTCGGCGACAAGCGCGGCTCGCATCTGGCGCTGTCGATCGAGCGGCTGGAAGCGCTCGTTGCCGCGGCGGGCGGGCGGCCCCTGCAGCGCATCGGGCTGTCGGCGACGCAGAAACCGGTGGAAACCGTCGCCCGCTTTCTGACCGGCGCGGCCGCGGGGCCGGAAACGGATGTGGATCGGGATGCGGCATCGGCCAAAACCGGCGGTGTCGAAACCGCAAAGGCCCCGGCGCGGCGATTCGACTGCGCCATCATCGACGCGGGCTTCCGCCGCAAGATGGAGATTTCGGTGGAAGTGCCTGGGTCGCCGCTCTCGGCGGTGATGAGCGCGGAAGTCTGGGATGAGTTGTACGAGCGGCTGGTTGAGCTGATCCTGGCCCACAACACCACCTTGGTTTTCGTCAACACCCGCCGCCTGTCCGAGCGGCTTGCGCTGGCTCTGGGCGAGCGCCTCGGCGAAGGCGCGGTGAGCGCCCACCATGGCAGCATGAGCCGGGACCACCGCTTCGCCGCCGAGCGGCAGCTCAAGGCGGGCAAGTTGAAAGTCCTCGTGGCCACGGCTTCGATGGAACTCGGCATCGACATCGGCCATGTCGATCTCGTCGCGCAGTTTTCCTCGCCCAAAAGCATCTCCGCCTTCCTGCAGCGCGTGGGCCGCAGCGGCCACTCCATCGATGGCACCCCGAAGGGCGTGCTGTTCCCGTTGAGCCGGGACGACTTGTGCGAGGCCGCGGCCCTGCTTGATGCGGTCCGCAATGGCGGGCTGGACCGCATCCGCGTGCCGGAAAAACCGCTCGACATCCTCGCCCAGCAGATCGTCGCGGAAGCCGCCATGAACGAAGAAGGGCTCGACCTCGATGCCTTGTTCGCCCTGGCGCGGCGCGCCTGGGCGTACCGCGACCTCGCCCGCGCCGAGTTCGACGATGTCGTGCGCATGCTTGCCGATGGCTATACCACCCGCCGGGGCCGGCGCGGGGCCCTGCTGCATCTCGACGCCATCAATGGCCGCGTCCGGGCCCGGCGCGGCGCCAATCTGACCGCGCTGACCAATGGCGGGGCGATTCCCGACCTGTTCGAGTATCAGGTTGTGCTCGACCCGCAGGATGTGGTGGTGGGCACGCTGAACGAGGACTTCGCCCTTGAATCGCTTCCCGGCGACGTGTTCACCCTCGGCAGCCATAGCTGGCAGATGATCCGCATCGACGGCCTCAAGGTGCGGGTGCGCGACGCCGGGGGCGCGCGGCCCACGGTTCCATTTTGGTTCGGCGAAGGGCCGGGGCGCAGCCGGGAATTGTCCGAAGCTGTTTCAAGGCTGCGCGAGCGGCTGGCGACGCTGCTTGCGGAAGGCGGCCTTGAGGCCGCCAACCGCTGGCTCACCGGCGAACTCGGCCTCGCCGCCGGCGCCGCGGCCCAGCTTGCCGACTACCTCCACGCGGGGCTGCGCAGCCTCGGCGTGATGCCGACGCGGCAAACCATCGTCATGGAGCGCTTTTTCGACGAAGTTGGCGACATGCACCTGGTCATCCACGCGCCCTTCGGCAGCCGCCTGAACCGCGCTTGGGGGCTGGCGTTGCGCAAGCGCTTCTGCCGCTCGTTCAATTTCGAGTTGCAGGCCGCCGCCAACGAGGACAACATCGTGCTCTCGCTCGGTTCGGTCCACAGTTTTCCACTCGATGAAGTCTTCCGCTATCTCAACAGCAAGACCGTGCGCGAGGTTGTGGTCCAGGCGATGCTCGACGCGCCGATGTTCGAGCTGCGCTGGCGCTGGAACGCCACCCGCTCGCTGGCGATCCAGCGCAACCGCAATGGCAACCGTGTGCCGCCGCAGTGGCAGCGGATGGACGCCGAGGATCTGATCGCCCATGTGTTCCCGGACCAGATCGCCTGCCAGGAGAACCTCGCCGGCAAGCGCGAGATTCCCGATCACCCGCTCGTCAACCAGACGATTCACGACTGCCTCACCGAAGCCATGGATGTCGATGGGTTGACCGCCCTGCTCGCGGACATGGAACAGGGCCGGCTCGCGCTGGTGAGCCGGGATTTGCGCGAGCCGTCCCCCTTCGCCCAGGAAATCATCAACGCGCGGCCCTACGCCTTCCTCGACGACGCCCCCTTCGAGGAACGCCGCACCAACGCCATCCGCAACCGCTCCTGGCTCGACCCGGGCGAAGTCGATGATTTCAGCGTCCTGGACCGGGAAGCCATCGAACGGGTCAAGGCCGAAGCCTGGCCAGCGGTCGGCAACCCAGAGGAACTCCACGACGCGCTGTTGACGCTGGGCTTTATGACCGCGGCCGAGTTCCGCGCCGTCGAGTCTTTCGGCGGCGAATTGCTGGCCCAGGGCAGAATCCACCAGTGCGGCCCGCTCTGGCTGGCGACGGAAATGCTGCCGCGTTTGCGCGCGCTGTGCCCGGATGCGGCGGCGGGATGCAGCCTTCCCGACTTTCTGGAAGAGGAAAACTGGACCGCGGAGGACGCCTTGCGCGACTTCGTTCGCGGCCGCCTCGGCGGCCTCGGCCCGGTGACCGCGGCCGACTTGGCTGGCGGCTTCGGCGGCTTGGGTTCGGAAAAGCCATCGGAGCGGTCGGTGGACGCCGCCCTCGCGGCCCTGCAGGGCGAGGGCTTCGCCATGCAGGGGCATTTCGTTCCCGGTGCCAGGCAAGGCCCAGCGCAAGGTCCAACGCAAAGCCCAGTGCAATGGTGCGAGCGGCGCCTGCTCCAGCGCATCCACCGCTACACCATCGACCAGCACCGCAAACTCATCAAGCCGGTTTCGCTGGAAACCTTCACCGCCCACCTGTTCGACCGCCATGGCCTGCGCCCCTGCGAGGCGGAAGCCGCAACAGTGGCGCTCGACGGCCAGGCCCGCCTGCGCGATTGCGTCGAGAAGCTCGATGGCTGCGCCGCGCCGGCGGCGGCCTGGGAAGCGAGCATCTACCCCGCCCGCGTCGGCAATTACGACCCGCAATGGCTGGATTTGCTGAGCATCAGCGGTCGGCTGGCCTGGGGCCGCTACAGCCCGCCGCAGAACCGGTTGCGCGGCGGCAGCCCGATCAAAACCACGCCGGTCACCATGGCGCTGCGGCGCAATCTCGACCTGTGGCGGGCGCTGGCCCGGGCCGACACCGAAGGCCGCGAGGCAATCGAGCCCGCTGGCGCGTCGCGCCGTGTCGAGGAAGATCTGGCACAGCACGGCGCGAGTTTTTTCGATCAGATCCAGTCCCGCACCGGCATGTTGCGCACCCAACTCGAACAGGCGCTGGCGGAACTCGTCAGCCTGGGGCGGGTATGCAGCGACAGTTTCAGCGGCCTTCGCGCCCTGCTGCTGCCTGGGCACAGGAAATCCGCCGGCCGGCGGCGGCGCCTGCCGACTTTCGGGGTTGAAGACGCCGGCCGCTGGAGTTTGCTTGACACTTTCGAGCTTCCGGCGGACAAGCCGGAAACCGCGCCGGCGCGCCGCCGGCCACATGACTGGAATGCGCTCGACGAGGAGCAACTGCTGCGCCTGATCGATGTCTATCTCGAGCGCTGGGGCGTGATCTGCCGCCCGCTGCTGGCCAGGGAGGCGCTGGCGCCGCCCTGGCGGGTGTTGCTGAGGGCGCTGCGGAAGGAGGAATTGCGCGGCAAACTGCGCGGCGGCAGGTTTGTCGCGGGAATCCAGGGCGAGCAGTTCGCCCGCGCCGAGACCGTTGATTCTCTGCGCGAGTTTGGGCGCAAGCTTGGCCGCGAGCCGCAACCGCAGCGGCATTTTCTGCTGTCGGCCGCCGACCCGCTGAACCTGCTGCATCTGCTGCTGCCGGAACGCTCGCTGCCGCGGCTGACGCGGAACCGGGTGCTGTACCGCGGCGGCGCGCCGCTGG
>JAPOTO010000234.1:0-1216 GCA_026709135.1 Gammaproteobacteria bacterium | reverse complement strand
CACCAGCGCGATCAGAGCCAGGCTGCCGAGAAAGCGCGCCGGGTTTTCCCGGAAGATGTCGCGGGCGGTTCTGGCTTCGCCTCTTTCCTCCGCCCGCCGGTGCTCGGCCCGCACCCGCTCGCGCCGCTGCGCCTGATAGTCGTCGAGCAGCTTGCGCGCGGCCTCGAACTGCACCTCGCGGCGGACCCAGATTCCGGGGAAGGATATCCCGAACAGCCCGGCCGAAGTTTCAAAGTACTCGATTCCGCGCGCGTCGAGCAGCTCGCGCACGTCCCGCGCCTCATCCTCGGGCACGTGGCGCAGGCGGAACAGTAATTTCGACATGAAGGGCGGAGGAGCCGGCAACCGCCGGACGCGGAATCAGGAGCTGGATTTGTGGCTCAGGACAATCTGGCGCGGGCCGCTGGTGGAAGTCTGCCCGCTGACTCCGGTGGGGATTTGCTGCACTTTGCCACCGGCTTTGAGAAAGGCCGCCACATGCTTTTGCAAGTCTTCGCGACTCGTTTCCGCGGCCACTTTTTTCTTCGATTTGGATGCCATTGGTTCCTCGCTGGGTTGGGATCAAAGCGGCGCAGTATACACGGCCCGCTGGTCTCATCCAAATACGGCATCCAAATCGCGCGGCCATGGCAAGCCGCGCCTGCCTGGGCCAGGCGGGTCGGACGCGGGAGTTTTCCGGGCGGGCGGAGAAAGCGCTACTTTTTCCGCCGGCCCCGCGAGCCGATGCGCTTGCGCGGCCTCGAAAAGTACTCCGAGTCGGCCTTGGCGGGCAGATCCCCGATCAGATCGTCCACCGAAGCGCCGTAGATCACCTTGATCTTCGCCAGCAACTCAAGCTCCACGTGGCAGCCGTAGTTGCGCCCGGTCTCGATATCTTCGAGCTGTTTGCGCGAGATATTGAGCCGTTTGGCACCCTCGTTCATGGAATAACCGGCGTCGAGTCTCAGTTTTCGGATGTTCTTCTTGACATCGATTGTCACCGGCGAAAACTTCGCACTTGTTCTGCTGCTCATAATTGTTGTCGACTTGTCGCATGGTTTTTGTTGTCGAACCACCGCGGGCGGCGGCTCCCCATGCGCGGCCGAGTCCCCACGACCGCACAAGAACGAAAACTATCACAAACTTGAACCGAGCGTAATCCCGCTCAGCGCAGAATGACAACTCCGGCCCCACACGCAGGAGTGAGTCGCCGCTGGAGAGGGGATGTGTTTGGCGG
>JAPOTO010000071.1 GCA_026709135.1 Gammaproteobacteria bacterium | reverse complement strand
TAATTTGTCAACGTAGTAGTCAGTGATCTCCCCGCCATTCTCCTTACATTCTCGATACAAATCCGGCAAGAGTTTGTTCCAGTCTCCCAGTGACCCGTCCACGTAGGTACAAGTTGGCCACCAATTTTTTTGTTTCCATGCTTCATTCATCTTCTGCCGTAAATTTCTCTTCAGACATCTAAGCCGTTTTTTGTCTCTTTCGTTATTCATGTCATCTTCTTCCAATGGCGATGCCACGCCATACATCAACTTCTTGGGGCCAGCTTCTTGATTTTGCAGCCATATGGTGGTTGTTTTGGGATCGTCATTTGGCGCATCCTTGTATTCTTCCCATGACTGCCGGTAGAAAAACAAGTTACAGCTTCTTGCCCTATCGCTCCAACAGTTGCAGTCAACAACGAGATCATCTATGAGTGATAATCTCGTTTTTGTTTCGTGCTTAATCCGATCACACAGATGCTTCAGAAATCGTTCTAAAATGCGTTTCTTGATATCTGCCCATGAAACGTAAATGACTTGGGCGGTCAGGAAATGATCGGGATTGGCATGCAGATAATTCTCCAGAGCCTCTGTTTCGCTGGATGTTGTCATGGTTTGGTCTCCAAATTTTCGTTTACAGAATGATTCGGTTTCTCCAAGAAACCACCGCAGGCGATCAACCTGGCATTTTTCGCGGCACGCGGCGAGCCAATCAGTGAGGGAGCAAGGAGCGCGATACTCGCGAAAAACATCCGCTTCTTGATCGCTGTCGTCGGCATCCTCGCTATTACGCTGTCCATGGTACAGCATGATGGTGAATTGCCCATGCAATGATTCCAGTTCCTTTCTCGGCAGACTGTGTTCGGAAGGATCTTTGCCAGCGGGCGGGAGATAGATCAGCCTGAAGTCGTCGCCGGGCTTGCTCTCGTTCTGCAAATAATCCAGATAGTCCTTGAGCTGATTTTTTGAGTCGCTGGCGTAGGGCTTGTTCTCGATACCGAGGCGAAACGTCCCATCACCCCTCGGGATTTCCACGTAAATGTCGATGTACCGCCCATCTGCGGTCTTGTGCTCCCGAGAAACCCCGGCTTGTTCCAGATCGGAATCCGATAGAGTCAAACCGATATTCAGTTTTGTCAAAAATGTCCGCAGGAACAAAGGCCCTTGGCCATGGGCGGTATCAGCGTACGGATCGAGTAGGTCGGCAATGATTCGGGATAGCCCAAGTTCGTCGGTGCGCAGGTAATCCAAAGCGTTGAACCGGTGTGCATGGCGCTGGTTCAACTCGCGCTCGCATTTTCTTGCACTTTCCAGCTCGGGCACCAATAGATCGAAGAAGCCTCGGTAGCTGTCGGAGTCCGCTTGACGCGCAGCCTGGAGCCGCCCATCAACTTCTTCGAAAAATCGCTCCATACTCTTTCCGTAATGCAATGCGTGTCTAATTTCGTGCGTGAGTGCCAATGAAACATGGTAACTATCGGATGATAGCACCAACGAGAGCGGGCGGCGGAGCATGGACCCGGCCTAATTTCCCGCGCAAGCGGGACGGGCCGTTTCGCAGTCTGCGGCTATGCTAAACTGCGGCGCATGGGCGACGGGGAATCCAAGGTCAGGCGCAGGTTGCCGATTGGCATTCAGAACTTCCGCGAGATTCGCGGGGAGGGGCATTACTACGCCGACAAGACGCCCCACATCGAGGGTTTGATCGAGGACGGCAAGCACTACTTCCTGTCGCGGCCGCGGCGGTTCGGCAAGAGCCTGCTGCTCGACACCATCAAGGAGTTGTTTGAAGGCTCTGAGGAGCTGTTCCGCGGCCTGCGCATCCACGACCGCTGGGACTGGGAGCGGCGGCATCCGGTGCTGCGGCTGAGTTTCGGCGCGGGGGATTTCAGTTCGCGGGACCGGTTGGAGCTCGCGGTGGCGGCGCGTCTCGAAGACCTCGAGCGGGACCATGGCGTGGCGCCGCGGAACGTCCCTCCCTCGGAGCGGCTGCGGCACCTCATTGAAGAATTGCATGGCCGGCGCGGCGAGCGGGTGGTGGTGCTCATCGACGAGTACGACAAGCCGATTCTCGACAACCTCGGCGAACGGGAGATTGCCCGCGCCAACCGCAACTTCCTCAGTGGGCTGTACGCGGTGGTGAAGGACTGCGACGCCCACATCCGTTTCACGCTGCTGACCGGCGTGAGCAAGTTCTCCAAGGTCAACCTGTTCTCGGGCTTGAACAATCTCGAAGACATCACCCTCGACCCGCGCTTCGCCACGATTTGCGGCTACACCGAAGACGACCTCGACACCGTGTTCGCCCCGGAACTGGAGGGACTCGACCGTGAACAGGTGCGCGGGTGGTACAACGGCTACAACTGGGGTGGCGGGGAGCGGGTCTACAACCCCTACGACATCCTGCTGCTGTTCCGCCGGCGCGAATACCGCGCCTGGTGGTTCGAGACCGGCACCCCGACCTTCCTCCTCGACACGTTGATCCGGCGTGGCGTGAACACCTTCGCGCTCGATGGCATGATCGCCGACGACAGTCTGCTTTCGAGTTTCGATGTTGAGGAAATCGCACCCGAGGCGCTGTTGTTCCAGACTGGCTATCTGACCATAGTGGAGTCTGTGAACGACGATGGGGAAACTTGGTATCGGCTCGGCTACCCGAATCGGGAAGTAAGGCAAAGCCTCAGCAAGTTGTTGCTCGCCCGTTTGGCCGGGGACGCCGCCAAAAGCCCGCGCTCGACACGAAACCTGCGGCGGTGTTTCCGGGAACACAACCTCCCCGGCATCGAGGCCGAATTCCGCGCCATTTTCGCCGGCATTCCCGCCGACTGGCACCGCAGGAACAACATCGCCCATTTCGAGGGCTACTACGCGAGCGTGTTCTACGCCTGCCTCGCCGCGCTCGGCCTCGAACTCACCGTCGAGGAGGCCTCGGCGGCGGGCCGGGTCGATCTCGCGCTGCGCTGCGGGGGGCGCACCTATCTGTTCGAGTTCAAGCTGATCGAGCGCGCCGGCGAAGGCGCTGCATTGGCCCAGTTGATCGAGCGCGGCTACGCCGACAAGCACCGGGCATCGGGCGGGCCGGTCCACTTGATCGGCATCGAATTCAGCGAGGAAACCCGCAACATCGCCGCCTTTGAAACGATGGAGGATCGCGCCAGCGCATCCACCGAATAACCCTCAAGGACACCGCAACGAATGAAAGACGCAAGCGCGCGAACGACTTATCTGCAAGACTATCAGCCGCCGGCTTTCCTGATTGAAACGACAGAGCTGGATTTTGACCTGTACGAAGACCACGCGCTGGTCGAGTCGCGGCTGCGACTCCGCCGCAATCCGGCGTTTTCCGGCGATGATGGCGATGAACTCGTGCTCCATGGCCGCGAACTCGCGCTCGAAGGCTTGTGGCTCGACGGCCGCGAGTTGACGGCGGATGACTACCGCATCGAAGCCGAAAGCCTGCGCATCCCCGGCCTGGCCCTGCTTTGCGGCGGCGATGCCGCGGGCTTCACGCTGCGCTGCCGCACCCGCATCGAGCCACAGAACAACACCGCCCTGGAGGGTCTGTACAAGTCGCGCAAAATGTTCTGCACCCAATGCGAGGCTGAAGGTTTCCGCCGCATCACCTATTTCCTCGACCGCCCCGATGTGATGTCGAAATTCACCACGACGATCCGGGCCGAGCGCGACCGCTATCCCGTGCTGCTGTCCAACGGCAATTGCCTCGCCGAGGGCGATTGCGAGGTGGAGCGCGGGCATCCGCCGCGGCATTGGCGCACCTGGGAGGACCCCTTTCCCAAGCCGAGCTACCTGTTCGCGCTGGTGGCGGGGGATTTGGCCAGCCTCGACGACCGTTTCACCACGGCTTCGGGCCGCGAGGTGGCCCTGCGCATCTTCGTCGAGCCCAAGGACCTCGACAAATGCGATCACGCCATGGTCTCGCTGAAGAAGGCGATGCGTTGGGACGAGGAAAAATACGGGCGCGAATACGATCTCGATGTCTTCATGATCGTCGCCGTCGATGATTTCAACATGGGCGCGATGGAAAACAAGGGCCTGAACATTTTCAACACCTCGTGCATCCTCGCCAATCCCCGCACCCAGACCGACTGGGCTTTCCAGCGCGTGGAAGCCGTGGTCGCCCACGAATACTTCCACAACTGGTCGGGCAACCGGGTCACCTGCCGCGACTGGTTCCAGTTGAGCCTGAAGGAAGGCTTCACCGTGTTCCGCGACAGCCAATTCAGCGCCGACATGAACTCACCCGCGGTCAAGCGCGTGCAGGACGTGGCCTTCCTGCGCTCGGTGCAGTTCGCCGAGGACAGCGGCCCCATGGCCCACTCGGTGCAGCCCGATTCCTACATGGAAATCTCCAATTTCTACACCGTCACGATTTATGAAAAGGGCGCCGAGGTGGTGAGCATGATCGCCAATCTGCTCGGCCCCGAGCGCTTCCGCGCCGGCACCGACCGGTATTTCGAGCGCCACGACGGCCAGGCGGTGACCATCGAGGAATTCGTCCGCGCCATGGAAGACACAAGCGGAGTCGATCTCAAGCAGTTCCGCAACTGGTATCGCCAAGCCGGCACACCAGTGCTCGAAATCGACGGCCGCCACGACGCGGAAGCCCGGCGCTATGAGTTGCGCGTGCGCCAGTCCTGCCCGCCGACCCCGGGCCAGGAGCGCAAGCAGCCGTTTCACATCCCCTTGCGCATAGGGCTGCTCGGCCCGGATGGCGGGGAGCTGCCCCTGCGCCTCGCCGGCGAAGCGGCGGCAGTGGGGGGCGACCGGGTGCTCGCCATCACCGAATCCGAACAGACATTCGTATTCGAAGACGTGGCCGAGCCCCCCGTGCCCTCGCTGCTGCGGGGTTTCAGCGCGCCGGTGCGGCTGAAATTCGCTTATTCGCCAGAACAACTGCTGTTCCTGCTCAGCCACGACAGCGATGGCTTCAACCGCTGGAACGCCGGACAGGAACTCGCGCTGAAGTGCATGGCGGATTTGCAGCGGGATTTCCGCGCCGGCAAAGCGCTGGCGCTGCCCGAACCGCTGCGCCAAGCCCATGGCAACCTGCTCGGTGAAGCCCTCGACTCGGGTGCGAGAGCGAGCGCCGGGGCGGACCGCGCCATGCTCGCCGAATTGCTGCGCCTGCCAAGCGAAAGCTACCTGATCGAGCAGGCGGAGACCGCCGATGTCGAAGCAATCCACGCGGTGCGGGAATTCCTCCTCGACAGCCTCGCCGAGGCCCACAGCGAGCCGCTCGGCGAGTTGTTCGCCAGCTTCCCCGCGACCGGAACCTACCGGGCCGATGCCAACGCCATCGCCAACCGCTCACTGCGCAACCTGAGCCTCGGCCTGCTCGCCCGCGCCGGCGCGCCAGACCCAGAGAAAGACACAGCCACAAAGTGGATCGGAGTCTGCCAGTGGCAGTTCGCCTCCGCCAACAACATGACCGACCAGCTCGCCGCGCTGCAAATTCTAGGAATCGCGACCGGAGGCGAAGCCGCGTTCGATGCCACGCTTGCCGCGTTTTACCAGCAATGGCGCCACGAGCCGCTCGTGGTCGATCAATGGTTCAGCGCCCAGGCGGCGCGGTCCCGGCCGGGGGCGCTCGGGCGGGTGCGCGAGCTGCTGCGCCATGCCGATTTCAACTTGCGCAACCCCAACAAGGTCCGCGCCGTGATCGGCGCCTTCTGCGGCCAGAACCACATCAACTTCCACGACGCCTCCGGCGCCGGCTACGAATTCCTCGGCGAACAGGCCATGCAACTCGACGCCATCAACCCGCAAATCGCCGCCCGCCTCATCACCCCGCTCACCCGCTGGCGCAAGTTCGACTCCAATCGCCAACAAATGATGCGCGAACAACTCCACCGCATCGGCAACCGCCAAGGCGCCTCCCGGGATATCAGTGAAATCGTGGT
>JAPOTO010000045.1 GCA_026709135.1 Gammaproteobacteria bacterium | reverse complement strand
CCGGCGGTTTTCGTCCTGACGCTGCTGTTCGTCGATCTCGACCCCGGCAATCCCGCCGCGACCCGGATGCTCGCCGTCATCCTGCTGATGGCGACCTGGTGGATCACCGAGGCGATTCCGCTCGCGGCCACCGCGCTGCTGCCCATCGTGCTGTTCCCGCTGCTCGGCATCATGCGCGGGCGCGAAGTCCCCGCGGGCAACCTGGTGGAGTTGCGCGAAGGCGTCCTGCCCGGCGATATCGACATCATCTTCCCCAATGTCGCCGACCAGTACATGGACTGGGTGATCCTGCTGTTCATGGGCGGCTTCATGATCGCCGCGGCGGTGGAGAAATGGCATCTGCACCGGCGCATCGCCCTCCATGTGCTGCGCGTCATCGGCGGCCAGCCGCACCGGCTCGTGCTCGGCTTCATGGTGGCGACCGGCTTCCTGTCGATGTGGCTGTCGAACACCGCCACCGCGATGATGATGATGCCCATGGGCCTGTCGCTGATCCTGCTCTACGAGGACCTGAACCGCCAAGCGCTCGCGGACGGCGGCGAAGTGCCCGCCAACGCGGAGAACTTCACCCTCACCCTGCTGCTTGGCATCGCCTATTCCGCCTCCATCGGCGGCTTCGCCACCCTGATCGGCACCCCGCCCAACGGCGTGCTCGTCACCCAGCTCCCGCAGTTGTTCCCAGGCGCCCCGGACATCGCCTTTTCCGCCTGGCTGCTGTTCGCGCTGCCGCTGAGCGTGCTGTACATGCTGCTCGCCTGGCTGCTGCTCACCCGCCTGGTTTTCCCACTGCCCAAGGACACCCCCTTCAGCGGCGAAGGCTTCATCGAGCGGGAAATCGCCAAGCTCGGCCCCATGGGCGTCGAGGAAAAGCGCGTCGGCTGGGTGTTCTTCACCGTGGCGCTATTGTGGATGACGCGCAAGGAGCGCCTGCTCGGCGAGGAAATCGACCTGTTCGGCTGGAGCCACTATCTCGATTCGCTGCTAACGAGCCTGGGCGGCGCGCCGGTTGGCCATATGATCGACGATGGCACCGTGTCCATCGCCATGGCCCTGAGCCTGTTTATCATTCCCGCCGGCAAGCAAACCGGCGGGCGGCTGCTCGAATGGGACGACGCCAAGAAGATCCCCTGGGGCATCCTGCTGCTGTTCGGCGGCGGACTCGCCATCGCCAAGGGTTTCACGACTTCGGGGCTGTCCGATTATGTCGCCATGCAGCTCGGCGAACTGCTCGGCGGCGCGAGCCCGCTGGTGATCGTCACCAGCACCGTGGCCTTCATGACCGCCCTCACCGAAGTCTCATCTAACGTCGCCACAATTTCGCTCGCGCTGCCCATCATGGCGAGCCTGTCCCAGGCCATCGAAGCCCACCCCCTGCTGCTGCTGATTCCAACCACCCTGGCCGCCTCCTGCGCCTTCATGCTGCCGGTTTCCACGCCACCCAACGCCATCATCTACGGCTCGGGCCGGGTGCCCATCGTCAAAATGGTCATCGCCGGCATCTGGCTCGACCTGCTGTCGGTGCTGCTGCTGACCCTCTTCGTCTACACCGCCGGGCATCTCACCTTCGATGTGCTCGGCGAACTGCCGGCATGGGCGCTGCCGTAGCGTTTGCGCTTGTCTTTCCACCCATAACGAAAGTCGTGGCTTCGATTAGCCGCCGTTTGGCTGGACGGGGTTCTCAGGAGCCTTGTCACAATCCTGTAAAAAAAATGTCACGTTATTGCAATTTAGCTTGAATAGGATAAAGCGGCGATTGCAATCGCCACATCAAACTGATTTGCCGAATCGACCGAAGGGGTATCCGCCATGATTATGCGGAACAACGCGAAACCGATGGGAACGGCGCTGCTTCTCGCAGCGTGCCTCGGCGTGGTTCAGGTCAACGCCCAAGACAGCGCCGGGGAAGCCGCGCAGGTGGAGGAAATCCGGGTTACCGGCACCCGGGCCGCCTTGCGCAACGCCATCGCGCGGCAGCGCGATTCGGACAAGGTCGTGGGCGTGGTGGATTCCGACGCCCTCGGCAACTTCTCCGATATCAATGTGTCGGAATCCCTGCGGCGGATCGCCGGCATCATGGTCGAGAACGATCAGGGCGAAGGCCGCTATGTCACGGTCAGGGGCATGAACGCCGACCTCAACGCCATGACCATCAACGGCGTCAGCACCACCTCGCCGGAAGACCGCCGCGGCATCATGCTCGACGGCGTCCCCACCGACTTGCTCGACTCGATGACGGTCTACAAAACGCTGACGCCGAACCTCGACGCCGACACCATCGGCGGCGCCATCGATCTCGAAACCCTGTCGGCCTTCAGCTTCGATGAGCGCCGCGTTCGCGTATTGGCCGAAACCTCATGGAATGAACTGACCCGGGACGCGGGCAATCCCAAGATGTCCGCCACCTACACCGACCGCTTCGAGGTGGATGGCGGGGAATTCGGCGCGGCGGTGGTGCTCAGCGACCAGAGCCGGCGCATCGTCGCCCACAACAACGAAAACGGCGGCTGGTCGGACACCGCCCCCAACGACGACTACGAAATGCGCTACTACGACCTCGAACGCGAACGGCGGGGCATCGTGGTGAATCTCGACTACCAGTCCGACGGCGGCGCGAGAGCCTACCTGCGCACCTTCCACAACGAGTATGTCGACACCGAGTACCGCGGCAAGTGGGAAACCCGCGACGGGCTCGAAGACAACGAGCCGGTGATCAATGGCAACGTGTTCAGCTACGCCGACAGCAAGGTGGACACCGAAGCCCGCTGGCGGCCCGAAACACGCCAAATCAGCTCCATGCAACTCGGCACCGAGTGGCGGCTCGACAATGGCAGCAACATCACGCTGGAGCTGTTCGGCTCCCGCTCGGAGCAGGACGATACCCAAAAATACGCGGTGATCTACCGCAGCGGCAAGGTGAAGTCGCCGATCCTCTATGACAACAGCGACCCGCAAAAACCCGTGGTCAGCTTCCCGGCCGAGTTTTCCGACCCGGCCACTTTTCCGCTCAAGGCTTTCGAGCACGAAACCGGGCTGACCACCGACCAAGACCTCGGCGCCAAGTTCGACATGACCTGGGCGCTCAATCTGTCCACCGAATTGCAATACGGCCTGAAGCTCCGCCAGCGGGAAAAGCGCAACGATTTCAACTTCTGCGCCTACGAGCCGGTTGACGACATCCTGCTGCCGAGCACCGGCCTGCGCGACATCGCGCCCTATCTGAACAGCATCCACGGGCCCGCGCCAAGCGCCGGCAATGTGCGCTCCTACATCGACCGCATCGGCTCGGGCGCGGTCGCCCTGAGCGATGGCACCACCTGCCGCGACACCGGGCCGGAATTTGAATTCAGCGGCGACGAAGAAGAGGAATCGGTGCCGGCCGACTGGCACACAAACGAAGACATCGCCTCGGCCTACATCATGGCCACCACGGACACGGAAAACGCCTCCTGGGTCTACGGCCTGCGCTACGAGCAAACCAGCGCCACCCATGCCGGCAAGCGTTTCGATGGCGACGGCTTCGCCGGCCACGTCTCCTTCGACAAGGACTATTCCTTCCTGGCTCCATCGGTCAACGCCAGGTTCGACCTGTCGGAAAACCAGGTGGCGCGCCTCGGCGTGTTCCGCTCGCTGGTGCGGCCCGATTTCAAACAATCCCGGGCCGGGGCCATCATCGACGTGGACGACAACGAGATCGAAGGCGGCAATCCCGGCCTCGCGCCAACTTCCGCATGGAATCTCGACCTCAGCTACGAGCACTATCTGGGCGGGGAAACGTTCGTCGCCGCCGGCGTGTTCTACAAAAACATCGAAGATTCCATCGCCGAAGTGCTCAGCGACAGCCTGCTGCTGCGGGGACAAAGCTGGAACCGCGCGCGCACGTACATCAACACCGGCGACAGCGACATATTCGGCTTGGAGTTCTCCTTCCAGACCGCGTGGGACAACGGCCTGCTCTTCGTGCTGAACTACACCCGCGCCGATGGCGAATCCGAGTTGCCGGCCGAGGCCGCCGCCGGCGGGCGGGTGATTCCCTACTTCAAGCAGGCCGAAGACACGGCCAATCTGGTCGTGGGCTACGACGATGGCCCCTGGGATTTGCGCCTCGCCGCCAACTACCGCGGCGATTATCTCGACGAAGTGGGGGACGATGCCCTCCTCGACCGCTACACCGGCTCCCACATGCAAATCGATTTCACCCTCAAATACCGCATCAGCGACTCGCTGCAACTGCGCGGCGCGGCGTTGAACCTCAACGACCGCCCCGAGTACTACTATTTCGGCAACAACAGCCGCCTGTCGCAGTACGACGAATACGGCTCGACCTACATGCTCGGACTGCGGTATCAATTCTGATGGCTGCTGCCATGCGCGCCCGTGGGCAAGGGCGCGGGCGCGGACGGATATCGACGGTTTGCTGCTGCGCCTTGCTGTTCGCCGGCTGCGGCGCCTTGTTGCTTGCCGCCTGCGGCGGCGGGGCGCCGGTCCGCGAGGATGCGCGGATTGTCCACCCGCTGCTGGAAACCACCCCGGTCCCAAGCGGCGACGACGCCGCCGATGATCCGGCGATCTGGCTGCATCCCACCGAGCCCGCCGCGAGCCTCATCCTCGGCACCGACAAGCGCAGCGGCCTGGCGGTTTACGATCTAAGCGGAAACCAAACGCAATTCCTCGAACGCGGCCGGCTCAACAATGTGGACTTGCGAGGCGGCATAGCCCTCGACGGGGGAATGGCGACATTGGCGGTGGCGACCAACCGCAGCAGCGGCTCGATGGATGTTTTCCGCATCTCCAGCGAGGGCCTCGTCAGTTTCACGCTTGAAGTGCCACTCAACCTCGCCGAGCCCTATGGCATCTGCATGGGCGTCGATGACTCCGGCGGCGCCCATGCCTTCGTCAACAGCACCGACGCCGAGTACCAGCATTGGCGCCTCAATCCCGGCAGCCGCCTGCAACCGCGGCTGGAGGGTGCCTGGAATCTAGATTCCCAGCCGGAAGGCTGCGCCGTGGATGATGCCGCCTGGACGCTGTATCTAGGGGAGGAGGAACACGGCATCTGGCTGATGCCGGCGGATGCCGCGCGGGCGGGGGAAATTCGCCTGCTCGACGCCATCGCCTCCGGCCGCTTGGCCGCGGACGTCGAGGGAATGGATGTGTACCGCGGCCCGGCCGGGGAGCACTACCTGATCGTTTCCAGCCAGGGCGACCACAGCTTCGCCGTCTACGATCTGGCCCGAAACAACGGCAACAATGGCAACAACGGCTATGCCGGCTCGTTCACACTCGCGGCGGGTGGCCAGAGCGGCCAAGGAGTCCAGAGCGGTGTTGACGGCGTGAAGGAAACCGACGGCCTCGCAGTCACAGCCGCCGCCTTGAACGACAGTTTCCCCCGCGGCCTGCTCGTGGTGCAGGATGGTATCAACGAGTCACCCGCCGCCAATCAGAACTTCAAGCTCGTTTCCTGGGCGGATGTGGAACAGGCGCTGGGGCTGCCGCGGCCCTGATCCGATTTCTGGTGGCTGGTCAAAACTTCGCCTCCGGCTGTTCTGGCGCGAGACTCCCTGTGTTACGGTTACGCAAATGCGAGACCGCAAACGCCAACCATCGGCGCCTAGTCGGGAAGAGCCGCCCGAAGTCGAACAGCTTCGCAAACAGGTCGAATACCTGCGCGCCCTCGTCCACACCGACGAGCTCACCGGCCTATCCAACCTGCGCCACTTCAACGAGACCTTGAGCCTCGAACTCGAACGCACCCGCCGCAGCAAGCAACCAAGCTGCCTGATCCTCCTCGATCTCGACAACTTCAAAGCAGTTAACGACGATCACGGCCATGAAGTCGGCAATTCCGTACTCTGCCACTTCGCCAAAGTCATCCGCCAAACCATCCGCCGCCTCGACACCCCCTGCCGCCTAGGCGGCGACGAATTCGCCATCATCCTCCCCGCCACCAACCTCGAACAAGGCACCG
>JAPOTO010000018.1 GCA_026709135.1 Gammaproteobacteria bacterium | reverse complement strand
CGGCGTAAATCACCGAGCCGAGCAGGGCGTAGACCAGGTCGGTGGTCAGCATGATCCGGTTCGACCGCGGCGCCGGAACCCGCCGCCACAGGCTGCAATACTTGACGATGCCCCAGAGCGTGAAGCCGCCGAACAACAGCATCGAGGCCAAGTCGCCATTGGCCCAAAGATGCGCCGCGCCCCACAGGATCACGGCGAACAACATCGGGTTGCGGAGCTTGTGGCGGGTCCAGGACACCGGCCCGGAACCGGCCAGAATCAGCCAGAACACCGGCAGCATGATGTAATGCGAAACCTGTCGCAACTCGAACGGCGGCGCCCAGACCATGACAAAAGGCGCCATCGACTTGCCCCAGACGATCAGCCCGAGGCCGAGCAGGGAGGTCAGCGAGTAGGCGCCTTTCCAGGCCCCTTCGGAGGGAAATCGCGCCGCCAGCGAATCCCGCAGGCCAATCTCGCGCAGACAATGGGGCAGAAAGAACAGAATCAATCCGGCAACAAGAACCGCCATACCAAACCTTCCGCCGGGGGCGCCTCCATTCGGGGACGGCCATTGTAGCACGCGCATTTTCCCGGCTTGCCCGGTGCGGGTGCCATCGTCAACAAATTGCCAGTCTAAACCAGCGCCGGAGAACCGCAAAAACGATTGCTATAACATGGCCATCGCATCTCGTGCGGGCGCAAAGCCAAACCATCAGCGGGAACCGCCGGCAACCGGCGCAGGAGCTTGAACTTGCCATCGTTTCACGACTTGCTCGCGGAATACCGGAAACTGTCCGAGCGGGAACAACTGCTGATACGGTTGTTGGCGGTGATGTACGAACCGTTGACCCAGACCGAAATCAACGCCGCCTATAAATCCCTGCCGCAAGCCAGCGCCAAGGCGCCGCTGCGCGGGGAAAGCCGCGAGCGGCTGCTGGCGGCCGGGTTGTTGCGGTTGGAACGCGGCAGATTGTCGTGCAACGCGATGCTCGCCGGCTTCCTCGCCGACCAAGCCGTGCAGCGGAGCGAGTTCAAGAGCATGTGCGAGCGGGCGCGGCAATATGAGCCGACCCACTACTACGGATACCGGGATTACCATAGCCAGCGGGCAAGGATGCGGGGAAAACTCCTCCGGGCCGTGCATGGCGGCGATATCGGCGCCATGATGAAACTGCTCGACATCACCGAACCCTATGGGGCGCCGGATGCGGCCGCGGTGGACGCATTGGTGGACACCTGCGCCGCGCCGCTGGTGCCGGATATTCTGCGGCGCCTCGCGCCGCCGATCAAATATCAGCTCATGCGGCCGCTGCTGCGGCGCGGTCTGCTCGAATGGACCGACATGGGGCCTTTGTTCCGGGTGCTGGAAAAGCTGGCCGCCGCGGAGGGCACGCCCGCGCCGCTGCTTGCGCTGCATGCCGAACAATGTCTGGCGCGCGGGCAGTGGCAGTCGGCGCAAGAAAGCGCGGCGGCGCTCGATGAGCGCCTGGGCGAGCCGTTCCGGGCCGCCCTGGCCTTCATGCGGGGCGCGGCGGATGCGGATTCGCGGGCCGCCTTCAAGCGGGCTTTGGCGGCGGTCCGGGGCAGCTCGCGCAAACAGATTGTCGCGCTGCCGGACTTGCCCAGCGTGATTTACCTGCTCGCCCTGTTGCGCAAACCGCGGCCCGGGGACCACGTGTTGTGGAGGCGGCAATTGCGGGCAGTCGAAACCTCCCGGGATGGAAACGGATTCCTCCAGCCCATGGCATGTTTGAACCAGGCTGCGGAGATCTCCGCGGGCAGGGAGCGCTACCAAGCGCCCACCGCCGACAGCCCGCCAACCGACACGCTCAGCTTGCTGATGTTGGCGCTGACGCATTACTGGAACGGCGGCGGCGCCGACGGCGGCTTGCCCGATGCGCTGCGCCAAGCCCTTGAGCGGGCGCGGCAAGCCGGCTTGGATTGGTTCGCGAGGGAGACCCGCTGCCTGCTCGCCGCCTTGCATGGCGAGCCAGCCGACGCCAGCGGCCCATTCGGTCCGCCGCTGGTGGAATTGGTGCCGCGAACCGAGGACTGGGAAAGATCCCTGCGCGCGCTCGCGCTGCTGCGCAAACCGAAACAAGCGGAGGGGGCCGGCGGCAAGCAAGCGGACACCCGCATTGTCTGGTTCGTCGAATGCGAGGAATATGGCTATGAAGAAGAATACGGGTATGAAGATGGCGAGTATGACTATGAAGGCTTATACGACTATGCATTGAAACCCAAGGAGCAAAAGCGCGGAAAATCCGGCGCCTGGAGCCGCGGCCGGGCCGTCTCGCTCAAGCGGCTGGCGGTGAACGATCCCGCGCTGAAACTAACCGATGCCGACTTGCGCATTTGCCGGCAAATCCAGCAGCGGCGCCGCTACGCCTATTACGGGCACGGCGAATCTTACGCATTCGCATTGCGCGGCGCGCGGGCTTTATCGAGCGCCATCGGCCACCCGCGCATCCATGATGGCGCCACCGGAGAGCGTGTCGAGCTGGTGGCCGGAAAGCCCGAGTTGGCTGTTGTGGAGCAGGGCCAGTTCATCCTGCTGGCGCTGAAGCCGTTTCCAGACAAGGTTGAAAAGGGCGGCGTGCTGGTGGAGCGGGGCCGGGGGCAGTGGATGATTTACGAGTTCTCGGAAGAGTTGCTGCATATCGCCGGCATCCTCGGCGGGGAAGGCTTGCTGGTGCCCCGGGAGGCGCAGGAAAAAGTGCTGGAGAGCATCGCGGCCGTCGCGCCTTTGCTCACTATTCATTCGGATCTGGACGGCATGGGGGCAAGCGCCGCCGAGGAGTCCCCGGCGGATTCGCGACTGCATGCGCATGTCCGCCCGGTAGGCGATGGTCTGCGCTTGAGTTTCCACGCCCAGCCCATCGCCGGCGGTCCGCTGCTTGCGCCGGGACAGGGCGGCGAGCGCATATTCGCCGAGGTCGACGGCAAAGCCATCACCGCCCGGCGCGCGCTGGATGTCGAAAAAACGCGCCTTGAGGCCGTGCTCGACGCCTGCTCCGGGCTGTATCAGACGGAGCGGGGCACCTGGTGCTGGGATACGCTGGAAGACGCCTTGGAGGGCTTGTTGGCGCTGAAATCTTTTGACGGCGAAGTCGTCTTGCACTGGCCGGAAGGAGAAACGCTGAAAGTCAGCGCGCCGGTGGACAGCAGCCGGATGTCGGTGTCGCTGCGCCAGCACACCAACTGGTTTGAAGTAAGCGGCGAGTTGTGCGCGGATGAAGGCCGGGTCCATTCCATGGGCGCTTTGCTGGAGTTGGTTCGCAATAGCCGGGGCCGCTTCGTGCCATTGGAAGACGGCCAGTTTTTGACGCTCACCGAGAAGTTGCGCCGGCAATTGGAAACCCTGGAGCGGATTGCGCACAAGGGCCGGGTCAATGCGCTCGGCGCGCACGCCCTTGAGAGCGGTGTCGACGGCATGGCGGTCGACGCCGACGATGGCTGGCAAGCGCTGCTTGAGCGTTTGCGCGGCGCCCGGGAGCTCGACCCAGAAGTGCCGGCGACGGTGGAGGCGCAATTGCGCGATTACCAGTTGGCGGGCTACAAGTGGCTGCGCCGGCTGGCGGAGTGGGGCGCCGGCGCCTGTCTGGCCGACGACATGGGCCTGGGCAAGACGCTGCAGGCGCTGGCGCTGCTGGTGCAGCGGGCGCCGCTGGGGCCGGCGCTGGTGTTGGCGCCAACCTCGGTGTGCGCCAACTGGATGGATGAGGCCAAGAGATTCACGCCGACCTTGAACGCGGCCCGGTTCGGCGCCGGCCCGCGCCGGCAGGCGCTGCGCAAACTGGGCGGCTACGATGTGCTGGTTTGCAGTTATGGCCTGTTGCAATCGGAAAGCGAGGCTTTGCAAACGGTGCATTGGCGCACCATCGTCGCCGACGAGGCCCAGGCGTTCAAGAATTCGGCAACCAAGCGCTCCAAGGCGGTGATGGCCCTGACCGGAGATTTCAAGATGATCACCACCGGCACGCCGATCGAAAACCACTTGGGCGAGTTGTGGAATCTGTTCGCGTTCATCAATCCCGGCCTGCTCGGGCCGCGCGAGGCGTTCAACAAAAAGTTCGCCCATCCCATTGAAAACCGCAACGACCGGCAGGCCGCCGCGGCGTTGCGGCAACTGGTCCGGCCCTTCATTCTGCGCCGGTTGAAAAGCGAAGTGCTGGCGGAGCTCCCGCCGCTGACCGAAATTGTCGTGCGCGTGGAGCTCGGCGAGGAGGAAACCGCCTTGTACGAGGCGCTGCGGCGGGAGGCGGCGGAAAAAATGGCGAATTCGGAGCTGTCGCCCGGCGAGCGGCGCTTTCAGGCACTGGCGGGCATCACCCGGCTGCGGCGGGCCGTCTGCAATCCCAATATGATTCTGACCGATGCGAAGCTGCCCTCGGCCAAACTGTCCGCCTTCGCGGACATCCTCGGCGAACTGCTGGAAAACCGGCACCGGGCGCTGGTTTTCAGTCAGTTTGTCGATCACTTGTCGCTGGTTCGCGACTATTTGGACGAGCGCGGCGTTAGCTACCGCTACCTGGATGGCTCGACGCCGCCCGCCCGCCGCCGGGAGGAGGTGGCGGCGTTTCAATCCGGCGCCGCGGACTTGTTTCTGATCAGCCTGAAAGCGGGCGGCGTCGGCCTGAACCTGACCGCCGCCGATTACGTCATCCACATGGACCCGTGGTGGAATCCGGCGGTGGAGGATCAGGCCAGCGACCGCGCCCACCGCATCGGCCAACAGCGCCCGGTAACCGTTTACCGGCTGGTGGCCGCCAACACCATCGAGGACAAAATCGTCAGTTTGCACGCCCACAAGCGCGATCTGGCGGACCAACTGCTTGAAGGCGCCGACAGCGCCGCGCGCATGAGCCTGGACGACATGCTGGCCCTGCTGGAACAGTAGCGGCCAAGTCCACCTTCCGCAGCCGGGCGGCCGCTGTTCGCGGCGCTGGTTGTAACCTCCCGCGCAGTGGGGCGTTGTATGGGATGAAAGGCTTTCGCGCGGGCTTTGCGGCGCGGGGGCCGGGGGAATGAGGAAGTAAAGGAACGATGGCAGGCGCCGCCTGCGGGAGAGACTGATGAATCCTTCAACTTTCAAGACTGTCGCCGCTTTTGCTATCACGCTGGCGCTGACGGTTTATGTCTGGCCGGCGCACAGCCAGGATGAGGTGGCGCGCAGCTTTGCCGTGGCCGAGGGCGACCGGGTGGTGGTCGAAGTCGAGCGGGCGCGGATTGTGGCGACCGCCTGGGACCGGCCCGAAGTCGCGTTTTCCGCCACTGGCGCGGACCGGCTCGAGTTCAGCTTCAACCAGGACGATGGCGAATTGCGCATCGAGGGCCGCGGCGATGGCCCCGGCGGGCTGTTCCGCTGGCTCGGCGGCGAATCGAGGGCGGAAATCGCCCTGTCGGTGCCTTACCGCCAACACCTGAACCTGCGCACGAGCGGCGGCGATATCGCCATCGACCGCCTCCGGGGCGAGTTCACCGCGAGGACTTCCGGCGGCGACATCGAAGCGGGCGCGATTGATGGTCCGGTCGATGCCACCACTTCCGGCGGGGGAATCCGCGTTGAAACGGCTGGTGGCGCGGTAACCGCGCGGACCTCGGGCGGGTCGATCCGCTTGGGCGAAATCGCCGGCGCGGTGGATGCGGCCACCTCCGGCGGCAGCATTCGAATTGCCGAAACCGGCGCCGCCACCGAAGCCCGCACATCCGGCGGCTCGATCGGAATCGAAAACGCCGGCGGCGCGGTGCGGGCGCGGACTTCTGGCGGCTCGGTGGAAGTGGGCTTCGCGGGGCAACCCGAAGCCGACAGCGAATTGCGCACCGCCGGCGGCAATGTGACGGTGCATCTGCCAGATGGCTTCCGCGCCGAATTGTCCGGCTCGGCTTCCGGCGGCTCGGTGCGCTCCGATTATCCGGGCACCAACCCCGAGCGGGAAAATGGCCGCGGCAGCATCGAGCAATCCCTCAATGGCGGCGGCCCGGAACTCGCGCTCAGAACCTCCGGCGGCTCCATCCGCATCCACCGCCGGGA
>JAPOTO010000209.1 GCA_026709135.1 Gammaproteobacteria bacterium | reverse complement strand
AATGATGAGCGGGGCGATGCCGGAACAGAAAAAACCGCTTGCAATTTTTTGCGACCTGTGGCCAGATAAGCGATCAGTGCGCTTGCCCGCGCCGGTGCTGTTCGGCCAGTATCTTGGGAAATCCCAAGGAAAGGCACGGGAAAGCCTAGGAAAAGCACCGATTCGGCAAGCAAATAAATCGGCTCTCGCCAAAAAAGAGAGCCACAGTCAAGGGGGGTCGAAGGCGGCGATGAGGGCGCATTCGGTTGCATTCCAGCGGCACCTGTCGCGGGCGATGACTGTCGTCGCGCTGGTCTTCGCCTTGTCCGCCTTGCCAATCCTGCCACTTAAGGCGCAGGAATTCGGGCTGCCGGCCGCCGATAATGCCGGCGACCAGCCCTTCGTCAGTTTCAGCATCGCGCCGACCGGAGCGCTCGACCACACTGGCTCGCTGATCAAGATCGCCCGCACCGCCGAATCCCAGGATCCGCGCAACGGCTTGGTCGAGGACGCCCTGAACTACAGCCTCGGCCTGCAAACCACGCCGATCGAGGGCCTCCAACTCGACGCCAGCATCTGGCAAAGCCAGTTCAATGTAGCGCCCCTGCGGGATTCCGCCCCGGAGCCCAACCTGCGCAGCAGCGGCTTCGACATCGGCGCCGCCTATGCCTGGGACACCAACCGCTTCGGCCAGTTCACCCTCAGCACCCGGGCAAGCTACCTGCAGGATTTCTACAACACCGAGGGCCTGCTCGACGAGAGCCTGCTCGATGCCGTCAACGGCAATCTGCCGGCGCAGCCGCTGGCCAGCCCCAAGCTGCGCAGCGATCTGAAGCTGCGCTGGGAATTCGGCAACCACACCGCGAGCGCGATCACCCGCTATTTCGACGCCTCCCGGGACCTGTCCGAACTCGGCATGGAAGAAATCAACGATCTGGTCGACGACATCACCACGGTGGACCTCGAATACGGCTACCGCATGGCGGCCGGCTCCGAAGACCGGGCGGTGATTTCCTTCGGCATCCAGAACGTTTTCGACCGCAAGACCATGCGCATCCTCAACTCCGCGACCCGCATCCTCGACCAAAACGGCCGCGTGGCCTACGGCCGGATCAAATATCAGTTCTAGGGAGGATCTGATCAAGGCTTGGTTTGGGGCTTGACTGGCCGGCTCACCGGCGACAGCGAGGACAACATGAAACGTGGCATAAAGAATCACGACACCACCATAGCAAGGGCGGAAACGACAACCTGTATGGTGGCGCCGGCGCAACCCTCCCCATCCGTTCAGTTCATGGGCCTAAACCTCGGGGGGGGGGGGGGGGTACTTCTACTGGCTATGGTCGTAGCCGGCCTGACCTTCTGGCCGGTCGAAGAAGCCCAAGGCCATTCTAGCTTGCGCTCGACCACACACGCCAGCTCGAACGTCATCACCTCTTCCGATTCCTCAGCCTGCACAGTCTCTGCGGCCAGCCCGTCCCAGGGAGACCGGGCCATGAATGAGAGAGGCTCCCATCTCCCCGCGAGAACGTCCCTCGCCTGGCTCTTCGACGCCCGTTGCGACGGTGGGGCGAACAACTTCGAGATCCGGGTCCATAAGGACTTCACGGAGGCGGAAGCAGCGCGCGAGGCCCAGAAATACGGCAAGGCCATCGGCCGCCTGCCGAAGATGCTGCGGTCCGGGACCGGCAAAGCAGTCGGGGTTCGTATTGTCGCGATACACAAGGGACATAGCCGTAGTCTGTGGAGCGCGATGAGGTGGGTCGGTAAGTTCCTCATCTACACAGAAAGCAGCTTGTCGGGCACGTCCCACGAGGAAGCCTTGTTCCACGAGGCGGTACATGTGTCGCTGGACGATCAGGTCATGCCGGACGCGAAGTGGCTGGCGGCGCAAAAGGCTGACGGGAAATATATCTCGACCTATGCGAAGGACTACCCCACGCGGGAGGATGTGGCGGAGTCCTTTCTGGCGTATTTTTCCGCCCAGTATGTGCCGTCGAGGATCAGCCAGTCTTGGAAAACGAGGATCCTCGAGACGATCCCGAACCGGATCGCCTATTTCGACGCGCTGCTGTCCGCCGATGACATGAAACCCTTCGCCAAGGCCGCGGTGCAGGCGCCGACGCCATCGCCGGAGATCACCATATCGGGCGGCTCGCCGGTGACGGAGGGCGGGGACACCAGCTTCACCCTGACGGCGACCCCCGCCCCGGCCTCAGATATCCAGATATCGGTAACGGTGTCCGAGACCGGCAGCGTCGCCGCCTCGGGCGCGACGGGCACCCGCACGGTGACGGTGGGCGCGGGCGGCACGGTGGACTTCACGGTCGCGACCGAGGATGACGCCACCGACGAGGCGGACGGGTCCATCAAGGCCGCGGTGACCGCGGGCACGGGCTACACCGTCGGCAGTGCGGCCACGGCCAGCGTGGCGGTGTTGGACAATGACACGCCGGAGGTGGACATTGCGGCCTCCTCCGGGGCCACCGAGGGCGGCGGCGCCAGCTTCACCCTTACGGCGATGCCCGCCCCGGCGGCGGACCTTGCGGTGAGCGTGACGGTGACGGCAACGGGCGACTATGGCGTCACGACCGGCGCGCGCACGGTGACGATCCCCACTTCCGGCAGCGCGACGCTGACGGTGGCGACCACGGACGACAGCGCGGACGAGCCGAACGGCTTGGTCACGGCTGCGCTGAACGCGGGGGACGGCTATACGGTGGGCGCGCGATCCTCGCGCACGGCGGACATCCTCGACGACGACGAGCCGGCTCCGCCGCAGCCTACGCCGGGTTACGCGCCAAGCGCCGAATTGGTGGCGGCTGTGCGGGGCTACGCGGCGGAGACGGACAACGGCGAGGCCCATGTGGACCGTTGGCTGCGGGTGCTGGCAGCCTTCGGCGACGACAACGGCCACGCGCCGATGACCGCCGTCGAAGCGCAAGTATTCGCCGACCGGGGCTGGAGCCGGTGGGACCCAGTCGTCGCCGCGCTAACCGAACTCGAAGCCGCGCAAACCACCGAACCGGCACCGGAGCCAGAGCCGCAACCGGAACCCGAGCCCGCGGCCTGTGTTTCCCCGGAACTGCAAGCCAGCGTCAAAGGCTATTCGGTGGAGGCATGGGAGGGCGAGGCCCACGTTGAGCGCTGGCTGCGGGTGCTGCAAACTTTTTCCGGCACCGCCAGCGAGGGATCCAAAATGTCGAGCGCCGAGGCGCGGGGCTATCGGGACAGGGGCTGGGACCGCTGGATTCCCGTGGTCGAGGCGCTTCAATGTCTTGAAGGGCGGTCTTGAAAGGCGGTCTTGAAGGACGGGCGGTGCGGTAGATCAGCCCGCCGCCCAACCCTTTTCGTCATTCCGCGCCTGGGCAAGCCCGCCTCAATTCGCCCGGGCGAGGCAGCAGACCTCCACTTTTTCCACTCCCGCGCGCTTGAGGAGGCGGGCGAGTTCCGCCACCGTGCTCATCGTGGTGACCACATCGTCAACGAGGGCGACGTGGCGGGCACGGAGAATCTTAGGCGATTGGACAAGCTCGAACGCGCCACGGATGTTCGCCCGCCGCCGCTTGGCATCGGCCATTTCGGTTTGTGGCGGCGTTGGCCGGGTTTTGCGCAGGCTGGCGGCGGCAAGTGGAACGCCGCTGGCCGCGGCGAGCACCTTGGCGATTTCAAGCGCCTGATTGAATCCGCGCCGCCGCAGCCGCGAGCGGTGCAGTGGCACCGGAAGCAGCAGGTCCGGGCTTGCGCTTGTGCGCCAGCGGTCGGTTGCCGCGCGGGCGAGAATCCGGGAGAGGGCGTAGCCCCCGGCGAATTCGGCGTTGAACTTGTAGCCGGCGATCAGCTTGTCCACCGGGGAGCGGTAGCACAGCGGCGCGAAGCAAGCGTCGAATTCCGGCGGGTCGAGGCGGCAGCGGGAGCACAACTCGTCTTCGTTGTCGGCAAGTTCCTCGCCGCAGCGCGCGCAGGCTTCCACCAGCCATGGCAGCTCGGCTTCGCATTCCCGGCAGAGGCTGTAATCCCGCCAAACCGTGCGGCCGCAAACCAGGCACAGCACCGGCAGCGCGGTCCGCGACCGCAGGTGGCGCAGGCCCCGGCGTGCCGCGCTGGCAAATCCGCAAGTCTTCATCCGCCGGCAAGCATCCGCCACAGCTTGGAACTCACGATTCCAAGCTGAATTTGCGATGCAGTTCGGCCCGGGCCCGGAACAGCCGGCTCGTCACCGCGGCATCCTTCAGATTCAGCTTGGCGGCGATCTCCTTGCCCGTATAACCTCCGTAGGCATACAGCATCATTGGCTCGCGATAGGCATCCCCGAGTTCCGCGATGGCTCTTTGCAGCAGATGGGCCTCGGCGCGATGCTCGGGCCCGTGGCGCCAGTCGCTGGCTTCCGCCAGATTTTCGATGCCGCGCGTTTCGACGCCGAGCAATTCGTGGCGAAAACGGCGGTATCTGCGCCGGTTTTCATTGCGCAGGATCTGGCACAGCCATGGCTTGACCGCGGCAGTCTCGCGCAGGGTGTGCTGGAAGCGCCACGCGCGCAGGAAAGTTTCCTGGGCCAGATCTTCCGCCTGGGGGCGGGATTCGCACAGGGTAACGGCAAGCCTGAATATCTCATCGTAGAGACCGGACAACAAGGCGTCCCAGTCCAGTGTCGCGCCATGCGTCTTGTGCCGCATCTGTTCCTGTGGCATGCCGACAGTGCTCTCCTCCGCGCCCACGAAGCAAGGTTTTAAAAGATTGCCGATAGTGCCGTTAAATTCAGTATAACGCAATAGCTGAAATTGATAGTTGCATTGGCCTGTCGCGTTTAATCCAAATACTATTTTTACTCACGAAATTTAATTTTATATTGTCCCAATATTGCTTTGGTTGGAAACCCAAAACCAGAACACGGGAATGAACCCGCACAGCGTGTTGAAGCGCGCTCGGAAGTGGGAGTAGCATAGCCGGCGGGTTGTCGCTTGGAATTGTTTGCCCATGTTGAGAGTCGCCATCGCCGGCGCCGCGGGCCGCATGGGCCGGAGCCTGATCGAGGCGGCCTTGGCCGCGGAATCCGGCGTCCGCCTCGGCGCCACCACGGCTAGAGCGGGTGATCCCGCGCTTGGCGCCGATGCGGGCTTGCTGGCCGCGGGCCGAGCGGTCGGCGTTCCCGTGGTGGCATCCCTCGACCAGTGCCCAGGCGGTTTCGACGCGCTGATCGACTTTACCAGCCCCGCCGCGCTCGCCGCGCACACCGCCCATTGCCGCGAACACGGCAAGGCCCTGGTGGTCGGCACCACCGGCCTTGGCCCGGAACACCAACGCTTGCTCGCAGCCTGCGCCGAAGCCGCGCCGGTGCTGCATTCCCCCAATATGAGCCTCGGCGTCAATCTGAGCTTGGCGCTGCTCAGGCAGGCCGCCAGCGCCCTCGGCGACGGCTTTGACGTCGAGATCGTCGAAGCCCACCACCGCCACAAGAAGGACGCCCCCTCCGGCACCGCGCTGGCGATGGGCCGCGCCGTCGCCGAATCCCTCGGCCGCGAACTCGACGACTGCGCCGTGTTCGGCCGCGAAGGCATCGGCGGCGAGCGCGACCGCAAAACCATCGGCTTCGCCACCATCCGCGGCGGCGACATCGTCGGCGAACACAGCGTCATCTTCGCCGGCCCCGGCGAGCGCCTCGAAATCACCCACAAAGCCTCAAGCCGCACGACCTTCGCCCACGGCGCCCTCCATGCCGCCCGCTGGCTGGCCGGCAAACCCCCGGGCCTCTACACCCTGGCCGATGTTCTGGGCGAAAAGTAGGGGCTTATGTGGTTAACCTGACAAACTGCTCCGTCCCCATGTTTCGAGCGAAAACGTCGCGGACAACTCGGATGAGGGCCTTTCATGGGTCGAAACCGCGGCTTCGGTCGGACCCCCTCGCCGCTTCGCGGCACTCCCCCTTATCAGGGGGAGAGTTGGCCCCCGCCCCGCCGGCCAGGGTGCGGAACTCCCCTCCTTTTCAAGGAGCAGCCCCGAAGGGGCGGGATGGTTGCCCCCGGGCCGCTCTGCGGGATCTTTTCGG
>JAPOTO010000118.1 GCA_026709135.1 Gammaproteobacteria bacterium | reverse complement strand
GCCGTGAATACGTCCTTGTAGGCTTCGGGCTCGGCATCCTGCCTCGCACGCCCGCTTAACACAGCCCACCGGACAGCGACTCATGCTGTGCAAGCCCCGAAGAGTCCACCCTTCGCCTAAATGAGAATCGCGGTTTCAATTCCGCGGGAACACTGGCGCTCACTGTGATTCGACCGCCCACAACTGCCGGTACAGTTCGCCCCGGAATGCCTCGTCCCTGCCGTAGCCGTCTTCGTTGATCCAGAAAATCTGCGACATGATGATGCCGACAAACTCCCGCTTCGGGTCAACCCAGAAGTGGGTGCCTTCGTAGCCGCCGCCGACCCACAGGCCTTCTTCGCCGTGCCCGCGCTCCCGGGTCGGCGCGCCGGTAACCCACAGGTTGAAGCCGTTGTGGCCTTCGGGATTGTCGAGCAGCGTGTGCGGGGCGTAGATGTTCTCGACCGTGGCGGTTTCCAGCAGCCGGATGCCGTTGAGGGTTCCGTGGTTCAGCAGCATGCGCAGGAAATCGGCATAGCCGTCGGCGGTGGCGAGCATGCCTTCGCCACCGAGATACAGCGGATGCGCCGGGTCGTAGCCGGGCACATCGGGGCCGAAGATGTCGAGTTCGCCCGGATATGCCATGCGCAGGGTTCCGCCCTGGCCGCTGATTCGCGGAATCAGCTCGACTCCCGGCGGCAGGCCGTATTGCAGGCCTTCGATCCCCAGGGGGCCGGTCAGGCGCTCCTCCACCAATTGCTTGAGGCTTTTGCCAGTGGCGCGCTCGGCCGCCATGCCGAGGATGGTGGTGTTGATGCCGTAGTAGTAGGTCGTTCCCGGATGCTGGATCAGCGGCAAACTGGCGAGGCGGGCGATGAAGTCGGCGGAATCCGCCGCCACCGCCACGTTCTGCTCCGCCAGCGGGGAATCGAGGCAGGGTATTCCGGTGGTGGCGTAGTGGAAACCGGCCTCGTGGTTGAGCAGATGGCGCAGCGTCATCGCCGTGTTGGCGGGTTCGAGGGAAAACGGGCAGGCTAGAGCGCGCTCTTCCGGGCCGATTTCGGCCAGGCTGCGGCCATCGACCGCCACGGCGACCCGCATGTCGGCGAATTCCGGGATGTAAGCCGCAACCGGGTCTTCCAAGCCCAGCACGCCGTCCTCCACGAGATCGAGCACCACCGAAATGGTGACGATCTTGCTCATCGACCAGACGCGAATCCAGCTTTGGCCATCGATCTCGAGATCCGGCAGCAGGTCCCGGTTCACCGCGCCGTGCTCGTAGACGACATTGCCGCCGCGGTCTTCGAGCCGGGCGTAGAGGAAGGGGTAGTGGCCCGCGTCGACGAAGCGGTCGAGCACCGCGTCGAGGGCGTCCGGGTCGGGAACTTCGATCCGCGCTGGTTGCGCCTGGGCCAGGCCCGCCCAGCACAACAAGGCGAAGGCGGGCAACAATGTGCCCGCCAGTGCGGAAAACCCCGAGCGGATCATCGGCAAGGAACCTGTGGCCCGGCAGCTGCGAAAGCGCCTCTCTAGAACCGGTACGACGCGCCGACGAAATAGGTCGCGCCGTAGGACTGCCAATCCTTGACCTGCCGATGGTCGTTGTTGAGGAATCCGACGAAAGGCTCGTCGGTCAGGTTGGTTCCCTGCAAATACAGCGTCAGGCCATCCAACTGCCCCTCCTCGAAGCTGTAGCTGATCTGGGCGTCGACCAATTCTTCCTCGCTGATCGAGCGCAAGGTCCGGCCCGCGCCGAAGCCCTGCACCTCGCCGAGGAAGTCCGAGCGGTGGTTGCCGCTGACCCGGGCGGAAAAGCCGCCACGTTCGTAATAGAAAGTCAGGTTCATGACGGTATCCGACAGGCCCGGCAGGGGGGTGGACGGGTCGCCGGTGCCGCGTTCGATTTCGCTGTCGGTGAAGGAGCCGTTGAACACCGCGCCGAATCCTTCGAGCGCTGGCGCCAGCATTTCCCCGGCGACCTGCAGCGACACCTCGTAGCCCGAGATGTTGCCGCCGTCGCCATTGGCCGGCCGGCTGACGATTCCCGTGGTCAGCGCCGGGGTGATGCCGCCGGTGGGGAATCCGGCGAAGTCGACCAGCCTGGGCTGGTCGTAGATGTAGGTTGTCAGGTCCTTGTAGAAGGTCGCCAGCGAGAAGTAGCCCGCGGCTTCGGGGAAATACCACTCGTAGGCCAGGTCAATCGAATCCGCCATCCAGGGGCGCAGGTCCGGGCTGCCGCCGCTGCCGCCCCAGGGTGCCTGGTTGATGTTGGTGGAATCGGCCAGGGCGGCGTTGAAGTTCACTTCGCGGCCGGCGCGCATCTCGTCCATCCGCGCCCGGGCGAGGGTGCGGGCGATGCCGAGGCGGACGATGTGGCCATCGGCGATGCCGAAGTTCAGGTTCAGGCTCGGCAGGAATTCGGTGTAGTCCGCGCCGCCGCTGATCGTTTGCAGCGTTGTCGCTTCCGCCGCGGTCGAAGGCGGGGGCCAGCCGCCATTGGAGGCGCTCTTGCCGCTGGCGCTTTGTTCGGTGCGAACCGCCTGCACGCCGAAGTTGCCCGTTACCGGCACATCGCCGATCATCGAGTCGATATTGAGCTTCAAATAGGCGATGGTGACGTCCTCGTCGACGGTCCAGTCGTTCGACAGCACGCCGCCGCCGAAATGGTCGGCGCGGTAGTAGATGCCGCTCGCGTACAAGGCGGATGGGTCGAAGGTGGCGATGGCGGGCAGGCCGAAGGGGACGGTGACCGCGCCGGTGGGGGTGAAGTCGGCGCTGAGTTCGCCGCTGCGCAGGCCGATGAAGCCCTGGTCGCTGGCGATTCTCGATTTGCTGCGGCTGTCGAACTGCACGCCGAAATCGTAGCTCTCGATGGCGCCGCCGAGGTAGCGCTCGGCGCTGAGGCGGATTTGGGTCAGCTCGTCGTCGATGGTTGGGCGGTTGTCATAGCCCACTTGGCCGCCGGGAATCGCGGGATTGCCCCAGCCCATCGGGCTGGTGAGGACGGTCGCGCCCGGCGAGGCGTTGTCGATCAGGGTGCTGAAGCGCGGCGCATGGTCGCCGATCATGAAATTGACGGTATCCCTCGCGCCCTCGCCGGCGGGGCCGGTTCCGGTGTTGAGCGACAGGATGATGTCTTGGCGCTCGACGGCGGAATGGCTGATGTCGGCGGTTACGGTCCAGTCGTCGTTGACATCGAATTCGAGGTTCCAGCCGGCGGCCCACAGGTCCGCGTCCCGGGCTTCGAGATTGTTGCTGATCACCGCTTTGACATTCTCGTAGGTGCCGCTGGTCGCCAAGCCATCGTTCACCTGGGGATTGGTCAGGGTGGTGCCGAACCAGGAGGGGTAAAGCGGCATCTCGTACTGTCTGGACAACGAGGTTTCCTCGAAGCTCGAAAAGTAGAGATCGACGGTGGACTCGACGCGCTCGCTCGGCGCGAACTCAACCACCGCCATGAAGCTGTCGCGCTCAAGTTCGCCGGACTGGGCCTTGGGATTCGCGCCGGTCATCACGCTGGCGCCGTCGAAGCCGGCGTAATCCCAGATGTCGATCACTTCGCGCTGGCTGGGCGAGCCGATATGGGAGTAACCCAGCGCCACGCCGATGGTGCCGTCGGCGTTCTGGTCGATGTACGAGCCGGTGTAGCGCCAGCCGGAATCGTCCATCTCGGGGTTGAGCGCGCCATACTCGTTCATCTCGTGGCGGGCGTTGAGGACGACCGTGCGCTCGTCGTAATCGAGCGGGCTGATGGTGCGCATTTCCACGGTGCCCGCGAGACCCTGCCCGGTCAGCGCGGCGTCCGGGGTCTTGTAGACGACGACGCCCTGCAGCAGCTCGGAGGGGTACTGGTCGAATTCGACGCCGCGGTTGTCGCCGGCGCTGACCTGCTGGCGCCCGTTGAGCAAGGCGGTGGAAAAGTCCGGCGCCAGGCCGCGGATGCTGATCACCTGCTGCCGGCCGTTGAGGCGCTGGCCGGCGAGTCCGGTGAGCCGGGTCAAGGCCTCGGCGATGCTGTTGTCGGGCAGCTTGCCGATATCCTCGGCGGATATCGCTTCCACGATCAATTCCGAGTTCCGCTTGGTGGCCATGGAATTCATCAGGCTGGCGCGGAAGCCGGTTACAACGATCTGCTCGATGCCGGTGCCTTCCTGGGCGAGCGCCTGCCCGGCGAATGGCCCGAGCGCGGCGGCCACGGCGAGCGAAAGCGGCTTGAGATGGGTCGAAAAATCGCCCTTGCTGAGGCGACCGGATTCTCCTCGAAACATGACTCTCCTCACAATTTTTCAGCACCCGCCAACACGCGGATTCAAGTTAGCCGGCACTTATATGCTGCCCCGCCGAAATAGGCAATAAACTGCATACGTATTCATATCGCAGCCACCGCAAGCCACTCGTTTCGCCACCAATTCAAGCCGCGGGACTCCGGCCATGCGGCAGCCTATAATGCGCTGGCATAATCGAGTTGCGACAGCAACTGGCCCGTCACGCTGCCCCGCCATATCGCGGCAATCCGCGAACAGCGCGGCGGACCCAATCGGTCGCCGAAAGTGCAGAATCATGAGCTACAGCGCCGAAGAAATTGAAAGCCAGCTTCGGTTTCTGACCCGCTTTCTCTGGTTCGACAAGCAACCGGTGCCGGAGACGGGATTCAAGACCTTGGCCGAATCGCTCTGGAAGCCGTTGTTGAGCGCCGAGGGCGCGGTGGAACCCGAGGCCGCGCTCGGTAAACTGGCGCTTCTGGAAGACGACGAAAATGGAGTTCTCCGCGCCACTGTCGCGGGTGTGTTGCTGTGCGCGCCAACTCCCGAGGCATGGCTGCCGAACGCCAGCATAACGGCGACCCGATACCGCGGCGCGGACCGCTCATCGGGCCAGATCGACGCCAGGGAGATCACCGGCCCGCTGTACGAGCAGATTGCGGGTGCCGTTGTATTCGTCCTCAGAAATATGCAGGTGGCGGCGCGAAAGGATCCAGCCCGGGTGGACCTGCCCCAATACAGCCAAAAAGCCGTGTTCGAGGCCGTGGTGAACGCAGTGGTCCATCGCGACTATTCGATGCGCGGAAGCAAGATCCGCCTGTCCATGTTCAGTGATCGGCTGGAGATTCAATCTCCCGGCTCGTTGCCAAACAATTTGTCGGTGGAGAGCATGTCTCTAAGACAGTCGACGCGAAACGAGGCTCTCGCCTCGGCAATGGCGCGGATACCCGTCAGTGGAACCCCTGGCGGCGAAGACAGGCACTACTTCATGGAGCGCCGCGGCGATGGCGTCCCCATCATCCGCCGCGAAACTTGGGAATTGTGCGGAAAAGATCCCGACTATCGGGTGATCGACGATTCGGAGGTTCTCCTCGTTATTCCCGCTGCGATGCAGGAACAAAGTCCCGCCCATGCCACAGTCGCTGTGCGGTCCGGTAGCAAACCGGTTGAGGGCGCGGACCTTTTGCTCCTGTTTCCAAACAAGACCTGGGTTCGGGGGACCACGGACAGCCAGGGAGAGGCGGCGGTGGATCTGCACACCACGCAGTTGCCAATGACGGTTTATGCCGCCGCGCCGGGACATGCCGCGCACCTGGAGCGGGACTGGATTCCGGCCGATCGGGCGCTCGCGCTTAATATCGAGGCCTTGCCGCAAGGCGGGAGTGTGATTTTCCCCGAGGCCACAGGGCAAGTACCCGGATTGAAAGGCAGACTGAACCCCATTCGCGACCCGTACGACCGGACTTATCTTTATGCGTCGAACATCGCAATCAACGAGGGCGAACCACAACCGGTCCATTTCATCCCCGGCGAAGCGCTGCAACTGACCGACGCCGAAGGAACCGACTTACGCTTGCGCATAATCAGCATCGTCGGCCGCTCGGCGCTTGTGGAGTATTGCAATGCCTCCGGGTAGAGTTGGCGGGCAAACACATGGAGGCGGGGTGCTGACTCGAAAGGAGCGCGCCGAACGCAAAGGAAACAGCCTGCCTGCGTTGGAGCGCGATATTCTCGGCGCTTCGTCAACGGCGTCTTCCCCCGCCGTGCGCAGCAGTCTGGACGCCATTGCCGGCGCTGGCGAAGATGCGGTCGCCCATGGTGAACACCATGATCAGTACTTGTATCCC
>JAPOTO010000136.1 GCA_026709135.1 Gammaproteobacteria bacterium | reverse complement strand
TGGAGGCTTCGGGCTCGGCTTCCATGCCTCGCACGCCCGCTGAACCCCATCCAGCCAGACGGCGACTAACACTGAGCCAGCCCTTAGGGCGCGAGGCGGAGAGCCCATTGCGCCGAAGGAAAACTTGACCAATCCCTGAACATTTGAAGCGGCAAGTTTTGGAGTTACTTATACCCCTGGGCCTGGAGTTTGAAGAGGTGGGCGTATTGGCCGTCGGCTTGGAGGAGGGAATCGTGGCTGCCCTGTTCCTGGATTCGGCCGTTTTCGAGGACGATGATGTGGTTGGCCATGCGCACGGTGGAGAAGCGGTGGGAGATGATGATCGAGATGCGCTTGGCGGTGAGTTTGCCGAAGTGGGCGAAGATTTCGGCCTCGGCGCGGGCGTCGATGGCGGCGGTGGGCTCATCGAGGATCAGCACATCGGCCTTGCTGCGCATGAAGGCGCGGGACAGGGCGATTTTCTGCCACTGGCCGCCAGACAGCTCCTTGCCGTCGCGGAACCAGGCGCCGAGTTGCGTGCGGTATTCGCCGGGCAGCTCGCGGATGAAGTCCTCGGCCATGCCTTTGCGCGCGGCTTCTCGCACCTGGGCTTCGTTGTCGAGCTCCTCCACATCGCCAATGCCGATGTTCTCGCCGACCGGCAACTGATAGCGGGCGAAATCTTGGAAGATCACGCCGATCTTGCGGCGCAGATCCTCGATGTTCCATTGCGACAATTCCAGCCCCTCGAGCAGGATGCGGCCCTCGGTGGGGGCGTAAAGCCGGCTCAGCAATTTGATCAGGGTGGTCTTGCCGCTGCCGTTCTCGCCGACGATGGCGAGGCTTTTCCCCGGCTTGATATGCAGATTCACGCCATCGAGCGCGGGGGTGTTGCTGCCGGGATAGACGAAGCTCACGTTCTCGAAGCGCACGCCGTCGGCTGGGTGCGGGCCTTGGCTGCGGTCGCCGGTGGGTTCGGGCACTTCGTGTTCGAGGTATTCGGTGAGGGTGGACAGGTAGAGATTGTCCTCGTACATGCCGTTCACCGCGGTCAGGCTGCTGGTGACCGAATTCTGGCCGAGGCGGAACTGGGCGATGTACGCGGTCATCTGGCCGATGGTGATGGCGCCGGCGATGGCGGAAAAGCCAACCCAGCCATAGGCGAAGTAAAACGCCCCGCTCGACAGCAGGCCAAGCAGATAACCCCAGGTGTTGCGCCGCAGCACGAGATTGCGGTCTTCCCGGTAGATGTTGCGGAAGATGTTGACGTAGCGCTTGAGAAACAGCTTGCCGAGTTGCAGCAGTTTGACTTCCTTCACGCCATCTTCCCGGGTGAGCACCATCTCCAGGTAGAACTGCAAGCGCCGCTCCGGCGAGCGGCGGCGCATGATGCGGAAGGCCTCGCCGGAAAATCCCGCCTCGGCGACAAACGCCGGCAGGCCGGTGAGAACGAGCAAAACCACCACCCAGGGCGAGAACTGGAACAGCCACGCGCCGATGGTCAGCAGCGCGATCAGGTCGCGCATCAGGTCGAAGGTCTTGATCACCAGCCCAAGCGGCCGGCTCGAAGCCTCGCGCCGGGCGCGGAGCAGCTTGTCGTAGTACTCGGCGTCCTCGAAGTGGCTCAATTCCAGGGTGAGCGCTTTTTCGATAATCATCACATTGACGCGGTTGCCGAGCAGCACTTGCAGGATCGAACGGCTCACGGTGGTGACGCGCTGGGCACCGGTCATCAGCACGACGAGGCCGACTTCGACAAAGATATAGAACAGCGCGTCGGCACGGGCCGCGGCGAGCGCGGCGGCGTCTTCGGCGGCGATGGCCCCCGCCACCGCATCGACGAACAAGCCCCCCACAAAGGCGATGGAAGCGGGCAGCACACCGTTGACAATGGTGGCGACCGCCATCACCACCGTCAGCGGCAAACTCGTGTCCCGCACGATCCGCATCGCCAGGGCGCTGTAGCGGAAAACCGCGAAGAACCGGCTGACGGGATTGGCGGGAGGCTCGGCGGTCATGCTTCAAACCATCTCACTGCAAACCCCTCTTCTTAAACCCCGATGGCGCGGCGGGCGAGCTGGTTCTTTATCGGCGTGGCGCGGTCGACGAAGTTCAGGCCGGTGTTGCGGAGCCAGCGCAGGGGCAGGGGTTGCGGGCCGAACAGGCGGTGCAGGCCTTCCATCGTCCACATCGTGGCGAGATTGTCGCCCTTGCGGCGGCGCGCGTAGCGGCGCAGTGGAACCGGGTCGCTGATCTTCCTGCCCGCGGCGAGGCCGGCGCGCAGTTCTTCGGCCAGTATCGCGGCGTCCTGGATACCGAGATTGACGCCCTGGCCGGCGAGCGGATGGATCGTGTGGGCGGCGTCGCCGACTAGGACGATATTGTCCTTGACGTACGCTTGCGCATGACGCGCGCGCAGCGGAAAGCGGAAGCGCCGGTCGCACCATTCGACTTCGCCGAGGCGGTGTTCGATGGCGAGCGCGAGCCGGGCGCGGAATCGCTCCTTGGGCAGCGCGAGCAGTTCTTCGGCGATCTCCGTCGTGGTGGACCAGACGATGGAGCTGTGGCGGAATTCACTGTCCCCGGCGAACGCCAGCGGCAGGAAGGCGAGCGGGCCGGTATCCAGAAAGCGCTGCCACGCCGTGTGGCCGTGGGATTGGCTCGTTCTGACCGTTGTGACCAGCGCGGCTTGGCCGTAATCCCGCTCGGAGCTGGCGATTCCCGCCAATTCGCGGATGGCCGAACTGCCGCCATCGGCGCCCACCAGCAGCCCGGCCCGCAAGCGCCCGCCGGATTCGCCAACCAGGGTGGCAACGCCATCGCCGAGTTCCAGGCCCGCGCTCGAAAATGGCGCCAGCAGCGTTAGATTCCCCTGCCCGCGCAGACGCGCATATAAGCGCGCCAGCACGATGGAATTCTCGACAATCGAGCCAAGGCTCTCCACCCCCAGCGCATCCGCGGAGAAATGGATCGAACCCGTCCCCTCCGCATCCCAGACCCGCATCTGCTTATAGTCGCAACAACGAATCGCCCGGATTTCATCCCAGACGCCAAGCTCCCCGAGCACCCGCCGCGAAGCCTCGTTGACCGCGCTCACCCGCGGATCGAACCGCAAACCCTCCGCCTCGAACGGTAGCCCGCCCTCATCCGGCAACCGCCGCTCCACCAGGGCGACCCGCAGCTCAAGCCCATCCAGCAGGCAAGCCAATGCCGCCCCAACGACGCCGCCGCCAGCGATAACCAGATCGAATTCTTCATCACCCATGCGGGTATTGTAACTTGCAATCGGGATGGTCCCTGGGGCATATAATGAGGCATAAACTGGCTTCCAAAAATTGCCGCGGCGCCCGATCATCCCCAGGAAGGAACCCATGTCAGACAGCACAATCTACCCAGTCAGCGATGCGGCCAGCGCGAAGAGCCATCTCAGCCGCGAACAATTCGAGGCCATGTACCGCCGCTCCATAGAAGACCCAGCGGAGTTCTGGGCCGAGCAGGCCGGCAACTTCCTGCACTGGCACCAGCCTTGGCGGAAAGTGATGGCGGGCGACTTCGCCAGCGCCAATGCCCGCTGGTTCGAAGGCGGGCGCCTGAACGCGGCCTGGAACTGCATCGACCGGCATCTCGCCCGCCGCGGCGGGCAGACCGCGATCATCTGGGAAGGCGACGAGCCCGACGAGCACAAGCACGTCAGCTACCGCGAACTGCACGAAGCGGTGGGCCGGCTCGCCAACGCGCTCAAGGCCCGCGGCGTCGGCAAAGGCGACCGGGTGTGCATCTACCTGCCGATGATCCCCGAGGCCGCCTACGCCATGCTCGCCTGCGCGCGAATCGGCGCCATCCATTCAGTGGTGTTCGGCGGCTTCTCCCCCGAATCGCTCAAGGACCGCATCCTCGATTGCGACTGCCGCGCGGTGATCACCGCCGACGAGGGCGTGCGCGGCCGGCGGCTGATCCCGCTGAAGCACAATGTGGACAAGGCGCTTGCGGACTGCCCCGATGTGCACAGCGTTTTCGTGGTGCGCAGAACCAATGGCGCGGTTGCCTGGCACGATACGCGCGATGTCTGCTACCACAAGGCCACCGCAGCCGCGAGCGCAGACTGCGAGCCAGAAATCATGGATGCCGAGGATCCGCTGTTCATCCTCTACACCTCCGGCTCCACCGGCAAACCCAAAGGCGTGCTGCACACCACCGGCGGCTACCTGCTCGGCGCGGCGATCACCCACAAATACATCTTCGATTGCCACGAGGGCGACATCTACTGGTGCACCGCCGATGTCGGCTGGGTCACCGGCCATTCCTACATCGTCTACGGCCCGCTCGCCAACGGCGCCACCACGCTGATGTTCGAGGGCGTGCCGACCAGCCCCGACGCCTCGCGCTTCTGGCAAGTGGTCGACAAGCACCAGGTCAACATCTTCTACACCGCGCCCACGGCGATCCGCGCGCTGATGGCGAGCGGCGACGAGCCGGTCAAGCGCACCTCGCGGAAATCGCTGCGCCTGCTCGGCTCGGTGGGCGAGCCGATCAACCCGGAAGCCTGGGAATGGTATTACCAAGTCGTCGGCGAGGGCCGCTGCGCCATCGTCGACACCTGGTGGCAAACCGAAACCGGCGGCATCATGATCTCGCCGGTTCCCGGCGTCACCGATCTCAAACCCGGCTCGGCGACCCGGCCCTTCTTCGGCGTCGCCCCTGCCCTGCTCGACAGCGACGGCAAGGAACTCGCCGGCGAAGCCACCGGCAATCTCGTCATCAAACAAAGCTGGCCGGGCCAGATCCGCACGGTTTACGGCGACCACCAGCGCTGCGTCGACACCTATTTCACCACCTACCCGGGCTATTACTTCACCGGCGACAGCGCCCGCCGCGACGCCGACGGCTACTATTGGGTCACCGGCCGCGTCGACGATGTCATCAACGTCTCGGGCCACCGCCTCGGTACCGCCGAAGTGGAAAGCGCGCTCGTGCTGCACGAAGCCGTCGCCGAAGCCGCGGTCGTCGGCTACCCCCACGAGATCAAGGGCCAGGGCATCTACGCCTACGTCACCCTGATGACCGGCACCGCCCCCGGCGAAGCGCTCCGCGCCGAACTCACCCGCTTCGTCGCCAAGGAAATCGGCGCCTTCGCCAAACCCGAAATCATCCAATTCGCCCCCGGCCTGCCCAAAACCCGCTCCGGCAAAATCATGCGCCGCATCCTCCGCAAAATCGCCGCCAACGAACTCGAAAACCTAGGCGACACCACCACCCTAGCCGACCCCGCGGTGGTCGAGCAACTCATCGCGAAGCGAGCTTGAGCGGAGCGGTGCAAGCATTTGTGCCTTTTCTGTGCCTAGGAGCCTGCGCCGTAGGAATTCGCGAAAGCGAAAATTCGATATCGCCGCGCCCTTGGCTGATCGATTGAGGCGAATATTGGCTTATATTCAACGAAATCGATCAGCCGAGGGCGCGGATGAGAGCGGATTTGCAGCCGTGAATTCCTGCGGCGCAGGCTCCTAGTTTTGGCCGGGCGCGGAACTACTCCCTAGCGCCAGCCTCGCGAAGCAGCTTCGCAACGTTCTCATGGTCCTCCGCTGCTATCATCAGCGCTGTTACGCCGTCACTATTCTTCGCGTTCACGTCCGCGCCCGCGTCAATCAGCACCTTGACCACGTCGGCATGGCCGGAATACGCAGCAGACATCAGCGCCGTCGTGTCGTATTCAGCCTTCACGTCCACGTTCGCGCCCGCGTCAACCAGCACCTTGGCAACGTCCTCATAGCCTCGCGTCGCCGCACGAATCAGCGCCGTCACGCCGTACATCTCCGATTCCACATCCGCGCCTGCGTCTATCAGCCGCTTCACCATTTCCGCGTTGCCTTCCATCGCCGCCTCCGTCATCGCCTCGACCGCATTGCTGGCACCCGCTGCCATGACGACATCGGCAAGGCTTTCCTCCGGCCCGCAAGCCTGACTCAGCAGCGCGGCAACGGCCAGCGCCGCAGTTCGGATTCGCAGGTTGTTCATGGGCTTCCCCCTTAGTGCTTAATGAATGTGGGCGCAACTATATCACTATAACCGGCAGCTAATCGCAAAGCTCAAAAGAGATGGAATCCGGTGATTCGTCAACCAATGTATAT
>JAPOTO010000251.1 GCA_026709135.1 Gammaproteobacteria bacterium | reverse complement strand
GCGGCGCGGCAGTGTTTGGTTAGTAGCCCGAGGGAAATATAGTCTACGCCAGTTTCGGCGATTTCCACCAGTGCCTCTTCCTCGATTCCGCCGGAGGCTTCGAGTTGGCAGCGGCCGCGGGTGATGCGCACCGCTTCGCGAATTTGTTGGATGCCGAAGTTGTCGAGCAGGGCGGTGTCGGCGCCCGCTTCGATTGCTTGTTCAAGCTCGGCGAGGTCGCGCACTTCGATCTCGATTTTCTGCTCCGGCCGCAGTTGCCTGGCGCGGGCGATGGCCGGGGCGATTCCGCCGCGGGCGCGGATGTGGTTTTCCTTGATGAGATAGGCGTCGAACAGGCCCATTCTGTGGTTGTGGCAGCCGCCGGTGCGCACGGCGTACTTTTGGGCGCTGCGCAGGCCGGGGAGGGTTTTGCGGGTGTCGAGGAGTTTGCAGCGGGTGTGGGCGATGCTTTGGGCGAGTTCCCGGCTGCGCTGGGCGGTGCCGCAAAGTGTTTGCAGGAAGTTCAGCGCGCTGCGCTCGGCGGTGAGCAGGGCGCGGCTGTTGCCTTGGATTGTGTACAGCGTCGCGCCGGCGGGGATTTCGGCGCCTTCTTCGTGGCGCCATCGCGGGGTCAGGTTTGGGTCGAGCTGGCGGTAGACCTCATCGACCCAGGGGCAGCCGCATAGCACGGTGCCTTCCCTTGCGATGGCGCGGCCGGAACTTGTGGCGGAAGCATCGAGCAGCGCGGCGGTGATGTCGCCTTCGCCGAGGTCTTCCGCGAGCGCCCGGCGGACTTGATCGGCGAGGTCTTCCGGGAGCGTCTTCAGGGAAACCCCCGAACTCATATCACCCGCAGCGTCAACCGCGAACCGCGCTGGGAGAACTCGATCCGCTGCAGGGCGCTCATGCCAAGGAGGATGGTGTCGCCGCCCATGCTCGGGGTGATGCTCGCCGACAGGTCGCGCAGGATGATGTTGCCGAGGGTCAATTGATCGATGCGGGTGGCGTAGACGACGACGGTGCCGTTGGCGGTGGAGGCCCGGCCCGGAAAGCCGCGCTCAAGCCCCGCGGCCTCGGCGATATGTGCGGGAATGGCGACATCGGTGGCGCCGGTGTCGAGCAGGAAGGTGACCGGCAGGCCATTGATTTTGCCGCTGGCGACGTAATGGCCCTGGCGGTTGCGCTCAAGCACGACTTCCCTGGCGCCATCCGGGCCGACGATGCCTTGCAGGTTGCTGTTGGGGTTGGCTTGTTCGCCGAGCCAGCGGTCGAAGGCTCCGGTGAGCGCGGCAAGGCCGAGCGCCATGGCCAGCACGAGCATCCCCGTGCCCATGCGCCGCCCGGGTGGCCGCGAATCGTGGAAATCATCCATGCCGCCGATTATCGGCCACGAAGCGGGCGCGGGCAAGCGGGTGGTTGAGTGGCTTCGAGCGGCGCCGCGGGGCTTGCACTCGGAGGCAACCACCCCGCCCCTTCGGGACTGCTCCTTTTTAAGGAGGGGAGTTAGATCGACTGCGTCGGTGGGGCCGACTCTCCCCCTGTCAAGGGGGAGTGGCGCGAAGCAGCGAGGGGGTTCGGGCCGAAGCCGCGGGGCTTTCTTCAACTCAGTCGTTCATGCGCGAGCGGATGTAGGCGATGCGTTCGCTGGTTGGGGGGTGGGTGGCCAGGTAGTCCGGCAGGGAAGGGGAGACTGGGTTTTCCCGGCTGTCCGTTCCGGCGCTTGGGTCGGCATCGCCGCCGCCGGCGGAATTTTCGCTGCCGCGCCGCTGATGATGCGCCTCCAGCTTGCGCAAGATGTCTGCCAGCAGCATCGGCGACAAACCCGCTTCGATCAGGCGGTCCACGGCGTAGGCGTCGGCTTCGCGCTCGAAGGCTCGCGAATTGGCCGCGAGTTCCGCCGACAGCGGCAAGCCGACGAGCATTTCCCCAACCGCGCCGATGTCTCCGGTCAGCATGGTAATCAAAACCAGCCAGGCGGCGGCGCGGAAGACATTTTGTTCGACATGCCGCAGCCGGGCGTGGCCGAGCTCGTGGAAGTAGACCGCGAGCAGCTCCTCGTCGCTTTCCGCCAGTTCCACGAGTTCGTCGGAAAATGCAATCATGGTGGCGCCGAGGGTGACCGCGTTGGCGCCGAAACGCCCGGCTTCCCGGAACACAATCGTCTCGATTTCGCCGTGGGACTGGAAATACCGCTCCAATTCCCGCTGGCGCGGGGGCGGGATGCCCGAAGGTTCCAGAAAGAAATCCAATTGCGACATCAGCGCCTGTGAAACTTGCGCGCTGACTTCCTCGGGCACAGTCAGGGCCAGCCGCCCGGCGAGTGTGGGCACGCCCCACAGGGCAATGGCCGCCAGCATGGCCACCACGAGCGCGGCCGCGGCGATGACCGCGGGCATATGCCGCTCCACGCGGCTGGCCAGGCCGGGCGCCAGCGCCAGCGCCTCCCGCAACCGTTCGACGCCGTGCCCATCGTCGGTGACGAAGCTTTCCCTCCCGCCGAAGGCGATGCGCGTTGGAGTGCCCGGCAACGGACTCAAGGCCTGGATTTTGTCGCGGTCCACCCGAACCATCTGGCCTTCGTCGGTGATCACGGCGATCGCCGCGGCCGACCAGCGCAGTCTCGCCGGGCTGCCCCGGCTGAGGCCGCCCTCGAACCATACGCCGCGCAGTTCGTTCAAAGGCCCAGCCCCAGATCGAAGGCTTCGCCGAATTCCTCGCCCTGGGCCGAGGCGTGATCGAATTCGCCGGCGGCGAACGAGTCGAGATCCCGCGCCTCCAGCGAGATGTTCGACAGCAGATAGCGCGCGCGGCGCACCGCCGCCCACGGGTAGAAGAAGCCGAGCGTGACGATGATGAGGAAGGTATTGCTGACGATCAGCCACACGTAGTTGAGGGAATAAATGCTGTTGCGCAGGCGGTTGCCGCCGATTTCGATGTTGTTGAAAACGAGTTTGTAGAACATCGCCTGGTAGAAGGCCCACAGGGTCGCGTAGGCGAACAGCAGGCTCGGGAAAATCACCAATGCGGCTTCCAGGTTGGCGGCCGCCTGGGAAGACTCGAACCCGATCATCCGCGTCAGCATCGCGGTGGCGAACAAATACAGCAAGTACAACGCGATGACCGCGACCAGGGCGATCACAAGGGAAACGCCGATGACGTAGAATCCCCGGGTGGTGGCCGTCGATGCCGAGCGGGTTGTGCCGAAGCGGTAATGGTTGAATTGAAACTGGTTGCTCTTGAACCAGGCGAAGGGCATTGCCAGGCCAAGGGTGGCAACGCCGAGGGCGGGCCAGAAAAGATGAGGCGGATAGGCTTGCATGTGGCCGCCGTCAAAGCCGAAACGCACGCCGCGCCAGGCTGAATTGGATGAGTTGAAGCGCCGCGATTGCACCACCGCGAGCGGAATCAGCGCCAGCAGCAGCGCGAGGGCTATCCAGCCCGCCGCCAAACTGATGTAACCTGAGAAGCTGTAGGCGAGCAGCGCGGCCACGGCGATCAGCCGGCCTTTGAGAATCGCGATGGGGCTGGCCAGATAGTCGAAGTGGTCGCCGGCGAGCTCGGTGTTGCCGTAGAAGTATCTTTTGGATCGAACCTTGGCCCAGGCTGAGTAGATGCCCAGGGTGAGGATCGTGAACAGCATGTTGACGATCCAGATGCGGAAGTAGTCCGAGCCGTTGCCGTGAAACTCGAATCGCTCGGTGGTAAGCTGCTCTTCCCCGGGATGTTCGAATGCGCGGGATTCGATTTCGCCGCCGCCGGGATTTTCGAGATCGACCATAATGCGCTCCCGGTGGACTGGGTTTCGGATGTCCGGGGATCAGGCCGCAGACTAACACGACTGCGCGTCTGTCCCACAACACCGATGGGAAGAATTGCCGAACCGCCCCGATGGAGGCGGAAGAGGGGGAACAAATGAGCAAATTTGGCATCGGCCAGCCGGCGGCGCGTTTCGAGGACCGCCGCTTTCTCACCGGAAAAGGGTCTTATCTCGATGACGGCCACGCGCCGGAGCAGGCCATCGGCGTATTCCTGCGCTCGCCCCACGCCCACGCGGAAATGAAAGCCATCGACCTCGATGCCGCCCGCTCCGCCCCCGGCGTGCTCGGGATCTACACCGGGGAAGATTTGCGCGCCGCGGGCATCGGCGATGTGCCTTGCATAGTGGACGCCCGGGGCGAGGATGGCTCGTCGTGCCACAAACCGCCGCGGCCCGCGCTCGCCATCGGCCGCGTGCGCCACGTGGGCGAGCCGGTCGCCTTGATTGTGGCCGAGAGCCGGATGCAGGCGCTCGACGCGGCCGAGTCGATCTTCGTCGATTACGAGGAATTGCCGGCGGTCGCCGCCACCGGCGGGGCGATGGCCGACAGCGCGCCGCGGCTGTGGGAGGACGCGCCGCAAAACCGCTGCTTCGACTGGCGCGCGGGCGACGCGAGCGCGGCCGGGGCGGCGCTCGGGGAAGCGGCGCACCGGGTCGAATTCGAGCTGATCAACAACCGCCTCGCGCCGAACTCGATGGAGCCCAGGGGCTGCATCGCCGCGGTCGAGGATGGCCGCATGGTCCTGCGGGTTTCCTGCCAGGGCGTGCACATCATGCGCTTCCTGCTCACCCAGATGGTTTTCGGTTGCGGCTTCGGGGACATGCGGGTGATTTGCGAGGATGTTGGCGGCGGCTTCGGCGCCAAGATCGCCTGCTACCCGGAATACATCGCCGCGCTCCACGCCGCGCGTGAAATCGGCAGGCCGGTGAAATGGGTCGCCGACCGGGGCGAGTCCTTCCTCAGCGACGCCCACGGCCGCGACCACGTCACCCGGCTCGAAGCCGGATTCGACGCCGAACTGAACCTCACCGGCCTGCGCGTTTCGACCATCGCCAATCTCGGTTCAAGCCTGTCGCCGTTCTCGCCCTTTGTCGCCTCCGAAGGCGGGGCGCCGATGCTCACGGGCTGCTACCGGGTGCCAGCCGTCCATGTGCGCATGCAGGGCGTGTTCACCAACACCGCGCCGGTGGACGCCTACCGCGGCGCGGGCCGCCCGGAATCGATCTATGCCATCGAGCGGCTGATGGATGTGGCGGCGCGCCAGCTTGGGGTCTCACCAGTGGAACTGCGCCGCCGCAATCTCGTCACCGCCGGCGAAATGCCTTTCAATACCGCCCTCGGCCTGGTCTACGACAGCGGCGATTTCCCCAAGATTCTCGAACTCGCGCTGGAAAAATCCCGCTGGAGCGGCTTCGAGGCGCGGCGCGCGCTGGCTGAGCGGGAAGGGAAGCTGCGCGGCATCGGCATGGCGAGCTATATCGAGCGCTGCGCCGGCGGCCAGCCCGAACAGGCGCGGCTGCGGGTGGACGCGGATGGCGGCGTCACCTTGTTCATCGGCACCCAGTCCAACGGCCAGGGCCACGAGACCGCCTTTCGGCAGATCATCTGCGAGCAGCTCGGCATCGACCCGGAGCGGATCACCATCATCCAGGGTGATTCCGACGCCATGCCAAGCGGCGGCGGCACCATGGGCTCGCGCTCGGTGCCAGTGGGCGGGGCGGCGATTTCCGCCTGCGCGGGCAAGCTGATCGAAACCGCCGGCAAGCAAGCCGCCGAGATGCTCGAAGCGGCCCCCGCCGACATTCACTTCGAGGCGGGCCGGTTTCAGATCGCCGGCACCGACCGCGGCGCGAGCTTCGCCGAAGTCGCCGCCAAGGCCGCCCCCGCCGATGGCGGCGCCGCGTTCGACGAAACCGAGGGCTTCGCTCCGCCGGAGTCAACCTATCCCAACGGCGTCCACGTCGTCGAGGTCGAGATCGACCCCGAAACCGGCTCGCTGGAGATCATCGCCTTCACCGTGGTTGACGATTTCGGCCGGGTGATCAACCCCAACCTGCTGCTCGGCCAAGTCCACGGCGGCATCGCCCAGGGCCTCGGCCAGGCCCTGCTCGAGGACTGCCACTACGACCCGGATTCCGGCCAGTTGCTCACCGCGAGCTTCATGGACTACACCATGCCCCGGGCCGACGACTGCCGCGACATCGACTTCTCGCTCCACCTCGTCCGCTGCGAAACCAACCCACTCGGCATCAAAGGCGCCGGAGAAGCCGGCGCCATCGGCGCCCCACCCGCCATAATCAACGCCATCGCCAACGCCCTAGGCACCGACAACATCGACATGCCAGCAACCCCGCAAAG
>JAPOTO010000049.1:2364-6163 GCA_026709135.1 Gammaproteobacteria bacterium | reverse complement strand
TGTAGGCTTCGGGCTCGGCTTCCTGCCTCGCACGCCCGCTGAACACCGCCCAGCGAACGGGGACTTGCGCTGTGCAGATCAGCAAACACGGTGACCACATTTTCGGCAAACGAGGATTGCCCCTTTACAGACCAAGCGGAGGCTTTATGGAAACGACTGACAAGACTGCGAAAGAGCTTTATCTGGAGATCAAGGCGAATCCGCGGCCGCGGTTTGGCTTTGGGGGGAAGGCGATCCTGGTGAATGTGGATTTGCAGAAGGCCTACACCCGGCCCGACCGCTTCGCCACCGCCTATGAAACCGATCCCCGGCAGAAGGAATACGTCAATGCCCTCAGCGCCGGGTTCCGGCGCGCGGGCTGGCCGGTGGTGTGGACCTATGTGGCCTACATGGAATCCGGCGAGGACTGCGGCATCTGGGGCACCCGCACCGACACCCCCGACTCGCTGCAGAACATCAAGCACGGTTCCGAGCGCGCGGAGTTCGACGACCGGCTCGAGATCGACCACGACCGCGACGTGATCTACTGCAAGAAAATGCCCTCGGTGTTTTTCGAGACCCAGTTGCAGTCGCTTTGCGTCTGGCACCGGGTCGATACCGTGGTGCTCACCGGTGGCTCGACTTCGGGCTGCATCCGCGCCAGCGCCGTCGAGTCGCTCTCCCGGGGCTACCGCACCATCGTCCCCGAGGAATGCGTCGCCGACAAGCACGAAAGCATGCATTTCGCCAATCTGATGGACCTCGCGCTCAAGTACGCCGATGTGATCCCCGTCGCCGAAGCCCTGGACTGGCTCAACAAGCTGCCGGCAAAAGCGTAGCTGGGTCGCCGTAAGCCGCAACGGTGAAACAGCATGTCATTCTGCGCGCAGAATGGCGGATGACAGGCACAGCGTTAGTCGCCGTCTGGCCGGGTGGCGTTCAGCGGGCGTGCGAGGCAGGGTGAGGCCCGGTCTGCGAAGCAGACGAAAAGCACCGCTTTTCGAGGGCCGAACGGCTCGACAGGATGTCGAGACTGGGGCCAGTCGAAGCCAGAAGCGTCGCGCCAGGGATGGCATGAACAACATGTCCCATCAGGGACGGATTCACAGCGTCCGCTGAACGCCATCCGGCCAGACGGCGACGGATCGAAGCCACAAGCAACCGGCGCTACGCGCAGAATGACGGGTAAAACTGCCTAGTTTGCGGTGCAGAGGGGGAAGCCCACTTGAAAGCCGACTTGCAACTGTATGATTACTGGCCTTATCGCGACCGGCCCAGGATCGTCTGGCCCGGGGGCGCCCGGCTGGCGTTCTGGGTGGCGCCGAATATCGAGTTCTACGAGCTTGACCCGCCCACCAACCCGAGCCGCAAGCCCTGGCCGCGGCCGTATCCCGATATCGGCGGCTATTCGATCCGCGACTACGGCAACCGCGTCGGCCACGAGCGGCAGATGCGCCTGCTCGCGCGCTATGGCATTCGCGGCTCGGTGTCGCTGTCGGCGGCGCTGTGCGAGCACCATCCCGAAATCATCGAAGCCTGCGCGGAACTCGATTGGGAGTTTTTCAGCCACGGCATCTACAACACCCGCTACACCTATGGCCTGTCCGAGGAGCAGGAGCGCGAAATGATCCTCGACGCCATGGACACCATCGAAAAACACACCGGCCAGCGCCCCGCGGGCTATCTGGCGCCGGCGCTGTCGCATTCCGAGCGCACCATGGACCTGTTCGCCGAAGCCGGTGGCATCTACACCTGCGACCTGTTCCACGACGACCAGCCAACCCCGGTGCGGGTGCGCGGCGGCCAGCGCTTCATTTCGATTCCCTACTCGCTGGAGATGAACGACACCATCGCCTACGTCGTCAACCGCATGGAGCCCCGGGCCTACGGCGAGATGCTGCGGGACAACTTCGACCGCCTCTACGCCGAAGGCGAAACCAGCGGCACGGTGATGTGCATCCCCACCCACAACTACCAGGTGAGCTGCCCGCACCGGCTGCGCGCATTTGAGCAGGCGCTTGAGTACATCACCGGACACGATGGCGTCTGGGTCGCCACCGGGCGCGAGATCGCCAATTACTTTCTCGAGCATTACCACGATGCGGCGCTGGAAGATATCCGCCGCAAGCGGGAGGCGGCCCATGGCATTTAACAAAGAGCCACTTAACAAAGAGCCGCTTGATACGGAGTTCCTGCGCTACCCCCACCGCCGCCGCGGCATGGACCACAGCCGCTACCAATGGTCGCAACTGCATGAGCGCGCGCCCGTCAAGTGGCCCGATGGCAAGCGGCTGGCGCTGTGGGTCAACATCTGCGTGCAGTTCTTTCCGCTCAACCAGCGCGGCAAGCCATTCCCCGCCCCCGGCGGCATGACCATGCCCTATCCCGACCTGCGGCATTTCAGCCTGCGCGATTATGGCAACCGGGTTGGCATCTTCCGTCTGCTCGACGCCTGCGACCGCTTTCGCGTGAAGCCGAGCTTCGCGGTCAACGCCGCGGTTTGCGCGCGCGCGCCGGCCTTGATTCACGCCCTGCGCGAGCGCGACTGCGAATTTGTCGCCCACGGTTGGGATATGGACAGCCTCCATCACGGCGGACTTGCGCGGGAGCAAGAGGCCGAATTGATCGAGCGCAGCCTCGACAGCCTGCGAGACGCCACCGGCGCGACCGTGCGCGGCTGGCTCAGCCCGGCGCGCAACGAAAGCCCGCGCACGCCGGACCTGCTCGCCGGCCAGGGCGTCGAATGGTTCGCCGACTGGGTCAACGACGACATGCCCTACCGCTTCCACACCGAAGGCGGCGATTTGTGGGCGATGCCGCTGTCGAACGAGCTTGAGGACCGCTTCATCCTGATGCAGAACCTGCATTCGGTGGAGTCCTGGAAGCAACAGGTCTGCGACGCCGGCGATTTCCTCCTCGCCGAGGCCGAGGCAAGCGGCGGCGGCCGCATCCTCTCGCTCAACCTGCATCCTTGGCTGATGGGCCAGCCCCACCGCATCGCCCGCCTCGAGGCCGCCCTCGGCCACATCACCGCAAAGCCCGGCGTCTGGCCCGCGCTGCCGGGGGAGATACTGGCTTGCTGCGGGAGTTGAGGATTCCGCGACTTCGCTACGCTGGCAATTTCAGCGTTTCACACAAACTTCGTTGCGCCGAAGAAGGCCACCGAGGCGATGCCGATCCAGTAGACGTAGGCTAGGCGCTTGCCGAAGCGCAGGGATTTTTCCAGCTTGCTTTCCGCCTCGGGGTTGGGGCCGGCGGCGAGCACGCGGAACAGCTCGGTCCACTCGCGCATGATGTAGCGCAATTGCAGGCCGATGACCAGCAGCAGGCCGTAGATCAGCACTTTCCAGGAAAACCATTTTTGTCCCGTTCCAGCCTCGAACGGCCCGTAACCGAGCAGCGACAGGCCGGCGGAGATCACCAGGGCGGGAATGACGAGGTAGCGGATGCGCTCGTCCCAGATGGTGAGGCGGATGCCGGTGTCGGTTTCGCGGTGGATGAAAGCGGCCCAGCACAGCGCCAGCCAGCCGGCGAACAGCGCCCACATCAGCCACAGCCACATGCCGCCAAGCGGCTGCACGCCCCAGATGTGGCCCATGTGCAGGCCCAGCGGCAGCAGCAGGATGATGCCGGTGCGGGCGAGGATATCGATCTTGTAGGCGGTTTCCATGTGCCGCCTGCGCTCTTCCATCGACAGCTTGCGGTTGATGACGTGGGTCGAAGTCTGGAACACGCCCCATTCGCCGCCGAGCCAATAGACCATCGCGAGGATGTGCAGCCAGCGCAGCACCGCGAGTTCGGTAATCATTCGGTTTTCCCC
>JAPOTO010000049.1:0-2263 GCA_026709135.1 Gammaproteobacteria bacterium | reverse complement strand
GATACGAGCATACCCGGAGAATCGATGACTTTCCCCGCTCAGGTCGCCGCCGCGGCTGTGGCGCCGGGCACTTGCGCGGGCTGCCGCACCTGGGTGAGCGCGGCCAGGGCGACCACGATCAAGCCCGCGAAAATGAGAAACGGCAGCTCGTAACTGCCGGTTGTGTCGTAAATCACCCCGGTTAGCCAGATGCCGAGGCCCCCGCCGCTGGCGTCGAGCACGGTGATTGTGCCCAGAATCTTGCCCGCGTCCCGGGTGCCGAAGATGTTCATCACGGTGAGCTGGATCATCGTGTACACCCCGCCCCAGCCGAGGCCGAAGGCCGTCACCGCGATCCAGATCAGCGCCACGTCCATGCGGATCAAAATCAGCGAGCCGACCAGCATCACCAGCAGGTTGCCATAGAACACCAGGCGCTTGTCGAAGTAGTCCGCCGCCAGCCCGAAGATGAACTTGCCGACCAGGGCGCAGAAGAAGAACAGGCTGATGGCGTTGGTCGCGACCTGGGGGTTGAACTGCGCGTCGGTCATGTAGAAGAAGATGTGGGCCTGGGTGCCGAGCACGGTGTAGAAGGTCGTCATGGCGATGATCGCCAGCGCCCAGAACGAGCGGCTGCGCAAGGCCTCGGCGAAAGGCACGCCGGCGTCCGGGTCGGGCGCTGCGGCCGCCGCATTCGCCGCGCTGTCGGCAACATCGGGCTTGTCCTTGACCAGCAGCCAGGTGGCCACCAGCATCACCGCCGGGAACAGGCTGCCCCAGGCGAAGGCGCCGCGCCAGCCCAGGGCCTCGATCATCGCCGTGCCGTATTGCGGGAAGACGATGCCGCCGAGGCTCGTGCCCATCAGCGCGATGCCGATGGCGGTGCCGCGTTTCCGCGTGAACCACTTGGAAACGAGAATGACCGCCGCATTCAGTCCGCAGGCCACAAGCACGAAGGAGAACAGGGCGTGGACCAGATACAGTTCCGCCAAGCTTCCGAGCCGGCTGTAGGCGATATTGCCCAGGATCAGCAGCACCCAGCCGGCGAGCATGCAGCGGCGCACGCCGAGCCGGTCGATGAGGATGCCGAACAGCGGCGCCACCAAGCCGGCGAGCAGCAGGGTGATCATGTCCCGGAACTTGATTTCGCCGCGCGACCAGCCAAACTCGTCGATGAAGGCCCGGTCGAAAACCGACAGGCCCGAGATCGTCTGGCCATTGCTCACCATCAGCACCACGGCGGCGAAGATGGCGATGAACCACGGGTACATCCGGTTTTTGCTCAAACTTTCCATCTGAATGCTCTCGTGATACCGCGCTTGGCCGGCTGCTGGTTTGACCTAATGTAATGTCATTAAGCGTAAGTTGCAAACCGGCGCGCCCGCCGGAGCATCCGCTCAAGCGACTCTGGCTATTGCCGATGTTTGATATATCATTATAACTATATATGACAAAGGCGAATGCCGTGAACGCCCTCGACGCCCTCAGTGACGAGTCCCGCTTCAAGGCGCTCGACAAGTCCTCTCCGACGCCGCTGTACTTTCAGCTTTACAGCTTGCTGAAGACGCTGATCCTCGACGGCACCCTGCCCCGCGGCAGCCGCATGCCCACCGAGGAAGTGCTCGCCAACCTGTTCAAAGTGTCGCGGATCACCGCCAAGCGGGCGATGGACGATCTCGCCGGCGAGGGCCTGCTCGCCCGCAGCCGCGGCAAGGGCACCCATGTCATTTACCAGTATTCGCCGCGGCCGGTGAAGGCGCCGCTCGTGGGCATGCTGCAGGAGATCGAGACCATGGCGCGCAACAGCCGCGCCCGGGTGATCCGCTGCGGCTGGCAGGAGCCGCCCCAGGCGGTTCGCGACGAGCTGGGGCTCGCGCCCGGCGAGAAGGCGCTGCATCTGGTTCGCGTGCGCCAGCGCGACGGGCTCGACTTCGGCTATTACACAAGCTGGACCGCCGGGGTGGAAATGCCGGCCAAACCCTCGATTTTTGAAGATACGCCCAGGCTTTCCTACTTCCGCGAGAAGGGCTTGGAAGTCACCCATGTCAGGCAAACGCTGAGCGCGGAGGCCGCCGGCGGCGAGGCCGCCGCGGCGCTCGCCGTGCCCGAAGGCAGCGCCTTGCTGAGTTTGGTTCGCCGCTCCTACAACAAGAGCGCCGGGGGCGAGCGCATGCACGACTACCTGCGTGTGCTCTACAACCCCGAGCATTTCCGCTATGAGATGGATCTCGAAGTCGAATAGCCGCGGCTGGCGGATTTCCCCGGCGTTATTGCCGCTGGGCCT
>JAPOTO010000031.1 GCA_026709135.1 Gammaproteobacteria bacterium | reverse complement strand
CCGTCGGCATCGAACACATCGACGACATCATCGAAGACCTGGATCAGGCGCTGGCCAAAGTGAGCTGACGCCCCGCGCCATTGGTCGCGCTGATTCAGCAATTCCCGCCAATCCTCCCCGGGCACTGATTCCGCGGGTTTCCGACCGCCCAAAACCTTTTCCTTCGCGGACTTTTGGCCGAAAAACCAATCATAAGGGTGGTTTTCGCGTGTCGGGGGTGACGGGACATGGCCAAGAAGCTGTTTCGCAAGACTTTGAGCGCGCCGGGCCTGCTGCGGATCGCGCGGGATTGTTTCGACCGGGTGCCGGACCCCGTTGCCGGCCGGGGCCTGACCTTGCCGGACTGCCTGATGTCGGCGCTGGCGATGTTCGGGCTGAAGTATGCCTCGCTGCTGCAATTCGACCGGGACGCGCGCCGCGACGAGCGCGTCCGCTCGAACCTGCGCAAGCTGTACGGGGTGGCGCGGGCGCCGTCGGACACGGCGATGCGGGAGCGGCTGGACGGGGTGGACCCGGCGGCGCTTCGCGGGGCGTTCAAGCGGTTGTTCGCGGCCTTGCAGCGGGGCAAGGCGCTGGCGGACTTCATCTGGCTGGGCCACCATGTGCTGTCGGTGGACGGCACGGGTTTCCACTCCTCGGAGCGTGTGCGCTGCGCGCACTGCTGCGAGAAGCGCCGCCGGGACGGGACGGTGACGTACCACCACCAGATGCTGGGGGCGGTGCTGGTGCACCCGGAACGCCGCGAGGTGTTCCCGCTGGCGCCGGAGCCGATCATGCGGACGGACGGTTCGGAGAAGAACGACTGCGAGCGCAACGCCGCGAGGCGGCTGCTGGCCCATGTGCGGCGGGAGCACCCACACCTGAAGCTGCTGGTGGTGGAGGACGCGCTGGCGTCGAACGGTCCGCACATCGAACTGCTGCGATCGCTGGACATGCGCTTCGTGCTCGGCGTGAAGCCGGACGGCCACCGGCACCTGTTCGAATGGGTGGGGGCCACGCCGGGGACGCGGACCTTCGAGACGGAGGATGCCAATGGCCTCAAGCGGCGATACCGCTATCTCAACAGTGTCCCGCTCAACGACGCGAACTTCGATCTGGAGGTCAACTTCCTCGAATGCCGGGAAACCCGCCCCGGCGGAAAGGAGCGATGCTTCACTTGGGTCACGGACATCGAGATCGACGAGGCGAACGCCGGGGCGCTGACGCGGGCGGGCCGCGCCCGCTGGCGCATCGAGAATGAGACATTCAACACCCTGAAGAACCAAGGCTACGGCTTCGAGCACAACTTCGGCCACGGCAACAAGCATCTGGCGACGGTGTTCGCCAACCTGATGATGCTCGCCTTCCTGATCGACCAGGCGCAGCAGCGCTGCTGCGCGTTGTTCCGGGCGGCGCGGGAGAAGGCGGGCCGCGCGAAATACTTCTGGGAACGGCTGCGCGGCCTGTTCCTGGAGTTCTTCGTCCCCGACTGGGAGACGCTCTACCGCGCCATCGCATTCGGACACCGGACCGAGCTGGTTCCCTTCGACACGTCCTGACCGGCCCGCCGCGGCCGAAGCGCGGAGTCGGGTTCTTCAGGGTGGCAGACTTCGAAACGCGCCATCCGGCATCGGCCGGAGGGGTTCCCGCGCTCCCGCGGTCGACAAACCGGCGCCTCGGTCGCGGAACCCGACAATCCAACCCCGCGGAAATCGTTAGCGGGAGTTGCTGGCGCTGATTCCCATGCGTTGCCTGGGACCGGAATTCGACGTAGTATCTACGTTTTAGTACACATTTGGAGAGAAAGATGTCGCCTGTCAGCAGCCGCGTTTTCGTCAACGGCAACAGCCAAGCTGTGCGTATTCCCCGGGAGTTCAGACTGCAATGCTCGAGGGTGGAAATCAGCAAGGCGGAAAATGGGGACTTGATCATCCATTCTGTGCCCGAAGACCGTGGTGCCGCGCTGCTTGAGGTGCTCGCTTCCTTCACCGATGACTACGTTGCAATCTTGGAAGAAGACCAGGCAAGCCAGCCAGCCCTGCAGGAGCGGGAAGCGCTGTGAGGTACATGCTCGACACGAATATTCTGATCTATCTGCTCAAGAACAAACCTGCCTCGGTGACCAAACGGGTGAATGCAATCCAGCCTGAAGACCAATTGTGCATGTCATTCGTCACCTATGCCGAACTGCTCAAGGGCGCCGAACGCAGTGATCGGAAAGACCGGGTATTGCACAGCCTTGAGCAGTTGATTAGACAAGTACCCGTGCTTTATGACGCGGACCAAGCGTTGTGCCAACACTATGCCCAGCAATCTACCCGGCTGAAATCCGCTGGCACACCGATCGGCGCCAACGATCTGTGGATTGCCTGCCACGCATTGGCTGAGGACACGGTCCTGGTAACGCATAATACTCGCGAGTATATGCGTATCGATGGACTGAGGGTCGAGGATTGGACGCGATGAGTGCTGGCGCCAAAACCAAGCCACTCATCGCAGATTACCGTGGAGCTTGGGGAAGCTCTGATTAAATCAGAACATATTTATTTGAGGTTTCGTGGATCGGGTTTCAGGTCGCGTTTGAAGCGTTTGAAGTTGCGGACGTAGGTGTTGGCGCTGCCAAGCAGCATTTGTTTTTCCTGGTCGGTCAGTTGCCGGACGATCTTGGCCGGGGCGCCGAGGACGAGGGAGCCATCCGGGATTTGTTTGCCTTCGGTGACCAGGCTGTTGGCGCCGATAAGGCAGTTGCCGCCGATTTTCGCGCCGTTGAGCACCACCGAGTTGATGCCGATGAGGGAATTGTCGCCGATGACGCAGCCGTGGAGCATGACCTTGTGGCCCACGGTGACGTTGCGGCCGATGTTGAGCGGAAAGCCCGGGTCGGTGTGCAGCACCGACAAGTCCTGAATGTTGGAATTCTCGCCGACGGTGATCAGTTCATTGTCGCCGCGCAGCACCGCGCCGAACCAGACGCTGGCATTGTTCTCCAACCGCACCCGGCCGATGACGGCGGCGGTATCGGCGACGAACCAGTCATCGCCGGCGATTTCAACTTCAGCTTCCCCGAGTTTGTACAACATCAGGCGATTCTACCAACTATTCTCGGCAACGCGCGGAATGACAGTTAGGCAAACGGCCATCCCGCGCGCCGCGCAAGACCCGCGATCAATACTCGAAACGGACTCCAGCCATCACGCTCCGGCCCGGTTCGGGGGCGTAGTTTTTCAACAGCGAGACGTGGTTGCGGATTTCCTCATCGAGCAAGTTGTCTCCGCGCAGGAACAGCTCGAGGCTGCTGTCGCCGCCGAGGTCGAAATGATAATCGGCGGAGAGCGAAAGCAGGGTGTAGCCGTCGGTGGGCAGTTCCAACTCGGCCACGTCTTCCTGCTCGTTGACCCGGGTGGCGCGCAGATTCACGCTCCAGGCCTCCCCCTGCCAGCGCATCTCGGCGCCAAACTTGGACGCCGGAATCCGCGGGACATAGCCGCCGGAATTGAATTCGGCGTTCACCATGTCGCCGAACACACCGAGCGACAGGGACGAAGCCTCGCCTTCCATGACATTGAACGACGCCTTGCCTTCGATGCCGGTGAAGCGCGCGTCCCGCTGCAGATACCGGGCGATCGTCTGGCCTTCAAACTCCCCCGACAGATCGAGGAAAATGTAGTCGTCGATCTCGTTGTAGTAGGCGTTGAACTCGCCGGTGAAGCCGCCGCCATACCGGCGGTAGCCGAACTCGAGGTTGTTGGAAGTTTCCGCATCGAGCAGCGGATTGCCGATATCGAATGTGTTCGTGCCGGCGTGGAAGACCAGATCTTCAAAGTCCGCCTGGGGCGCGCAAGTTGTTTCGGAAACGTTGGAGTACAACTCCTCAACCGCCGGCGTCCTCTGCGACCGGGCCAGGCCGAACAGCAGATTGGCGTCGTTGCCCACATCGTACAGCACCATCCCGCTCACGCTCGTGGCGTTGGCGCTGAACTCGCAGCGGCCATTGGGGTCAACCGTGCTGTCCTCCAGGTGGATGCCGACCTCGCCGGTCCAGTTGCCCGCGCTGTAGCGCTCGACCGCGAAAACGCCGATGGAGTTGACATCGGACCGCGGAATAAAGGCCTCCTCGCCGGTGGCGCTGAAGACGGTGTCGGCGAATTGCATGCCCCAGACTCCGGTCCAGTTGCCCACCTGGGCGTGGTTCAGGGTGAGGCGGCCCTCGTTGCCTTCGTTGCTGAAGCGGGTGCCAACATGGCTGTCGCCATCCTCGAAGAACTCGATCTCGTCGTGGACGTAATCGGTGATCCCCGCCGTGACGCGCACGCTTTCGATGAAGCCGCCGTCGAAGCGGTATTCGCCCTTGAAATCGTAGCGGCTCTTTTCCATATCGAGGCGGACGAATTCAACCTCTTCCCCGTGGCCATGCTCGTCCCCGTGTTCATCCTCGTCGTGGTGCCCGTCCTCGTGCTCTTCGTGTTCGTCGTGCTCGTCTTCATGTTCTTCCTCGCCATGGGCATGGGCATGAACGCCGAGCGGGAGGCCGTAGTTCTTTTCGACCTCGTTTACGGAAACACCGAAAAAGCCGTTTTCGCCAACGAAGGACAGGCCGAAACTGCCGCCGCTCGACTCGCCATCGGAGTTGCCGATGAAGCCGAAGGTGTTTTCCACTTCCTCTTCATGCTCGTCGTGGCCGTGCTCGTCATGGTCATGGTCGTCATGGTCGTCGTCGTGATGCTCTTCCTCGAAGCGCTCGTGGAACAGCTCCTCAAGGGCCTCCACGGCGCCCTCGTCGATGGCGTAACCGCCGATCTCCACATTGTCGTTGCGGCTCAGGTATGTATCGAAGTGAAAGGCCACATTGCCCACCGCGCCATCGACATGGATCAGGGTTTCGTCCTGGGAACTCACGGTATTGTGCATTTGCTGGACGATGAAGCCGGTTTTTTCCGGCAGACGCTCTGGAATCCGGTTGTCGATGACATTGACGACGCCGCCGATGGCGCTGCTGCCATACAGCAGGGTTGACGGCCCGCGAATCACTTCGAGCCGCTCCGCCAGCGCCACATTCACGGCGTTGGCATGATCGGGACTGGCGTTGGAAACATCGGTAACGCCGACCCCGTTCGACAAGACTTTGACGCGGTTGGCGGACTGGCCGCGGATCACCGGAAGCCCAACGCCAGTGCCGAACGAGGCGCTCGCAACGCCGATTTCATTCTTGAGCGTATCGCCGAGGCTGTTGCCGATATGCTCCCGCAACACATCGCCGGCGAGAACGCCAACCGGCATGGCGGTTTCCGCCGCCGTTTCCTGGAACGGCGAGGTAACTACGATTTCTGTGATTTGATCTCCACCCTGGCCGGCCCCCTCCTGCGCGAGGGCGCCGCCGGCGCAGCCGACCGCCAGCGCCAAGCCGATGGCGGCTGGCAGTTTCTTGCGTTGGATTGCTGAAATCTTGCGTTTTGCGTTCATGGTGCTCCCCAAAGATAGTATTCCCAAAAAAACAGATGACTGACTGGCAGATAGGCCACCGCCGATGCAGGTCAAGACCGGTGCCGGACAGGATGCCGGGGCGGGTATTTGAAAACTGCGAACCGCTGGCCGGGATCAGGCTTGGGGAGGGCCTCTGGCTTGCGGGGCGGGCAATGAAAAGGAAGGCGGTGCCGGCGGATGGTCGAGCCGTTCGGCTGGGGCGGCCGGAATCGTTTCGCCCGCGGAAACGGGTTCGATGAAATCGTCAAGGGCGTTGAGCAGCAGGCAGAGTTCGCACTCCTCGACCGACTCGGCTTCGTCGTGCCCGTCTATCTCGTGCACATGCGCGAGCAGAGCCACTTGGGCGACAAGCAGCAGCAGGCAGACGCGGACAACCCGCGCCGGAGACAGCAATCGACCGATCACTTGCCGCTTTTGCTTTAGTCGCTCCATTTTCCCCGTCGTTCCCTGCCGACCCCCAAGCCAACACATCATTATCCGCCCAATGCCCAAACTTGGTCAAGCCGCAGAGCCGCAGCCGCAGAGTTGTCCAATGCTAAGTGATGGTGAGCGAGGAGGCCGATTCCAAAGCTAGCGGGTCCCCGGGTTTGCACAACGCACACCTTGCGCCCGCTCGGATAGACCCGGACGCCGAAGCCGGGCAGCTCGCGGTCCCGGAACACGATGTCCCCGCCGTCGACCGGGAGGCGGTCCACGACGCGCTTGGAAAGCCGCAGATGCCGCGGTTTGG